>CAZVZH010000113.1:0-13913 GCA_964630705.1 uncultured Saprospiraceae bacterium | reverse complement strand
GTTTTCAGTGCTGTACTCGAATTGATGCAAGCCTTGCGGGAAGCAAAAACAGCAACAGGCGCTTCCGAATCCCGTGAAACCCTGTTGCGGGAAGCACACATGCGACAGGCCCTTCGCAGCGCTCAAAAAGAAGGTTTCCGAAAAATTGCCCTCGTTTGCGGGGCTTGGCACACGCCAGCACTGGCCATGACCGACCGGATAAAAGCGAGCGCCGATGCTGCGCTGCTGCGGGGGTTAAAAAAAATGAAAATCAAGACCACCTGGATTCCCTGGTCGTTCGACCGGCTCAGCCGGCAAAGCGGCTATGGCGCCGGCGTTGTAGCCCCGGCCTGGTACCAGTTGCTCTGGCAACGGCCCGCAACAGCCGAACCGCACACCCAGTGGTTGGCCATGGCCGCCCAATTACTTCGGGAGCAAGGCTTGTCGACCGCTCCGGCGCATGTGGTGGAAGCGGTCCGTTTAGCCGAAACGCTCACCACCCTTCGCAATACGCAATTACCCGGTATAGAAGAGCTGCGCGAAGCCGCCGTTACTGCGCTTTGCGAAGGCGGGGAAAAAACCTACGAACTGATCGAGCGACAAATGGTTATTGGCGATGTGTTGGGTGGTGTGCCCCCCGATACGCCGCTGGTACCCTTGCGCGCCGATTTTGAAGCCCAGGTAAAAAGCGCCCGACTTATGCTGAATACTGCGCCGCAATCGCTTGCACTCGATCTGCGGGAAACAGCCCATTTGCGGAAAAGCCAGCTGCTGCACCGCCTGCGCCTCCTCGATATTCCCTGGGGAACGCCAGAGGCCATCGGCGGCAAAAAAGAAGGGCGTTTCCATGAAAATTGGAAACTGCAGTGGCTGCCCGACTACGAAATCCGGCTGATAGAGGCCAGCGTATGGGGCAACACCCTTGCCGACGCAGCAGCGCGAAAAACACACCGGCAGTTGCAGGAAACGCATCAGCTGAGCGCATTGATCGGCCTGTTGGAACGGGTATTGAAAGCCGACATACCAGCCGTTTTGTCCGTTTTGCTGGACAAACTACAACAGGCGACCGCACAATCGGCCGATGTGCTCGATTTGGCAGCCACGGTATTACCGCTGGTTGAAGTGCTGCGTTACGGGCAGGCCCGGCAGGTTCCGGGCGCAAGCCTCGAACACTTACTCGAGCAAATCGTACCACGGGTGGTCATCCAACTTCCCGGGGCCTGTATGGGCATTAGCGAGGATTTGGCGCAGGAAACACTTCGGCACATTTTGGGGGTGCACCGGAGCATTCAATTGTGGCGGCCAGGGGAGTTTGCCCAGTCCTGGGAGATGGCCTTGGATACGATTTCAAATTCCGGGGCGCCCTTGCTTGCCGGGCTGTGCAGCCGGCTGCTTTTGGAGCAAAAGGCCAGAACCCCGGCGCAAACGGCCGACCGGATGGCCTTTCGGCTGTCGCCTGGTCAGCTCAGTTATGAGGCAGCACTGTGGCTGGAAGGCTTTTTACAGGGCAGTGGTTTGTTGTTGTTGCATCAGCCGGAACTCTGGCAAATTCTCGACCGTTGGGTTCGGGATATCGAGCCGGCTGATTTCCTTGAGTTACTGCCGCTGCTGCGCCGCAGTTTTAGCAAATTTACAGGGCCAGAGCGTGAAAGAATGTTGGCCCTGGCGCGGCACGGGCCCCACGTGGGTTCATCGGAACTACCTGCCGACTGGGATTCGCAGCGCCAACGATTGTTACAACCCTTGTTGAAGCAAATCTTACCATAGGAACAATTAAAACGCCTGGTCGATCAAATACACCAAGGCGGCCATACTGGCAGCCCCCAGTTCCAATTCGCGCTGGTTGACGGCCTCGAACACATCGGCTGCGGTGTGGTGGTAGTCAAAATAGCGCTGCGAGTCGGGCATATAACCGCTTAACAGTACTTTTTGCGACCTGAGCGGTCCGATGTCTGCGCCGCCCCCGCCGCGCTGCAACTTCAATCCGTAAGGCTCCAGCAAGGGTTGAAACTCCGCAACCCGTTCGTAGAGTTTCTGGACGATGGACGCGTCTCCATCGAAGGAAAAACCGCGAGGCGTAAAGCCTCCGGCATCGCTTTCGATCGCGCAAACGTGCTGCTCGCCTTTTCGTTCGGCTTCGTCGGCATATTGCAGGCCGCCGCGCAAACCATTTTCTTCATTCATAAACAACACGCAGCGGATGGTGTGGCGGGGCAAGTAATCCAGGCGTTGAAAATAGCGCAGCACGTCCATGCTTTGCGTGCAACCGGCCCCGTCGTCGTGGGCGCCGTGGCCAACATCCCAACTGTCGAGGTGCCCTCCAACCAGAATAATACGGTCCGGGTGCTCCGTACCCCGAATTTCACCAATCACATTGTACGACAAGACATCCGGCAGGGTCTGACAATGCAGGGTCATAGACACCTGGATTTTGCCTTCGGTATGCAACAGGGCGCTGAGTTGTTCGGCGCCTTGAGTGCTGATGGCAACAGCCGGGATGAGGGTAAATGTAGAGTCGTAACGTAGGGAACCGGTATGCGGGAAATCGTCGATGCGCAGGCCCATAGAACGCACCAGAACGCCAACGGCGCCGTATTTGGCCGCGCGGGATGCGCCGTGAACACGCTGGTCGACGGCGCCGCCGTAAGCCTCGAACGTGCGCAGGTGGGTGGGGTCCATCGGTCGGTTGTAGAACACGATTTTTCCGCGAATGCCGCGTTCGTTGAGCGCGTCTAGTTCTTGCCAGGATTTAATTTCCACCACTTCTCCGGAAATCGATTTACCGCCGGTGCCAACGGAGCCGCCCAAGGCCAAGGCTTGCAAGGGTAGTTTCGTGGATTTCCCTTGGGCGATAACTTGCTCAGCCGCCCCGCGCACCCAATGCGGAACCATCACGGGTTGCAACCATACCGAGTCGAGGTTGAGGGTATCCAGCACCGCTTCTGCCCATTGCACCGCCTTGGCCGCCTCAGGGCTGCCGCTAAGCCGGTGCCCGACATTCAGACATAAATCTCTCAGCCAGGGATAGCACCGGCCATCGGTCAAGGCCTGGTCGTATATTTTCTTTAAAAAAGCTTCAGGAGCCGGAGCCGTAGTTTGAGCGGAAAGCCCATTGTTAAGTGTAGCAAGTACAATAAGAATGCGTAACAAAGGAGCCTGCCCGAGGCCAATCAGATTTTTATTCTTCATAGAAACAATATTCAAATTAAAAGCCTGTGTTGCGAAATTCTGTCGACTTTTTATTTTAAAAATAAAACAATTGAAATTTTTTCCAGCAAGCGCTCACCGCTTTTTTGTCAACAATGTAATGCCCTTTATTTTCAATTTCAGCACAAATTGCCGGCAACCTTCGTCGAAAAAACAAAAAAAGTTTGGCCCGTTCTTGTAAGTTTTACACAAAGAGGCATATCTTTGTTTAACAATAAGAGCAACTCCAAAAGAAAGAATAATTTGGTTTTATTTGGTTAGGGCTGAGGTAGTGCTGTGGTGGCACTGCCTCTTTTTTTTTGGCCACTCGCATGCGGCAAACTTAAGCAATCCGACGGATTATGCGCCTGTAGTGCGCCAAAGCCTGAGGCCGGCTTTTTATTTCCTGCCAGCGCTACCGTACCTTTACCGGCCTTCAACCAAATACTTGCCCACTCATGAAGAAATCTGTCGTCTTGCTCGTCATTCTGGCGATTTTCGCGCCTGCTTTTTGCAGCGCGCAAAAGCAGCTCAGCATGGCTGACGCCATCCTCAAGGAGCGCGGCCCGCTCGGCCCCGAAAACCTGCGGCAATTGCATTGGCTGCCCGATAGTAAACAATGGGCGCATGTATTAGAAAATAGCCTGTTGCGACGAGTAGCGGCTGACAACCACCAGTCGGCCGACACACTCGATTTACTCAATGGGATCAATGCCGCTTTGAAAAAACAAGGTTTGGAGCCCATTACCAGTCTGCCCGCCTTGGGCTGGGTTTCGGGGCGGCAACTTTGGTTTCAAATTAAAAATGGGGTGTACAGCTATTCCCTCGAAGGCGAGCTAAACCTGAAGAATTGGTTTCCCGAATCAGCCAACCACCTGGACATCCATGAAAAAACGCAATTTGCCGCCTACACCCGCGATGGCGGATTGTGGGTATCCATAGGCGGCAAAGAACTCGGTGTGGCCCAAAGCGAAGGCCCTGGAATTGTTTACGGCGAAGCAGTGCACCGCCAGGAATTTGGTATTCAAAAGGGCACTTTCTGGAGTTCTACCGGGCGTTACCTGGCTTTTTACCGCATGGACGAGAGCATGGTCACCGAGTACCCGATTTATGTGCTCGACTCCATGCCGGCCCAAGTGCGCCAAATTCGGTATCCGTATGCCGGGGCAACCAGCCATCAGGTAACCGTTGGCATTTTCGACACGCAAAGCGGAAAAAAGTGGTACCTCGATACTGGCTTGCCTGCCGAACAGTATTTAACGAATATCAGTTGGACGCCCGACGACCGCTACGTTTTGGTTGCTGTGCTCAACCGCGACCAAAACCACCTGTGGCTGCGCCAGTACGACGCCAGCAGCGGCGCCCTGGTGCGCACCTTGTTTGAAGAAACCAGCCCGGTATGGGTGGAACCCGAACACCCTGCAGAATTTGTACCTGGCAAAAACGACCAATTTGTCTGGCAAAGCGAACGTGCGGGGTTCAACCACCTGTACTTGTATAATTTGAATGGCCAGCTGATACGCCCCCTCAGCCAAGGTAATTTCCCGGTTACCCAGTTTTATGGTTTTTCACAAAACGGCGACCGTTGTTTTTATCAAACGGCCGACGAAAGCGGCCTGAACCGGCATTTGTGGGCGACCGACTTAGCTACTGGCACATGCACGCGCCTGAGCGAAGAAGCCGGCATCCATTCGGGCTTGTTCAGCCCCGATGGCAACTGGGCCATCGACCAATACAGCGCCGCAAATACTCCACGCAACCTTTACATTTTCCCGGTAAAAAAACCGGCTAGCCGAACTACGCTGTTTAGCGCCACCAATCCACTGGCCGACTATGCATTGGGCGAAACACGCCTGTTGACGATTCCTTCAGGAGGCGGTTTTCCGCTGAACGCCCGCATGATCCTGCCCCCGGGTTTTGATGCCGCGAAAAAATACCCGGTGTTGGTGTATGTGTACAATGGCCCGCATGTGCAATTAGTAACCAACACCTGGCTTGCCGGCGCCAACCTGTGGATGCACCGCATGGCGCAACAAGGCTGCATCGTGTTCACGCTCGACGGCCGCGGCTCCGACCATCGGGGTTTCGCTTTCGAAAGCGCCATTTTCCGCCATGCCGGCACAGCAGAAGTGGCCGATCAGCTGGCTGGAGTGGCCTATTTAAAATCGCAGCGTTTTGTAGACAGCACCCGTCTCGGCGTATTTGGCTGGAGCTATGGCGGCTTTATGGCTACCTCACTCCTGACCCGCCCGGAGGCTGCCGGTGTATTCCGCTGCGGAGTGGCTGGCGGACCGGTGATCGACTGGCGCATGTACGAGATCATGTACACCGAACGCTACATGGATACGCCACAAGACAACCCCGAAGGCTACGAGAACAGCAGCTTGTTTCGGTATATCGACAATTTGAGCGGCCGCCTGCTGATGATTCACGGCTCTTCCGACGATGTGGTGTTGTGGCAACATTCGCTGCGCTATATTCGCGATTGTGTGCGCAAGGGTAAACCCATTGAATATTTCGTTTACCCGGAACATGAGCACAATGTGCGCGGACGCGACCGCGTACACCTTTACGAAAAACTTGACCGGTTTTTTCAAGAAAACCTACTCCAAAACGCCCAACGCCCCTGAGGAGCCACGCTCACTATGCTGACGCTGGAATTGATTACGCCTGCCGACGATGCACGCCCGGTATTCTTAGCCGGCAACTTCAACGGTTGGGCCACTAAAGACGAACGTTTTCGCATGAAAAAAATCGCCGAAGGCCGCTACCTGTACGCCTTCAGCGAGCCCTTGCCCGCTTCCGAACCGCTCGAATACAAATACATAAAAGGCGGCTGGGAAGGTGAAGAACTCGATGCCGACGGTCATACTCGCATGAACCGGCGCATGGAGGTCCCAAAAGGTAAAGTAACCGACGTGGTACCCCGGTGGAAAAAACACAGCGACTGGTACGATCCCGCTTTTTACCCCGACATTCGCATCCTTTCCAAGCGCTTTCCACTCACCGAACTGCGCCGCCGCCGCCGCATCTCCATTCTGCTGCCCTGGGATTACGATGCCAGCGCCAAGCGCTATCCTGTACTGTACCTTCAGGATGGCCAAAACCTTTTTGAAGACGGCGCTCCATTCGGCACCTGGGGCGTCGACAAACAACTGGCAGCCTTGGCTCAGAAGGGGAAAGGCGATTTTATAGTGGTGGCCATCGACCATGGCGGAAAAGAGCGCATTAAAGAATATGCGCCTTACGATTCACCTAAATGGGGTGAAGGCCTCGGCCGCGAGTACGCCCATTTCCTGACGGAAACCCTAAAGCCCTACATCGACGAACAATTCCGCACCCGGCCAGAACGCGAACACACGGGCATTGGCGGCAGTAGTATGGGCGGGCTGATCAGTGTGTATGCCGGAATTATGTTTCCCAAGGCCTACTCCAAATTCATGATTTTTTCGCCCTCACTTTGGGTCACACCAAGGGTTTACCGCGAGCCTTTTCAGTTTGCTGCTTTTCCGGCAACTAAAATTTACCTGTACGCCGGTGGTAAAGAAGGCGCCGGCATGCTGAGCAATGCCGAACGGTTCAAAGAAACGATAGAAAAGACCGGTGCAGGGCGCGTGCAATTTCGCTTGGAGATCGACCCCGAAGGGCGCCATCAGGAAGCGCGGTGGGGCCAAGAGTTCCCCAAAGCGGCGGAGTGGTTGTTTTAAGCGCCCATCTGGTCTCCTGCATGAGCGCTTATCTGCCTGTTATGAGCCTGAAACTTTGTTGAAATGCGGCAGGCCGGTTGAAACTCTACATTTATTTTCCTAAAATTACCGGCCGAACCTGCCGAACATTTTACCTATACCATGTCTGCCAACCAAATCGAAATCATTCTGAGTCGCCAACTGGCCGATAGCCTGTCAATCCCTATTTTCCTGACCGATCCGGAAGGCAACCTGCTTTTTTACAACGAGCCCGCCGAGGTCCTGCTCGGAAAACGTTACGAAGAAACCGGAAGGATGCCCGTAGAAGAATGGTCGACGATTTTCAAGCCCATGGACGCCCAGGGCCGGCGGCTGCCTCCGGCCGATCTTCCGCTGGTGAAAACGCTGACACACCGCCATCCCGCCCATGGTGAATTTTGGATCGAAAGCCTCACCGGCGAAAAAAATAAAATTTCCGTCACTTCCTACCCGATCATCGGCCGCCCCGATCGATTTTTAGGAGCTGTCGCGATTTTTTGGAAAAGTCTGGAAACATGAAGGTTACCATCTGGGGTACCCGGGGGTCGCTGCCTGCGCCCAGCCCCGAAAACAACCATTTCGGAGGTAATACATCCTGTGTGCAGGTCATGCAGGGCGACACCTGCCTGATCCTGGATGCCGGGTCGGGCATTCGACGCCTCGGCGACGCTTTTCCTGCGGGCATTTCCAAAATTGATATTCTGCTTACGCATCTGCACATGGACCACATCATGGGCCTGGGCTTTTTCTTACCCTTGTACCAACGTTCCATGGAGGTAACCATTTGGGGGCCGACCAGTACAAACGAGCGCCTGCTGACCCGCTTGCAACGTTACCTTTCGCCGCCTCTGTTCCCCATCCGCCTGCAAGACCTCCCCTGCCAGCCCCGAATCCGGGAAATTGATCACAGCAAATTTCAAATTGGCCCGTTCCAGATTCGCTCCGCCTATGTTTGCCACCCGGGCCCGACGGTTGGGTACCGGATCTGCACCGACCAATCGACGGTTACCTACATGCCCGACCACGAGCCGGCCTTAGGTTCGGCTCATTTTCCGCTCGAGCCTGAATGGACTTCCGGCTACGAATTGGCACATGCCGCAGATTTGTTGCTGCACGATGCCCAATACACCCGCGACGAATATGCTCCGCGAGTGGGCTGGGGGCACAGTTCGATGGAGGATGCGCTGAAATTTGCCGAACTGGCCAAGGTGAAAAAACTGCTCTTGTTTCACCACGATCCATCCCATACCGATGCCCGCCTGCGCCAGCTGTTGGCAGAAACCTTGGGCGGGAAAGCCCCGCGATTCGAAATCGCCATTGCTGCCGAAGGCGATACCTTCCAACTGCCCTAGCCCGGAAAAATGCCCTAAATTTGAACTATAAGGCCATCTAACCCGTTGAATCTTAGAGGCAATCGTTTCCGGCTGCTTTTTTCGATCTCCCTTTGCACTCCTTTTGACGCCTTGCCATCCGGCTGAAAACACTTTGCCGGACGGCGCTGCGCTTACTTGCCGGGCGGTGTCGCTCTATTTTTTAATTTACAAAATCTGATCCGATATGTCGAAAGAACTGTATTTCCCACAAGCCATCGACTGGGCGCAAAAACGCGGTTTCTCCAATATTAAAGCCAACTGGGACGACTATGAAACCCCCAGCCAGTTTAGCAAACCCGACGAAGACAAGCCGTTTATTCCCGATATCACCGGCCGTACGGCCCATGGAAAGGTGTATGTTGAAATTGCTTTGAAAAACGACAACATCGACCGCTCCATGTCGAAGTGGAAACTCATGAGTACCCTGGCGTCGATGAAAGGCGGTAAGCTGTTTCTGTTGGTGCCGAAAGGACACAAGGCCTTTACCACACGCATGTTGAGGAAGAGCCGATTGCACAACGCGCAACTGGTTGATTTGGAATAAACTGCAACGCTTAATGGCCGGCTGGTAGCTGGCCGATCAAATCCCACAGGTTTCCGTAAAGATCAGCAAACACAGCAACCGTGCCCCAGGCTTCTTCCACTGGTTCGCGCACCACTTGCACATCCTTTTCCAGCAAGTTGTGGTAGTCGGCCCAGAAGTCGCTCGTATGTAAAAATAGAAAAACCCGGCCCCCGGTTTGATTTCCAATCCGGTTGGTTTGTTCCTCCCCCACCGCTTTAGCCAGAAGCAGGCGGCACGTTTCAGCACCCGGCGGCGCCACCACTACCCAACGCTTGTTTGGGCTCAGCGGCTGGTCTTCCATTAGCTGAAAGTTGAGTTTGCCGGTATAAAAATCGATAGCCTCGTCGTAATCGCGAACGACGAGTGCAATCAGCGCAATTTCCTGTGCCATGTATAATTCCTATTTTGTTTTTATAGGAACGATCAAAGAATAAGATCCGAATTTTGGCGGCTTAATTTGCCCCTAAATCGGGATCTTATTCTTTGATCGTTCCTTTGTGTTCAACCGCTCATGGTTGCGCTCCAAGCGCACTGATAGCATAGCCCTCGGGATATGTCCGGTTGGGCACACGGGTGAGTAACCTGGGTTTTCGGCGCGGCGGCAGCCACCGTACCAGCCGCCCGCGCAGCCAGACTGCCCCCCGAACCAGGCCCTGCATCCAACGCGGCGCCGGCGGCAAACCCACCGCCTGCAGCAACGGCCTGTCGATCAGTGCGTGCACAAAAGGCGCGCCCAATGGCCACAGCGGCCGGGGGAGCACCCAGGAAAGCATCAAGTTGCGGGTAGCAACGGCAATTTGTTCGTTTGCAGGCGCATACCGAAAATGCTCCCGCTCGTAAGCGCGGTTGAACGCATCGAAAGCGGCATATGATTCCGGCATATCGCGAATACCCATGCGACGCCCCAACTCGGTCCAAAAATAAAAGGCGGCTTCTTTTTCCGTTTCCGTTACGCGCCTCCAGCCATAGCGGTCGATCCAGCGCGCCGGCTCCAGAATAAAAGTGGAGAGCGTGTAAACGTACTCGTCGTTGGGGATTTGAAACCGGCCGTGTTGCTTGTTCATCCGCACCAGCGCGGCTTGGCCGCGCGGACTATCGTAGCCGTTTTCCAAAATTTCAGAAAGAATCAGCACGGTATCGTCGTAGCGCTTTTGGGTGCGCTGCACAAACTCGCCGGTTTGCGCCAGCAAGGGGGTACCCTTGGCTACGCCAAACACACGAAACAGCGCAAATTCAAGCGAACGGGTGGTGTCCCACGGAAATTCATAACAGGTAAAAAGATAGGAAATCAGCTGGCAGTCGCGCTGCGGATCCAGTCCTTCCATAAAATTGCGAAGCCCGAAACGGGTGTTGCGGTTGGGAATCTGGGCAGCCATTTTTTCCCATTGCGGTACCGGGGCTTGAAGGTTGGTTATACTGGATTCGAGTGCGGGTTCGATCGGCATATCAAAATCAATTGGTTTTGAACAGAAGGGTAAAAGTAAAATTAGCGGCCGCAAAAACCACATAATGATTAAAAATATTGGGCAAATATCTACATTCGCCCAATATTTATTAGTTCACCTAAAATCATAACAAAATGAACAACCGAGTTTTACTTGCCGCTTTGGCAGGAGGCGTAGCCGGCTTCCTTTTGGGTTGGCTGGTTTGGGGCACCCTGCTTATGAACACGTTGCGCGAGGTCAATCCGCAAATTGAAGGCCTGGAAAAAATGCCGCCCAATTTGGTCCTGATTTTCATCGGCAATCTGGTTTGGTCGCTTTTGTACGCCTTAATTTATAGCCGCTGGGCTCAAATCAGCACCTTCAAGGCAGGCCTGATCGCTGGCGCCTGGATTACGGGGCTTATGGCACTTAGCCTCGACCTGATGTTTCTGGCCACCACCAACATGATTAGCGTGAACGGCGCGGTGATCGACGTGATCGCCAACATCGCCGTAGGCGCTCTTACCGGCGGCATTATCGGCTGGGTGTTGGGCTACGGCAACCGGGCATAAGCGCGAAGGTTAACCTAATGCGCTATCCCTTCTTGGCCAATTCTAAAACATAAGCATTGGCCGATTTGCCCCAGCTGGGGTGGATGGAAGTCGCCGGCTGAAAAGTCTCAAATTTTTGGGCGGCGATTTCCATCAATTCTTTTCCCTTTGCCGGATCGCCTCCCCATTGCGGGGGCGTAAAAAACAAGCCCATTCCTTTTTGCATGTAGGCGCGCGGGTTCTCCGGGTCGAGTTGCAGGGCTTTTTCGAGGGTCATGTTGGCCAGTGGGCCGTATTTCTGCCCGTTTACCATAGGGTTGGTACGGATATGCAAGCCGGCAGCCATACTTTTCAGTACCAGAATTTCGGAATTATTCGGCTCCAGAGAGTCGGCTACGGCCAGAAACTGATCTGTTTTAGCGCAGAGTGCTTCGTATTTGGCGGCGTCCTGATCGAGGTTGAAAATCATAATTTGGCAAAGCGCCACATAGTACGGCGGCAGCCACTCGCCGGGTTCTTTCTGGGCTATTCGTTCAAACTGGTTGGAGCGCTCCAGCCACTCGGCTCCGGTTTTTAAGGTGTCGAGGCCGGCCACTGCTTTTTCCATCGCCCGGATATATTTAGGGTTTTCTTGGGCGGTCAGCAGGGCTGCGCTTGCCACAAACAGTGCAGCCATCAGGAGGTGTTTCATCGTTGCAAAATTTAAGTTTGAAAATTAGTATTCGTTGGATTCGGATGGTTGTCAATTTTGATTGTCCAGCACTTCCTGGCGGCGGTCGGTGCCCCAGCTGATAAAGGCGCCCAGGAATACGAACTGCCGGGCCGCAGGCGTGATGGCCGTACGCATGGAGCCGTCGTCGGAATAGCGGTACCCAAAAACTTGCTTTTGAAGAAGCACATTTTGTACGCTAAGTACAAATACGGCGAAAGCGCCGCGAATGGTTGTCAGGTAACTGGCGTTGACACTCAGGTTGTGGTAGTCGGGGGTGCGGTCGCGCAGGAATGCCTCGGCTGGTTGGTTGGGGTTGTAATATGGCCGGCCGGTGGCGTAGTTGTAGGTAAAGCCAACGCTGGTTGTGATTTTCGGGATAAAATGTTTGAACACCAGCGTTGCCACATGGTTGGCGGCGTAGGTCGGCTGAGCGCTCGCGGGGTACCATTGGAACTGGCGTTTGGTGTCGAGCCAGGAATAAGAAAACCAGAAGTCGACGTTTTTCAAACTGGTTTTGTCGCGGTAAAAAAACTCCAACCCCTGGGCATAACCTTCGCCGTCGTTTTGCAGCGAACCACGGGTCGTAACCAGGTCGTCGTAATTTTTATAAAAACCTTCCACGCGGAAAACCCTGTCGTTGAAAATATACTGGTAGTTCAGAATAAAATGTTCGGCGCGTTGAAAGCCGGGCACCTGGCCAAACTGATTTTGCCAGCGCAGCAGGCTGTCGCCTTTTTGATAAAAATGCCCCCAGGCCAGCGAAATCTGGTCGGCCGCACCCAACTTGTACGCCAGCGACAGGCGCGGCGACAGGCGGCCTTCCCCCAGCAGGCTGGAGTATTCGCCTCGCAGCCCCAAGCGGGCTACCAGGCTGGTGGTGAGGTACAGGTCGGTTTCAGCGAACACGGCGCTGTAACGGTCCCATTGATCAGTAGTTCCGAATATCCGGTTGGAAAAAATATCCTGCCCGGCCTGGTATTCCCCGCCGAAGCGCAGGGTAGTCAGGCGGCCGAAATAGCGGGTAGCCACTGCGCGCACTTGCCCAAAAGCGTTGCGCAGGCGAAAGGTATCCGGGCTGATAGCACCGGTGTTGAAGGTGGTGCCGATGGCGTTCCAGTCGCGCGAGTAGGAGGTCCCCAGCTGTAGGCGCCAGTGTTCGCCCAGTAGTTCCGACCAGCTCAGGTTGGTGTATAGGTTGTGATTTTTGACCGAAAAACCGAAATCGCCACCGTTGGGCTCTTTGATGTCAAAGCCAACCCGGCCCCAATTGTAATAGCCGTAAAATTTGAGCAGTCCGGTTTTACCGGTTTTTTGCCGAAAAAACATTTCAGCGCCCAGCGCTTCGGGCACTTGGGTGAAATCGGGCCTTTCCTTTACCAGTAAAAAATACGGGCTAAGATTCGAGTAATTGAAACTCAGGCCGGCCGCCCGGCCCTTATCTGCCCAAAGTTTTTGCTGACCATAGCCCAATCCTACGCTCGACACAGCCAGCGTACCCGCCGATCGCTCGGGCAAATCCTGCGATTCCAGAATCAACGCCGACGACATGCCCTGACCGTATTGCGCGGAATAGCCGCCCGTGCTAAACACCGTGCCTTTGAACAGGAATGGATTGAAGCGCCCGCGGGCTGCAAAATCGGGCGAACTGGCGAAGAAAGGGTTTCGCACCAACATACCGTCAATGTACGTAGGGGCTTCTGTACCCGATCCGCCGCGTACAAACAGGCCCTCCACGTCGCCGGTCGACACTTGAGCGCCCGGTAGCGTTTTCAGTGCGCCGTAGGTATCGCCGCCTGCCGAAGCCGTGGTAACAATATCGAGAGGGCGCAGCACCGTCACCTTTTTCTCATCGCTGGCTTCGAAAGCGCCGGCAGAAATGACCACGACTTTGAGTTCGTTGAACGACTCCTTCAATACCGGATTGACGGTGAGTTCACCGCCGCTCAAGGTAATTTTTTGCACCGAAGAGTCGAAACCCAGGTAGGTAACTTGCAAAATTTGAGCGCCAGTTTCTTCCGTTTCGAAGCGGAAACGGCCGTCGGCGTCTGAGGTGGCGCCGTCGTAGGTATCGCGGAGGAGCAAGTTGGCGCCAGGCAGAGGTTTGCCTTCTGTGTCGGTGACCCGGCCAGAGACGATGGTTGTTTGAGTAAAAATCGAACTGGAGAACAGGAGAAAGAAAAAGCAGAACAGGGCTGTCTTCATGAAAATTGACTGCATGGAAGGAATAGTTACTTTAGCCAGACAAACGGCTAATTACGGACGCATAGATCGGCCAAGCGAATAAAAAAGCAACTATTTTATCTCCAAATGCAAGCGAACGCCCGACAAAGCACCGGCACTTTCAATATTTTGTTTTAACAGAAACGGTGATTATTCCACTTTTGAGGCGAGTTCGTGC
>CAZVZH010000112.1:0-13966 GCA_964630705.1 uncultured Saprospiraceae bacterium | reverse complement strand
GCTTCGAGGAAGCCCACTTGTTTGCGGAGTTTGTCGGGGTCGGTCCAGATATCGTCGCCGTCGCAAATGGCCACATATTTCCCCCGGCACTGCGGCAGCGTCCGGGCGGCATTGCCGGCGATGCCCAGGTTTTCGGCGGCCGGCAGCAGGCGCACGATGCCGGGGTGCTGGGCTTGGTAGCGTTCGCACACTGCCCGGGTATCGTCGGTCGAGCAGTCTTCACCGATCACCAGTTCGAGCGGCGCGTCGAAGCGCTGGCGCAGCACGCCCTCGATGGCGGCCCCGATGTATGGCCCGACATTGTAGGCCAACATACAAACACTTAACAGTGGAGGAGCATCAGTTCGCATTGCAGTTCCGGATGTATGGACGTAAGGGTGGGGGAGCAGGCATTGAACAAGCTATCCTTAAAATGGGAGAGCAGCACTATTTTTTTGGTCGCGAAGCCAAACAGGCAGCGCAACTTGGCAAACCCCAAGGCGGACAATCCCCGGATACCAGGAAAATAAGCCGGCGCTAAACGAAGTATGCGCAACCGCTGCCCGGCCGAGCCCGGCGGCCGGAGCACCAGGGAAAGTATCCGGCGAAAGACCAGCATTTTTTCGTCGCGGTTCAACGGCCGGTCGCTGTGGCGGTGAAATGCAGGAATGATATGGTACAGCGATTTGCGGAGCATCCGGCGGTTGCCGATAATTTTCGACCGGGGCACCGCCACCGATAAGCCCTCGTCGTGTTTCCGGTATTGGGTGCTGGGGTAATTCATAAAATGGACCTGACCGCGCACGGAAAGGTACAGCCAGCGGATATGATCGGGAATCTGGTACGTCCGGTCGGGATAAACCAGGTGCCCTTCGAGCCATTCGCGGCGGAAAACGGCGGTCGAATTATTGATAAAATTGGCTTGCAGGAGTTTGAAAAACACATAGCCGGAGGCATACATGCTGCGGATGTCCCGCTGCTCGGGGTCGTCGATGACCTTGCCCGACACGCCGATGGTTTCCACGTCGGTGTAGACGATGCCGTAGCGGGGGTGGTTTTCTAAAAAATCGACTTGTTTGCGGAGTTTGAGGGGGTCGGTCCAAATGTCGTCGCCGTCGCAAACGGCAATGTACTTGCCCCGGCAGTTGCTCATGGTGCGCAGGGTATTGGCCGCTATGCCCATATTCGGTTCCGGCGGCAGCACGCGGATCAGCTGCGGAAACCGCGCCGCATAGGATTCGCATATCTGCCGGGTCCGGTCCTTCGAGCAATCGTCGCCCAACACCAATTCTATCGGAAAATCGACCTGCTGGGCGAGCACGCCCTCGATCGACGCTGCGATAAAATTTTCGGCATTGTACGCCAGCATACTCACGCTGACCAGAGGAGTGGAGACAGCCATATTTGATGCTTTAAGCCATTTGTTTTCTAGAAATCAATTTCAGCGTTTTGGGGATGATCATGCGGCGCAAGAGGTCCATTTCTTCCGTTCGGGCAATAAAATGCAGGAACAGGTAACCCAGACTGGAAACCACCGCGGCAACCGCGAGGTACAACATACCGGACATAGCCGGCAGGTTTTTCATTAAAAACACAACGCCCGCAACCGCCAGGCTGAACAGCAGCGTCGGCAAAATATCGCGGAATTGCTGGCCGAGAGAATAGCGCAGCAGTTTGTTGGAGTAATAGGCGTTGACCGTCAAATTGATATAGGAACTGACGACTTCTCCGATAATCAGTCCGTAAATCCCAAACTGCAACCCGATCAAGATGGCGATGGTGATGTTGACTTTTTTGACTACCTCCAACAGCAAACTGAGGTCGGAACGGCCCAACACCAGCAGCATGTTCAGATTGACGGTGCTGAAATGGTAGGTCAGGCCCGAGATGCACAACCATTGCAACATCGGCGCAGCCGGCAACCACTTTTCGCCTACCAGCAGCAGCAGAACCGGCTCGGCCAACACGGCCAGTACGATCAGCACCGGCACGATCACGAAAGAAGTGAGTTTTAGTATTTTCCGGTACCCGGCCTTCAGTTGTTCGGGATCGTCCTGCAATTTTGCCAGCACCGGGTAGGTCACGGTGTTTACCGTCCGAAACAGGGTGTTGATCACCATGTTTGAAAAATTGCCGGCCTGGGTATAAAAACCCAGGTAGGCTGCGCTGAAAAATTTGCCGATCAAAAGTTTGTGTACCTGCGTGTAAAATTTGTCGAGGATGGCGGCGGCCAGGATTTTCGACCCGAAGCCGAACAGTTTTCTAAACGAAGCCCGGCTGAACCGGCCACTGGGGACCCACCGGGCGATAAAACCGAGCAGCAGCGTGTTCATCAAGTCGTTCAGTACAAACCGCACCACCAGCGCCCAGACCCCCCAGCCTTGATAAGCCAGCCAAACGGCGGCGCCGCCTGAGACGACGATAGCCACGAAGCGGATTTGCGTCAGCGCCTTAAAATTGATTTCCTGGATCAGCACGCTGTTTTGCACCGTCGAAAAAGCCCCGATGATGAGGCTCAGCCCCATGACCCGCAGGATGTCGGTGAGCATGGGTTGTTTGAAAAAAACGCTGACGGCGGGCGCTCCGGCAAACAAGATGGCGTACACGACCAGAGCGGCAACCAGGCTGAAGATAAAGGTGGTGGATTTGTCGAGCTCGCTGATCGTTTTTTCGCGGATGAGGGCCGTAGAAAAGCCACTTTCCACAAAAACGGACGACAGTTCGAAAAACACCATGACCATGGCCACCAGTCCGAAGTCCTCCGGCAGCAACAGGCGGGCCAAAATAATGGTGACGACAAAATTGATGACGCTCGCTCCCAGTTTGTCCAGCAAAACCCACAGGATAGCGGAGAGCGAGCGCTCGCTCAGGCTTTTCGACATCGCGACGATCAGTTGGGATTAAACGCTTTCTTTTGTGGTTTGGCTTTTTTGAATTTGATCTTGCGTTCGGGTTCGTAATAGCTGCCCGATTTTCCGTTGCCGCCGTAGCCATAGCCATAGGCATAGCCGCCGTCGTAGCCGGGCCGGCGGGCGGGCACCGCGTTGAGCACGATAAAGGGGTGAGGGAGTTTGTCTTTTTTAGCGATATCCTCGATGATGTTGAGCTGCCCTTTGTAGGTGTAACCCGTGCGCACCACGTACATGGTGGCGAAGGCCAGGTCTTTCAATTGCAGCGCGTCGGCCACGCGGCCTACGGGCGGCGTATCGAGGATGATGAAATCGTATTGTTGTTTCATCTCGTTCATCAGCTGGCGCAGGCGCTCGGAGAGGATGAGCTCGCCGGGGTTGGGCGGGATGGGGCCGCTGCCGATGAAGTCGAGGTTGCGGTGCAAGCCGGAGTTGCGAATGACGCGGCTGGCGGGCATGGAGCTGTCGATCAGGTAGTTGACCAGGCCGTCGGTGGCGGGCTCAATCTGCATGTATTCTTCTTGTTTGGGTTTGCGCAGGTCGAGCTCTACGATCAGCACTTTTTTACCGGTGAGGGCCATGGTCATGCCCAGGTTGAGGGCGATGAACGATTTGCCTTCACCGGAAGTGCTGGAGGTGACGAGCAGGCTGTTCAGCTCGTTGCCGGGGGCTATGTAGGACAGGTTGGCGCGCAGCAGGCGGAACATTTCAGCGATGGCGGTGCGGCTGTTTTCCTCCACCACCAGGGTTTGGTTGGTGCTGCTCAGGCCCATGGTGCCGATCAGCGGCACGGAGGTGGCGTTGGTCACGTCTTCTTCCGTTTGCACCTTGTCGTTGAGGCTGTCCAAAAAGAGGATCAGGCCGATGGGGAGCACGAAGCCCAGGAACAGCGCGATCATCCACATCTGGGCCCGTTTGGGGCTGATGGGGGCGAAGTTGGCGGCGGCGGGTTCGACGACCCGGCCTTTGGAGGCCGTTACGGCCAGCGACACAGCGGCTTCTTCGCGTTTTTCCAGCAGGTAGAGGTAGAGGTTTTCCTTCACGTCTTTTTGCCGCTCGATCTCGAGCAGTTCGCGTTGGCGGCGGGGCAGGCTGTAGAGCCGGCCTTCGAGGTTGGAGCGCGAGCCCATGGTAGCATTGGCCACTAAGGTCAGGTCGCTTTTGATGCTGCGGATGTTTTCGATGATGGTTTGCCGCAGGTTCTGGAGTTCTTTTTGGGTGAGCAGCAGCTCGGGGTGGTCGGGGCCGAAGGTGCTCTTCTGGCGGTCGTACTGCACGAGCAGTTCGTTGAATCGGTTGAGCTGGTTGGTCAGGGTGAGGTTGTTGAGGTTGAGGTTGGTGGGGACGAATTCGAAGTTGTTGCGGTTGCGGACGAGAAAGTCTTCCACCGAGCTCAGGATTTCCAGTTGCACGGCGTTGGCGGTGATTTCCTTGTTGAAGCTCGACATTTCGGCCAACAGTTGGGTGCCTTCGGCGCCCAGTTCTACGATGCTGTTGTTGCGGCGGTACGACTCCAGGTTGCGTTCCTCCACGGTGAGGTTTTGCGCGATCATCTCGATACGCTCGTTGACCATGTTGATGGTGTTTTCGTAAGCCCGGTTGCGGATGGCGACGCTGTTTTCGTTGTACTCCTTCATCAGTTCGGTGAGGATGTCGCGGGCGCGCTCGGGGTGGTGGTCTTTGATGGAGAGTTGTAGTGTGCTCGACATTTCGCCCATGATCTCCACCTTGATGCCGTCGGCCAGCGAGCGGGCCATTTCGATGACCGGCCAAACGCTGATGCCGATTTGCGTGCTGGCGAATTGCCCGGGTTTGTGCGACAGGGTGAGGGCGCCCATGGGGAGCTGGAATTCTTTTCCGAATTCGCCTTCGAAGTTGGCTTCTTCAATGGTCAGGACAAACCCGCCGCGGCCGTTGTCGGTGAGCACGGCTTCGAAGCCCACCAACTCGTTTTGCGGCTTCCAGGAAGCCACCTGAATGGGCGAATCTTTGTACAACGCGCGTTTTTTGTAGCCGTCGATGCTGGTGTACTGGTACTGCAACTCCAGGCGCTTCACCACCTCCACCATGAGCGGGGTGGATTTGAGCACCAGGGTTTCGTTTTCGAGGGTTTTGTTTTTTTTGCCCAGCCCCAGTTCGGTAAAAAATAGTTCCTCTGTAGGTTGCCCGGAGTTCTCGTCGTCTTTGATGAGGATCATGGCCGACGACTGGTAGGTCGGCATGGTGTATTCCAGGTAAAAATAGGCGGCCGAGAGGGTCAGCGTCAGGGCAATGACGAAGTAGTACCAGTGGCGCAGGCCTTTGAACAAGATTTGTTTGATATTGAATGGATGTTCTCCCATGATGCAGGCGCAGTTTTGACTTTGGGTGATGGAAGCCGCTGCCGGGTCCTTCTACTTCCTGGCAGCAGCGGTATAATGGTTAATCGCGTTCGAATGGGTGTGGGCTGAGCGGCAAAGCGGCCAGCGGGTGGTGGTCGTCGGCGAGGCCCAGCGGTTGGGCATTCCGGATGGCGTGGGTCATAGCCACCGCGGGGGCCGCATCGGCCAGGCCAAAACCTTTGCCATCGAGAACTGCCTGGTAGCTCAGGGTGTGCAAGTCGGTAAAACCTTCGCTAAACTCGATTTCCTTGCCTTCCACCTGGATAGACCGGTAGGTGCGCATGCCGTTGTTTTTAACGGCCGAAGCGATGGTTTCATAATTAATGCTCAAAAACCATTTCACGCGGGCGCGTTTCAGCCGGAGGAAACCGGCGGCCCGGTCGTGGGTGTGTACGTACACCAGGTTTTCCCGAACATCCCCGAAAATCCAGTGGAGCATGTCGAAAAAGTGCACGCCGATATTCGTGGCGATGCCGCCCGACTTTTCTTTGTCGCCCTTCCAGCTGGCATAATACCAGTTGCCGCGGGAGGTGATGTAGGTCAGGTCGACGTCGAAAACCTTGTCGGCCGGGGCAGCGTCTACCTGGCGTTTCAACTCGATGAGCGCCGGGTGCAGGCGCAATTGTAAAATGGTGTAAACCCGGTAGCCGGTTTCTTCCTCGATGTCGAGCAAGCCGTCGACATTCCAGGGGTTCAATACCAGCGGTTTTTCACAAATCACGTGCGCGCCGCTGCGCAAGCCGAAGCGGATGTGGGCGTCGTGCAGGTAGTTGGGCGAGCAAACGCTGACATAGTCGATGGGCATGCCGCTGCGTTTGATTTTACTCACATGGCGGTCGAAACGTTCAAATTCGGTAAAAAAAGCGGATTCCGGAAAATAACTGTCGATGGTTCCAACCGAATCGTTAGGGTCGAGGGCCGCTACCAGCGTATTGCCCGTATCCTTGATGGCCCGCATGTGACGGGGGGCGATGTAGCCGGCAGCGCCGATGAGTACAAATTTTTTCATGTAATTTTTGGTGCAGTAAAGGCGTATTAAAAAGTCCGTTAAGAAATCAAGTTTAATTTTTGGGGTTGATGAGGTTGATTATCAACATGATCAACCCTATCAACTTTTAGTCACCTTGCCTTCCGACAGGCGGTACAACGCGCCGCTTCCGGGGCAGCGCGCCTCACCTTGCTCGTCGAAATGGAGGCGCTCGCCGTGGTCGCTCATCCAGCCGATGGTGCGGGCGGGGTTGCCCACCACCAGGGCGTAGGGCGGCACATCTTTGGTGACCACTGCGCCGGCGCCGATGAACGCATGCGCGCCGATGCGGGCGCCGCAAACAATGGTAGCATTGGCGCCGATCGTGGCGCCGCGTTCTACATAGGTTTCCAGGTATTCATTTTTCCGGTTGACGGCGCTGCGCGGGTTGATCACATTGGTGAAAACCATAGACGGGCCGAGAAAAACATCGTCGTCGCAGGTGACGCCGGTGTAAATCGACACATTGTTCTGCACCTTTACATTGTTGCCCAGCCGCACGCCGGAAGCGACAAACACGTTTTGGCCCAGCGAGCATTGCTCGCCGATGCTGGCGCCCGGCATAATGTGGCAAAAATGCCAGATTTTAGTTCCGGCTCCGATTTCACAGCCCTCGTCCAGTATAGCGCTGGGATGGGCATAATACGATTGGTTCGACACGTTGATCGGTTTAAGGTATTCGAAATACCTTCCCTTGTTTCAAAGGGAAAATGGCTGGTTCCGAGTAAGAAAACTTGGATTGGTTGGGCGAAAAAATGCATCAGTCCGGTGAAAGCCAGTGCGTTTCGCATGGTCAACAAATTGCATTTTTAAAAAACGCAATTTATTGATAACCAATTCAGATTACGAGGTACGGGGAGGCAAAAGTCATGCCAATCAAAAGGCGGGAATTAGCGGCAGATGACAACCCAAAATGAAGCGTGGGGGCGCGTGCAAAGATAACCGGAAGTTTTTATGCGTAAAACAAATTCAATCAGTTCTGCCGATTATTTTTCCCATAAATTTTACCCGAAAAAAAAGCGCAATTTGTCGGGTGTATGCCATTAACGGCCCACCACCAGCCTGCGGCTGAGCTGAGTCTGACCTGTTTGTAAACGGAGGAGGTACAAGCCCGGCGGCCAGGCCCTCAAATCCAGGCTGATCGTATGGCGGGAAGCCGGGGCTACCCACTGCGTTTGGCGCTCCTGCCCCAGGGCGTCGGCAATGCTCAGGTGCAGCGCTTGCGGGTAGGGCAGGCCTACTGTCAGCGTTGCCCGGTCGCTGGCCGGATTGGGATACAGCCGTACGTCGAGCAGTTCGACCGCGCCCCGGGTAGTGACGGTTTCGGTGAGCAAAATGGAAATACTGTCGGTGCAGCCCAGGCTGTCGGTAATAAATAAGGTGTACTGGCCGCCAGGCAGGCTGTCGAGGTCTGCTCCGTCGCCCGGAATCAGGGTATCGTTGCGAAACCACTGGAATTGCAGCGGCGGCGTACCGCCCTGGATGCTGAGCCGGATGGCCCCGTTGTTCAGCCCCTCGACGGGTTGGGCGATGCTGTCGGTCTGGATTTGAATGGGCGCGCGGTCCGGCAAATCGACCGTTCGCAGGTACTCGCAGCCGTTCAGGTCGGTGAGCGTCAGCTGGTAGGAACCGGCCGGAATTTGCGCGTTGAGCGCAGTGTACACCTGGTTCGACCAGTTAAAAAACAAGGCGCTGCTGGCTCCCGTTACGAGCGTTTGTATTTTTCCGTCTGCAGCGCCTGGGCAGCTTGGCTGGGTGGTTTGAAACTGAATATCGGCCGTACAAATACTCGATGCGCAAGCCAGCGCAGTGTCCAAAAATTGCGCTTCGCAACCGGCCGCATCCTGAATAATCACCGCAAACGGCTGCCCCGAGGGCACCAGGGCGCGGTTGGTGTCGGCCAGGAAGGTATACGGCGGCCGGCCTCCAGTTACCTGAACGTACAAGCGGGCGGTGCCCATCGCCACGCAAGGTTGCAGCACCTCGAGCGCTATGGGCGTGATATCGGGCGGACTTTGGCCGTTCAATATTTTCAGGCAAACGGTTCCTGTGGCCATTCCACCCGCGCCGCGCAAGGAGGCAATTTGTACGAAATAGTTTTGGTTGGGCGTCAAAGGTCCAACGGTGACATAGCCGGCGCAGCGCAGCGGATTGCGGGTGCAAAAAACCGGTTTCAAACTATCGCAACTGCCTTGCCAAACGGCCAGGGTGTGCTCGAAGTCGGCGCCGGTATTGATTTGCACCGAACCGGAAGCGGGCGCCGTGAAGCTAAACCAGATATCGTGGTCGACAGCCACCGCGCAGGCGGGCTGGTAGCCGGAAAATCCCGCGCCGGTATTGCTCCCACTCGCGCAGTCGGCGCCCAACACGACCGGGAGGGCCGCGGCACAGTTGTCGTTTAGCTGGGGCGGGATGGCCAAAAAGCGCAGCTCCGGGCACAAGTCGCCTTCCACGCTGGCAAAGGTACCGGCTACTTGGAGGTAGTAGGTTTGGCCCGCCTGCAGGCTGTCGGGCAGCCGCAAATGCCCGCCCTTGTGGTTGCCGGCAATTTCCTTGAGGCTAGCGCAGCCGCCGGAGTACAGCGTGATGATGTCGGAGAAATTGGCGTTGCTGCGAAACTCCAGGTAGGCGTTCGGGCCGGGGGCGCCGGCCGTGAATTTGTACCAGACATCGGCGCGGGCCAGCTCGTTGTAGCTGGGTTGGTAGGCGGAGTTGTTGGCGTTGCGGTTGTTGCCCGGCACGCAGGCCAGGCCGGGGCTGAGCGCCTGGGCGTTCGGGCAATCGTCGTTGGCAGGGCGTTGCGGGTAGCCAGGCGCCGGATTGACCGACACGCAAATGTTGCCGCGCGGCGTGCCGAACATTTCGTTCAGCCCGCTCACCCGAATGAAATAGATACTATCCGTTTCGACCGGGAAAAAGGTCGATTCGCCGGTAAAGCCGTGTTCGTCGCGGTTGGTGCAGACCAGGGGCTGGGGGTTGGCGCAAGCGCCGGTATACACGTTCACCACATCGTTGAAATCGGCCCGGGTGTCAACGCGGGCGATGCCGGTAAAATCGGCCGTCCATTTGTACCACAAGGCCCCCTCGGCGCGACCCGAGCAGTCGGGCTGCGGCCCGTTGAACAGCGCCGTGGTATTGTTGGCCGGCTTGCAAGGGGCGCCGGTGGTCAGTGTTTCCGCCTGGTCGCAGAAGTCCATAGCCGGACCCGTACCCGTCACCTTGAAATTATCCATGCCCAGCCAGTAGCCGTGCGCGCCTTTGTCGCGGTATTCGAAAATGATGCGCAGCTGTTCGGAGCGGTACGCGCTGAGGTCGTATTGGAAATGCTGGAAGCTGGGAAAATACGGCCCGCCGATTTGCCCTTCTTTTTCCAGCAGGGTAAATTTTTCGCCTGTTTCATTTTCCGCATAGATCAACAGGTAATCGCCGAAATACCGGAAGATAAAGTCAAAGTCGAGCTGATAGTGAAAGAAGCGGTTGGCTTCGAACCAGGGGGAAAGCAGGCGTATGCTGGTGGGCGGCGCGGTATCGCCCGCGGCGTTGTCGTCATAAAAAACGAAGCAGGAGCCATCCATGGAATAACCGTCGCTGTAGGCAGACGAGGTGCTGGGCAGCAGGCCGAAACTCCAGTTTTTCTGTCCCGATAACACCTCCGTTTGCCAGTCGGGCGGTTTAGCGCAGCCGTTAAACGCCTCGCCCAGTACCACGGTGCCCGAGCCGTTGCCGGCGATCCGGATGTTGTCGATACCGGCCCACCAACCGAAAGCGGCGGCGCTGTCGTCGTAGCGCAGGATAAGCCGCACTTCCGGCGCTTGAGTGAGCAGCCGCAGGTCGTAGCGGAGTTTGAAAAAGTCCTGCAGGTCGGCCTCGTTGCGGTGCCCATCCTGGAAGCGGGTGAGCAAGTATTCGTTGGCGCCGTCGCTGATGAGCACGTCCAGGTGTTGCGGGGTGCCGCCTTTGTGGCGGTAGTGCACGTCCAGGGTTAGTTCCACGGTTTCGTAGGCGGAAGCGTCGAAGGGCGGGGAAATAAAATCGAGCACATAGCCGGGGCTGGCGGCGCCGAGGATGTTGTCGTCGATGAACAACATACAAGTGCTGTCGAGGCTTTGATTGAGGGCGGCGGCGTTTTGCGACAGGCCGACGTACCACTGCGCGCTCAGGTTGCCGTTGAGCTTGGCTTGCCAGCCCGCCGGCAAGTTGCAATCGTTAAAATCAGCTTCCAGCAAAGTGGTTTGCGCCACCAGGCCCGGCAAAACATGCCCAAACAGAACACCAAGAAGTAAAAACAGACGCATGTTTTTTAAATTTGAATAGTTGGGGAAAACCGGTGCTCCGGGGAAAAAATGTGTATCGCGCAAGCGCCGGAAGCCGGTGGGTAATCGCCAGGATTAACCGGCCCAAAATTAATCCAATTTACCTGCTCCCCTTACCTTCGGCCTTTGATAATATCTGACAGGAACGCAGTTTCTCCCGCTTTTTTGCCGCACTTTTCCCTAATCTTGCTCCTAATTTGGACTTTCAACGCCATGGCTGCACACCACAATCCGAACATAAAACACACTGACGAAAAGCGTGCCGAAACGCCCCCCGCCGGCAATTCCCTTGCTCCTTACATCCCAGTACCCACCAAACCCTGGAATGCCCGGCGGGTCGCCCACCTCTACCGCCGCCTGGGCTTCGGCGCCACCGTCGACCAGATCCAGCAAGGCCTGGCGCTGACGCCTTCCGAACTGGTCGACCAACTGCTCGATGCCGCCGCCGCTCTGCCGCCCCAGGCGCCGCCGGCCTGGAGCGCCTGGACCACCGCCGAGTACGCCGGTAATGCCGGCCTCATGGAAGCCCACCGCCGCGAACTGCGCCACCGCTGGTTTGCCGACATGCTCGACGAAGGCCTGCGGGCCAAAATGGCCTTTTTCTGGCACAACCACTTCGTTACTGAGCTGCTGGTGTACGGCTGCAACGCTTACATGTGGAGCTACTACGCCTTGTTGCACCAATACGCCCTGGGCAACTTCCGCGACTTCGTGCTGGAAATGGGAAAAAATCCGGCGATGCTCGTATACCTCAACAGCAATGTGAACGAAGTTGGCGAACCCAACGAAAACTACGCCCGCGAACTCATGGAACTCTTTACCATGGGCGAAAGCAACGGCTACACCCAGCAAGACGTCGTGGAAATGGCCCGCGCCCTCACCGGCTGGAAAGCCTCGTTCAACGACTGCACCCCGCATTTTTTCGACCCCGCCAAATTCGACAACAACCCCAAAACCATTTTCGGCGTCACCGACAACTTTAATTTCGACAGCGCGCACCTGCTCATTTTCGCGGAGCGCCCCATTCAAGTATCGGAATTTATTGCGGGTAAAATTTACCGCCACTTCGTGTGCGCCACGCCGGATACCGCCATTATCAAAGAAATGGCGGCTACCTTCCGCAACAACAACTGGGAATTGCTCCCGCTTTTCAAACAACTGTTTAAAAGCGAGCAGTTTTTCGAAGAACGTTTCCTGAACGCGCAAATCAAAAGTCCGCTGGAAACCCTGCTCCCGGTGCTAAAAATGGCTGGCGCCCAAGCCGCCGTTCATGTCGACCCGCAATGGTGGGACGATATCACTTTTTGGATGGACCGCCTCGGCCAACGCTTTGTGTACGGCCCTGAAAATGTAGCCGGCTGGCCCGGCCAACGCAGCTGGCTCAACGAAAGCACCCTGGCGCTGCGCTGGAATTATGTTTCCCTGGCCATGCAATTTCTCGGCGGGAACAGCCAACTGCAAGACAATCTCCGCACGCTGGCCAAAACCCTGACCAACGACAGCAAAGACCCCGCCCTGATCACCGCCGCCCTGGTCGACTTTTTCCTCGGCCAAACCCTCGACCCCATCTACCTCGACGCCGCAGTCGAATATTTCAAAGCGGGTATCCCCGCCGGGTATTTCACCGACGGCTCCTGGAACCTCAACTGGGATGAAGCGCCCGACCAGATTATTAACCTGTTCCGCTACCTGGCCCGCCTGCCCGAATATCAGCTCACCTAACCGACGCCTTTCCATGTTTAAAAAATACAAACCGCGCTACGGATCGGCGCTCGAACACGGCGCCGCGCACCGCCAGGAACACCGGCTTTGGTCGCGCCGCGATTTTCTTTCCGCCACCGGCTTGCTCGGCGCCGGTAGCTTTTTACTGGGAAACACTGCAGTGCGCACCTTTCAGGCCAGTCCGCTGCTAGCCGCACTGGCTGCCGGCGGCGATAACGACCGCGTGCTGGTGCTCATCCGCCTCGATGGCGGCAACGACGGCCTGAACACCGTCATCCAACGCGGCAGCTCCGAGTACTACAACCTGCGGCCCAGCCTGGGCATCGCCGACAACCAACTCTGGGCGCTCGACAACCAGTATGGCATGCCCCTGGAAACCAATAGCTTGCAGCCGCTATGGAACGAAGGCCTGATGAAGGTGATCTTTAACGTAGGCTACCCGCAACCCAATTACAGCCACTTCCGCTCTTCCGACATCATCGTTTCGGCCAGCGATGCTGACCAGGTAGTGGAGACGGGCTGGATCGGCCGTTTCCTCGAAAACGAATACGCCGCTTTTCTGGAGGCCCCGCCCTCCATTCCGCCGGCGATCCAGATCGGTGTGCAAACCAACATGCTTTTCCGAGCCGATCAGGCCAACATGGCTCTGGCTGTCAGCAGCCCGCAGGAATTTTACCAAATCGCCCAAACCGGCCAGTTGTATTCCACTGCCGGCCTGGGCAATAGCTTCCGCGAACTCGAACTCGGCTACATCCGCCAAACGGCCAACGCCGCCTTTCACTACGCCGAAACCATCCGCGAGGCCTATACCGCCGGCAAAAACGACGTGACTTACCCCGGCAGCAACGACCTGTCGGCGCCCATGGCCATCATCGCCCGGGTGATCAAAGGCCACATCGGCACGCGCATTTTCCTGGTCGATATCGCCGATTTCGACACCCACGTCAATCAGCGCGCCGCCCACCTCCACCTGCTGCAACAGGTGGCCACTTCGGTGCGCGCGTTCTACGACGACCTGGCAACTAACAATAGCGGCCTGGAAAAAAAGGTGCTCACCATGACCTTTTCCGAGTTCGGCCGCTCCATTTATGAAAATGGCTCCCGCGGCACCGACCACGGCGCCGGCACGCACACCCTGCTGTTTGGCGGCGGCATCGGCAACGGTTTTGTCGGGCAGTACCAGGATATGAGCAACCCCGACCCCATCGGCGACCCGCCGTTCAGCGTGGATTTCCGCGACATTTATGCTTCCGTTTTGCAAAACTGGCTGGGCCACCCGCCGGAACTGGTGCAGTACGTGCTGGGGCAACCCCGGCCAACCATTAACGGACTGGTGCCGCCGGTTGCGCCCTTGCTGGGCGACAACGGCGTTTGCGCACTCCTGGGGCACAACCCGCACGCCGGGCAGCCGGGCATCATCGAGATCAAATTTTCCCTCAACCAGGGCAGCGCCGTGCGGCTCCAACTGCTCGACCCTGCCGGGCATGTGCTGCGTACGCTGATCGACAAGTTTGCGCCGAAAGGCAGCCACACCTTCTTGTTCCGGCCGGCCGATTGGTATGTGGCGCCGGGCAATTATCAATACCGCCTGCAAGCGGTCGGGCAGGTGTTTCAGCGCAAAATCCGGGTGTAGAA
>CAZVZH010000111.1:0-14047 GCA_964630705.1 uncultured Saprospiraceae bacterium | reverse complement strand
TCGCGGAGTTCGTTGAGCAGGATGTCGTACTCCTCCTGCAGGCTGCGGTCGGTGTCGGCCGGGATCATGAACAGCAGCACGCTGTTGCGCTCGATGTGGCGCAGGAACCGGTGGCCCAGGCCGCGGCCTTCGTGGGCGCCTTCGATAATGCCGGGAATGTCGGCCATGATAAACGACTGGCCGGGCCGGGATTCCACGATGCCCAGTTTGGGCGCCAGGGTGGTGAAGGGATAGTCCGCAATTTTGGGTTTGGCGGCGCTCACGGCGCTAAGCAGGGTGCTTTTGCCGGCATTTGGAAAACCGACCAGTCCCACGTCGGCCAGCACCTTCAGTTCGAGTACGATCCAGCGCTCCTCGCCCAGTTCGCCGGGCTGGGAGTGGGTGGGCGCCTGGTTGGTGGCCGTTTTAAAAAAATTATTGCCCTTGCCGCCGCGTCCGCCGGCGAGCAGCACCTTTTTCTCGCCCGGCTCCGTGATCTCGAGCAATACCTCGCCGGTATCGGCATCTTTGGCCACCGTGCCCAGCGGCACTTTTACGATGATATCGCCGCCATCGGAGCCGGTTTTGAGGCCACCCCGGCCGGGGTTGCCGTTTTTGGCAAAAATATGTTTGGTGTACTTGAGGCTGAGCAGGGTCCACATCTGCGGCTCTGCTTTCAACACAATGCTTCCGCCCCGGCCGCCGTCGCCGCCGTCAGGGCCGCCCTTGGGTATGCCCGGTCCGCGGTAAAAGTGGGTGCTGCCCGCTCCGCCTTTGCCGGAACGAAACAGGATTTTTACGTAGTCTACGAAGTTCTGCTCTGCCATTTTTATTTTGGTTAGAAGGTTTCAGGTTAGAGGGTTAGAAGGTTTCAGGTTAGAAGGTTTCAGGTTAGAAGGTTTCAGGTTAGAGGGTTTTCAACATTTCGGGAAGGTGTTCAACCTTCTAACCCTCTAACCTGAAACCGTCTAACCTAAAGGGTGACAAAGGTAAATATTCCCCATCGGAAAGTCGGTTGTGCGAAACGGGCGAGATTTAGCACCTTTGCCTGAATTAAGGCTAGAGGGTTTCTGGTTAGAAAGTTAGAGGGTTTGCGCACCCCCCGAAATGTTGAAAACCTTCTAACCCTCTAACCAGAAACCTTCTAACCTTTTATTAAAAAAAATGGCTACCAAACCACGCCGCCCCCTCATCCACCGCAACGAATCCGTCTGGCTCGAAGGCCCAAAAAGCCGCTCGTTTGAGCTGGGTTTTGCCATCCGTGTTTTTTGGGAACTGCTCCGCGGACTGCGCAACCTCCACTTCACCGGCCCTGCCGTCACCGTGTTTGGCTCGGCGCGGTTCAAGGAAGGGCACCGCTATTACGAACTCGCCCGGCAGGTGAGCGCGCTCATCGCTACCGACCTGGGCCTGACGATCATGACCGGCGGCGGCCCCGGCATCATGGAAGCGGCCAACCGGGGCGCCCGGGAGGCTGGCGGCAAATCGGTGGGCTGCAACATCGTGCTGCCGCACGAACAGGCCGAGAACCCCTACCTCGACAAATTCGTCACCTTCCGCTATTTTTTTATCCGCAAGGTGCTGCTGGTAAAATACTCTTATGCTTTCGTCATTTTGCCCGGTGGTTTCGGCACTATGGACGAGTTTTTCGAAACCCTCACCCTTATCCAAACACGCAAGATCGAAGGCTTTCCGATGGTGGTCATGGGCACGGAGTTTTTTCAACCCCTGCGCGAGTTCATCGCTTTTATGGCTGAACAGGGCACCATTTCATCCGAAGACCTCGACCTTCTCCTTTTCACCGACGACCCCCAGGAAGCCGTCACTCACATCCGGAAATACCTCTTCGACAACTACCGCATCGTGAAGCGCAAGCCATCGTGGTGGCTGTTCGAGAAAGGCTGAAGCCGATTTTTACAAATTAAAAAACGCACGCGTCATGCCCGCCACTTGTTTTTCCGAATTTGCCGAACAAGCCTGCTACCGGCTCGACGAGAGCAGCCGCATGCTGCGCAAAACCTTCGCCGAACTCGACGATGCCGACATGTGGAAACGCCCGAACGCCGCCTCCAACAGCATCGGTAACCTCGTGCTGCACCTCTGCGGCAACATCCGCCAGTACGCCCTTTCCTCCCTGGGCAACCAACCCGATGTGCGCCAGCGCGACGCTGAGTTCGCTGCCCGCGAGGGCTACTCGAAAACCGAACTGCTCGAGCTCCTGCTCGGGACTGTCGAACAAGCGAAAACCGTCATCGGCCAAACCACGCCCGACGAATGGCTGCGCCGCCGCCTGGTGCAGGGCTTCGAACTCAGCGGCATCGGCATAGTCCTGCACGTGGTGGAACACTACTCCTATCACACCGGACAGATCGCTTTTTGGACCAAGCTGCTCAAGGACAAAGACCTGGGCTTTTACGCCGGCTTCAACCTCAATGTGAAAAATTCGGATTGAGCGCCTGCCGATCCGGAGAAAACCTCCGGGAAATATCCGGCTACCCGCGTCGTTTCACTGGCATTTGCTGTTCATGCACCACTTGTCCCAACCTATGAAACGACTGCTGCTCGCTGCCTGCCTGGCACTGCCCATCCTGCTGCCGGCCCAAACCCCCGACACCCTCACCAGCTACGGCCATACGAAAGACAAACTCGAACCCACCGCCCGGGAAGTGCTGCTTAAAGTGCTGGTGCTTGATTTTACCCGCCAAAAAGTGCCCGGCATGGAGGTGCGCGTGCTCCAGGAAAAAACCGGCCGCGTATGGCGGGGCTACACCGGTTCCTACGGCGAGGTATTTTTTCTGCTGCCGAAAGGTCAGGACTACCGCGTCGACGCCGGCGCTCAGGAAGGCCTGCGGCGGCTGAGCCTGCCCAACAAACGCGACGAACGCGTCAGCTGCGTCGTCAGCTGCGCCGAGGAGAATTTTCAGGAAACCGCCCGTGGCGATACCCTGCTCCAGCGCGTATCGGCCGCGCAAATGCCCAGCCGTGACCGCGTTTTCCTACACCTGAAAATGCTCGACCTCGACGACCGGCCGCTCGATGCCGAGGTGATGTATTTCGCCGTCCGCCGTTCCGGAAAAATTTATGTAGCGCAAACCAATCCGCTGGGCGACGCCTATCTCATGCTGCCCAAGGGCGAAAACTACTGTATCAGTACCCGCTTCGACACGGACATGAAATGTTTTGATATGCCCCAAAACGACCGGGCCGGCAAACTCACCCTGACCATCAACACCATCGGCACGCAGGCCATTTTAAAACGCCAGGCCGAACGCGCCCGCCAGTTGGCCATCCGCGATTCCATTTTTGAAGCCCGCCGGATCGAGGACTCCATCCGGCAAGCGCAATACGCCCTGCGCCTGCTCCTGAAAGAAGACAATTTTCTGAGCCAGCTCGGCAGTCAGGAATCGCCCGATTCCGTCCGCCTGCGCATCGACCGCAGGGCCGCCAAAGACCGCGAAGGCCTCGCCCGCGACGAGCATTATTTTGAAAAAAAACGTGAGGAGGTCAACGCCGTCCTGTACCGCATGCGCCAAAACTGGAAAAACAAGGTGATCGTCACCGACGTCACCTGCAGCATGGCGCCTTACCTCGATCAGGTGATCCTCTGGCATGCCCTCCAGCTGGTGCAGGGCGCTGAAAACCGCTATATTTTTTTCAACGACGGCGACGGAAAGGGGCAGGAGCAAAAAATAGCCGGAAAAACCGGCGGCCTGCATTTCACCGAACAGGTGGAACTGCCCCAACTGCTCGACGCCATGCGCCACGCCACGAGTTTCGGCTGCAGCGGCGACGGCCCGGAAAACGACCTGGAAGCCCTGCTCGGCGGGGCAGATAAATTGCGCGGCATGGACGAGCTGGTGCTTATCGCGGATAATTACAGCGATGTGCGCGACATCGAATTGCTCAGCCAGTTGAAGGTGCCCGTTCGCATTATCCTTTGCGGTACCGAATTCGGCGCCAACGAAGAATACCTGCATATTGCCTGGAAAACCGGCGGCTCGGTGCACACCATCGAGCAGGACATCGACCAACTGGCCCAACTAGCCAATGGCGCTACCATAAAAATCGGGAAATATGAATACCGCGTGAGCCGCGGCAACTTCATTCAAATCAACCGCCTGTAACCCTCACCCCCAATGACCCCAATGACTTCAATGACTTCAATGACCCTAAAACTTCACTCCCGCCAAATCACGCCCCCAAACCGGTCGATATATTGCCATTTCCCGTCTTGAATAGTGAGTGCCAGGCCGTCGCGGAACGGCGTAGCGGCGGCGAAAGCTGGCGGGATGGCAAACTTGCCTTCGGTGTCGATGTAGCCCCAGCGGCCGTTGCTGCGCACCTGGGCGAGGCCGTCGGAAAAAACGCCGGCGTCTTCAAATTTGGGCATTATGACCAGTTTCCCCTGCTTGTCGATGTAGCCGTAAGCGCCGTTGATCTCCACCAGGGCGAGGCCCTCGCCGAAGTCGCCGGCCAGGTCGAACATAGGCTCGACGGCAATTTCCCCTTGTTGGTTCACGAAGCCGTACTTGCCGTCGCGGAAGGCCAGGGCCATGCCGTCGAAAAATTCGCCGTGGCTGTGCCCTTTCACGAATTCGAACTGCGGCGGCACGCACGCACGGCCGGTTCGGTCGATCAAGCCCCAGCGTTGCTCGCGCAGCACCACAGCTACCGGGCCTTCGAAGGGCCGGCACTCGTCCCAGGCCGGGGCGATGGCGAAAGCGCCGGAGGGGTCGATAAAGCCGCAGCGCCCGCCGGAGCTTGCCGGCGCCAGTCCGCCCCGGAAAGCGCCGCCCGATTGGAAAGCAGGCTGGAGCGCGAACTGGCCGTCGGGTTGCAGGTAGCCGGTTTTACCGTTGAGTTGCACGGCGGCCAGGCCTTCGGAGAAATCGCCGGCCTGGTCAAAAACAGCCGGAATAACTTCGTTGCCGCGCTCGTCGATGTAACCCCAGAGCCGCACCCGTTGTACGCGGGCCAGGCCGTTTTCGAAAGGCCCCAATTGGCGGTACACGCGTTTGAGCAGCAGGCGGCCGAGGCGGTCCATGGGCACCCACTGGTCGTTGAGGCGGGCGCGGGCGAAGCCGTTGTGGAAATCGCCCGCGTCGAGGTACTGCGGTTCGATGACCACTTGGCCATTGGCGTTCATAAAGCCGAAAAAACCGTTCTGCCTGATTTTGAATAGCGGCTCGTGCATGCTGTGTTTTGGTAGAGGGGGTAAAAGTACGACACCGGATTTAATTCGGATTGCCGGCGGTGATGCGCGCTCCCATCACCGCCGGGCGGCGCCCGGCTCTGCCTCCAAAATGTACTCGCCGCGGGCGTTAAGCTGAATGCTGCCCCAGGGGCCGCTGAGGTGGTAACTGTTCGGTAAATAGCTGGTGTTCAGGTGTAGATTGGAAAATTGAGCCGGCAACACCACCTGCCCGTTGGGCGCCAGCATGCCGATTTTACCGTTTTGCCAAAACAACATAGCCCGCTCTACGTCCCGGATATTTTCAAAGACAAAAGGCGTCGGCGGCCCGCCGGTCAGGGGCGCCCAGCTCCAGCGCTCCCCCATTCGAACGGCAAAGCCGGAAGCCATGTGCCGGATTTCATCCAAGCCCTCCGGAAACCAGTGCCGGCCCCCGGCGTCGATCAGGCCATACCGTCCGTTTTCTTTTTTGTACTGGCAAAAATACCAGCCCTCAGCGCCCCACAGGCGGACGGACTCGTACTCTGGCGTCAAAAACAAGCGGCCCTTGCAGCTGGCAACGCCATACAGATACTGCCGGGCGTTTTCAGGCAATTCCCACAGCAGCACACGCCCACCGATACAAGGCGAAATGCCATGGTATTGCGGTTCGATGACCCACTGCCCCGCCCGGTCGATCAAACCCCAGCCTTTGCCCGATTCCTCCGCCGGGGCGCGACCTTCCTGGAATTCCTGGGCTTGAAAAAAAAACGGCGGGATCACCCAGTTGCCCTGCCGGTCGATATACCCCCAGAAGCTCTGCGTAGCCTGGTTCTGTTCGGAAATCCGGCGGACCGGGGCCAGCCCTTCGGAAAAATTTTGCGCGTCGAGGTACTGCGGCTCCAGCGTCATGCGGCCGGTCGAATCAATAAAGCCCCATTTTTCCCCAACCTTGACGGCGCACAAGCCCTCCGACAAGCGGCGGTGATCGCGGTATCGCGGCGGACTGCGGAGGCTGTCGCGCTGAAGGTCCCAAAGTCCCCAGCGCTCCTCCTGTTTTACCCAAACCAGGTCGGCGCTGAAAGGTGCGATCCATTGGAAATCGACGGGTATCCGGATCCGCCCCAGGCTATCGACCAGGCCATAGCGATCATTTTTTAAAACCAGTATGTACGGATCAAACTCGCGCCGGCCCAGGTAGATACCCGCATATTCAGCCTGCAGCAGCAGTTCGCCCCGATGGTTGACGAGGCCGTATTTTCCCTGTTGTTTGGTCAGCAGCAAATTGCCCGGCCGGCCTTCTGCCGAAAACCAATCGTAGGCAGGGGGCAGCAATACGATGCCCGTACGGTCGGCCAGGCCCCAGAGGCTGTTGCGCCGCAGTTGATAACCGGGGCCGGGGGAGCCGGCAGTTTGAATGGCGTCCCATTCCGGTTCCAAAACCCAGGCGCCTGCGGTGTCGATCAGGCCGTATTTGCCGGCTCGCTTTACCACCGCCTGCTTGTTTGAATTCAGGTAAAACCGCTCGTCGAGTTGGGGTGGCAGCAACACCCGGCCGCTCGAATCTGCCAGGCCCCAAAGGCCGTTTTCCCGGATGGCGAGCAAGCGTAGCCCGTGTACCGGCTCAACGGCTTCGTAGCGGTTGGGGAAAAACCTGCGGCCGCTGGCATTGAGGAGATAATTCAGGCTGTCGAGCGTCACGGAATAGGCTCCAGAGAGCGTTCTCCTGATTTCATCGTACACCGGCGGCAGGGTTGTTCGGTTGAAGGCCTCGCGGAAACCGAAACGGCCGTTGTGCCCTTTGAAAGTTACTTGGGCGCCGGGCCTGTAGCGATATAAATGCGGGTTGGCCCGGCGGCGGTGGCCCTGCGCATCGATCCAAAACGGACGGCCCCTGATCGTCGCCGGCGCCAGTCCGAAGCTAAAACTGCCGATGCCTTCGCACCAGGGTGTGTAGCGCCGGAACTGCCGGTCGAACAGCGCCACCCGGCCGTTTTTGCAGGCGATATAACCGCCCAGATCATTTGGAAACAGGTACCAGAATGGGCCTTCGATGCTGCCTCGAGCCGGGATAAAGTACGAAAATCCGCTGGGGAGCACGGCTAGGGTGCTGCCATCGGGCCGCTTGGCGACGCAGCTATCAGCGGTGAGAAAAGCCTGCCGGTCGATCCCCTGAACGTCGCGCTTTCGGATCGCTTTCGAAATCTTGCGGAGTTTGAGGCGGGTAGCCCGGCAACTCCGGCAGCTGCCGTGGAGCAGGCGACTAGCCGCTGCGGCCTGGCCAAGTTCGAGCAGGCTGTCGGCCTGGCGAAGGGTCCGTTCAAAATTGGGTGGCTGCGCGTGAAGCAGTTGGGAAAAACTGAAAAACAACAATAGCAGGAGCGCTGTAAGGAGCGGGCTTTTCATAGGACTACTTCGTATTTTACCGCCAATTTATGGAAAATACGCAAGCTGAAGAGCGGCCGCGTTGCGTCAGCTGCGGCGCCAAATTGCGCGGCAAATACTGCCACAAGTGCGGTGAAAAAGTGGTGAAGCCCAGCGACTTCGCCCTGGTCCGTTTTTTTCAGGATGTGCTGAAAAAAATCACCCACCTCGACTCGCGGGTGCTGCGCTCCTTCGGCCTGCTGGTGGGCCGCCCGGGTTGGCTCACGTCGGAGTACCTGCGCGGTCGGCGGCGGCCGTACCTGAAGCCGGTGCAGCTGTTTTTCGTGGTCAACCTGGTGTATTTTTTGACCATTGGCTGGAGCAATTTCCGCACCTACGAAAACCCTTTGCATTCGCAACTGCGCAACCCTTACCGCCCGGTGGTCGAGCAGATGCTGGATGCGCGCTTCGGCCCTGGCGATACGGAGGGCCGGCAGGATTTTGAGCTGCGCTTCGACCGGCAAAACCACCTGCTAGCCAAGTCTCTGCTCATCCTGATCGTGCCGTTGCTGGCACTCAGCATGTGGGCGCTCTACCCGGGCCGGTACTTCGGCGAACACCTGATCACCGCCCTGCATTTTCAGGCGCTGATGTTGGTGTGGAACATGGTCCTTGGCATCGTGCTGCGCGGCGGCCTGAGCGCTTGGCTGCCGCTGCCGGCGGGCATTCAACGTTTTTCAGCGGAAGTATCAGAACCGTTGTTTTGGGTGGTTTTGTGGGCCTTTCTGACCTTTCGCAGCGTGTATGCAAGCCACTGGGCAGCCACGCTGCTGCGGGCGTTGGGCTTTGCTTTGCTTTGGTTGCCGGTGGTGATTTTGTATCGGTTTTTGGTATTTTTGGCTACCTTTTATACGGCATAAAACCTTATTTTATGAACAAAGTATGTCCCCTTTTCCCAGTCCTTCTGTTAGTTCTGTTGGCGCTTCGGTCTGAAGCTCAGATTTCCATTGGAATGAGCGCTGGCATTAATCTCAGTTTTTGGAACCTGGAATACCTCCCGGAGCGATATCAGTACCAGTATCGTGTCCGCGGCTATGCGCATGCTGCCATCTATGTTGATTGGCCCTTGAGTCCTGTCGTAGCGCTGCGCACGGAAATCGGCGGGTCTAATTGGCGAAACCATTCCCCGTCTTCCTACATTGATTTATTCGGGAATCTGATTCGCGGATATTCCGAACAGCATTTTGAGGCTTGGACGGGCGCTTGCCTGCTCCGGATCAGGCCCTTTCAAGGGCGGTGGTTTTTTGTTACCGCTGGCCCGGCATGGAGTTATTTGGTCAGCGCACAGGGCTTGGTGTACTATCCCGGCGGTCAGCTGGGTGCCCGGGTTCTGCGGGATCTGGATTTCAACCAGTTGCCTTATCGGCGTTGGCATTACCAGGTGGCCCTGGGCATGGGGGCGCGCCTGCCATTGGGGCAGCAAGGGCGAATTTTGCTCGAAATACGCTTACTGCGCGGCGTGAACACCTTTAGCAAAGACTTTTATTACGACGCCAGCCTCAATGTTTTGAATTTTACCGCCGGCTATGCCTGGCAGTTTCCGAAAAAGCGGAAAACTGCGCTCCTGCCTGCAACAACCGCGCATCCTCCCACAAACCAGCCATAAGTTGCACCCCCACGGGCAGCCCGTTTTCCGGATGCACACCGGCGGGCAGGGCCAGGGCGGGTACGCCGGCGAGGTTCGCCTGTACGGTAAAAATGTCGGAGAGGTACATGGCTACCGGGTCGTCCGATTTTTCACCAAACCGCCAGGCGACGGCGGGCGACACGGGCATGAGCAGCAAATCGGCCTGGCCGATAGCCGCCAGCGTTTGTTCCTGAATAATCCGCCGCGCTTGTTGTGCTTTTCGGTAGTAGGCCTCGTAGTAGCCGCTGCTGAGCACGAAGGTGCCGAGCAGGATACGGCGTTTGACCTCTGCGCTGAAGCCCTCGCTGCGGCTGAGCAGGTAGGTCGATTCGAGGTCGGTGGCGCGGGGCGAGCGGTAGCCGTAGCGGATGCCGTCGTAGCGAGCCAGGTTGCTGGAGGCTTCGGCAGTGGTGAGCACGTAGTAAGCCGGCACCAGGTAATCGAACATGGTTCGGCCCCCCGGGCCCAGGGCCGGCAAGGTAACCGGCACGAGTTCGTGGCCTGCCGATTTCAACAGATCCAGGTAATGCAGCAGGGTAGTGCGCACGCCGGCTTCGAGTCCTTCGTGTTCAAAAATTTCGGGAAACCAGGCAATGCGCCAGTGTCGCTCGTCGGGTGGGGCAGGGGTGAAAGGCTGACTGCCGGCGGTACTGTCGAAGGCGTCGGGCCCGGCGCACACCTCGAGGAAGCGGGTCATGTCGTCGGGGCAGCGGGCCAGAAAACCGATCTGGTCGAACGAGGAGCCGTAGGCGATCAGGCCATGGCGGGAAATGCGGCCGTAGGTGGGTTTGTAGCCCCATAGGCCGCAAAAAGCGGCCGGCTGGCGCACCGAGCCGCCGGTGTCGCTGCCCAAAGCGAGGAGGCAGCTGTCGATCTGCACCGACACCGCTGCGCCGCCCGAAGAACCGCCGGGCACACGCCCGGGGTCGGCGGCATGGCGCGCGGGGCCGTAGGTCGAGTTTTCGTTGGAGGAGCCCATGCCGAACTGGTCGCAGTTGGTGCGACCGATGATAATGGCGCCCTCAGCCAGGATGCGCTCCACTGCCGTGGCGGAGTACAGCGAGGTAAAACCTTCCAGAATTTTGGAGGCGGCGCTCACCCGGTGGCCGGCATAGCAAATATTGTCTTTCAGGCTGACGACGGCGCCGGCCAGCCGGCCCGGCAGGTGGCGCTGCGGGTGGCTGTTCAGCGCAGCGTCGAGGGCATCGGCTTGGGCCAGGGCTTCTTCGGACCAGAGTTCGACGTAGGCGTTCAGCTGGCGGTGCGCTTCGGCCTGGGCCAGGTAATGTTCCACCAAGGCGCGGCAGCTAAGCGCGCCCGCGCGTAGGTCGGCCTGGATGGCGGCCAGAGAGCTGTATTTCGGCACTTGCACCATGGTTCGGTTTTGACCGCTGCAAAGAACGGCGTTTTGAAACATTTGCGCAGCGCAAGGTAGTTTTGCCTGAACAAAGCTGCTACGCTATTCAGCAAACAGTGCCTACTTTTGCGCACTTCGAAGCCCTCGCGCAAACAAGTTTCGCTATGCCCACCCTCCGCATACTCCCTCTGTTCTGCTGGTTGTTGGCCGCCACAGCCGGCGCCCAACCTACTGATATTCCCTTTTCCCAACCCGGAAAATGCTATGCCCAGTGCCTGATCCACGACCAGTACGAACTGGTGTCGGAGCAGCTCGTGCAACGGCCCGCCTGGGTGGAAATGACGCCGGTGCCGGCGCGCCTCGAAACGGTCAGCGACCGCTATATTTCCCGGGAAGGCTACACCCGCCTGGTGGCGGAGCCGGCCGTGTTTGAAACCGTGGAAGAAACCCTGCAGATCGCCCCTGCGGGCCGCCGAGAGCACCCGGAACGGTTCGAGGCCGTGCAGGAGCAGGTTTTAATTCAACCGGCAACAAAATATTACGAGGTGATCGACGCCGTGTTTGAAACGGTCATGGAGCCGGTGGAGCTCGAGCCGGCTTATCTGGAGCTGGAAGTGCTGCCGCAAAAATTTGAAAATGTGGTCGAGCAGATCGAGGTGCGGCCCGCATCGACGCGCTGGATTAGGAAAAAGTCGGACCGCGACTGCCTGAGTGCCAATCCCGACGACTGTTTCGTGTGGTGCATGGCCGAGGTGCCGGCTCAATTTCAAACGCTGTACAAGCAAGACCCCGTCGGCTGCGACGGCATGGGCGGCCGCGATTCGGCCAGCTGCGCGACTATCCGCCCGGTGGCCGCCAAAACGAGCACGATGCCGGTGCAACGGGTCAAAACGCCGCCGCAGGCCCGCGAGCTCGTGGCCCCGGCCGAATACCAAACCGTTACCCGCTGGGTGTTGAAAGCCGGCGCCACTGCCCCTGCGGGGGGAACGCCGGAAATCCTGACGATTCGCAAAAAAGTGCTGAAAACCCCTGCCCGGGTGCGGGAAGAGGAGGCGCCTCCGCAGTACAAGCCCATTACACGGAAAAAAGTGGCTGTACCGGCGCATTTGAAATACGAGGATATTCCGGCGGCTTATGTGACGGTCACCAAACGTTCGTTGGTGCGCAAAGGCGGGTTTACGAGCTGGCGGGAAGTGTTGTGCAACGAAAAACTGACGGGCTACACCGTCCGGCAGATTCAGGAAGCCTTGCGCGCGCTGGGCTATTACAAGGGGCCGGTGAACGGCACATTGACCACCCAGACGCAGGCAGCCCTGGCCGAATTTCAGAAAGACCGGGCCTTGCCAGCCGACGGGAAGGTGGACTTCGAAACCTTGCGCGCGCTGGGCGTTCAGCACTGAGCCGGGTTTTTAACATACGTTTACTTTTAGTTAAATTAACCTGACGGTATGGCAGCATTCGGGGAGTTTTGGAAAATTTGCACGGTTTTTGAACACGAATTCCCCCGAACCGGCCTGTGCGGCGCAACATGATGCAGGAAAAAATAAATGAATCAGTACAGTGGCTGTTTTTCCGCGCCTTACAGGTTTGAAGCCATACCAGAACACAATTCATGGAGAACGACTTAACGCAATACATGGTAGAGTTTACGCTACCGCAACCCCTTTCCGACGAATTTATCCGGCGCATTCCGCGCCAGCGCCAGTTGGTCAACCGGCTGCTCAACGACGGAAAAATCCTGAACTATTCCCTTTCAATGGAGAGTTCCCGGCTCTGGGTGATCTGTTCAGCACATTCGGAAGCCGAGCTGATGGAACTGATTTCTTCGTTGCCGCTGACCGACTTCATGGAGGTGCGCATCAGCGAACTGACCTTTGTGCATTCGGCGAACGCTTTTGCGCCGGTGTTTTCGGTGAATTGAGCGCGGGTTTAAATTTCGGTTGAAATAACAGAGATTAGCGGGCCCATTTCAATGACACCGCCGCTTCCTGTATGACAGCCAAACCGAAACAAAAACGCACTGCTCCCTCCGCTCTTCCCCCTGCCCGCCCCTTTGCTCTTTGGCTTTGGCTGGTATTTTTTGCCGGCGCTTTGTTTTTCCTGCCACCTTGTCTGGACCGCTATCTGGCGCCCCGGTTTTTCTTCGTTTCGCTGGTTTTGCTGGCTGCTGTTTGGAGTCTGCGCCGGCTTTGGTTGCAAGGCGATTGGCGTTGGACGCTGTTCGACTGGCTGCTGCTGGCCTGGTACGGCCTGAACCTGGCTTCCATTGCCTGGGCCTTCAGCTGGTCGGAGGCCGTTTTTTACACCCAAAAAGTGCTGTTGTTGCTGGCGGTGTACGGCTTAGTGCGTCAGGCTTGGTTGCACGATGCCGGTCTGTTGCGGCGCGTAATGGCCCGGATCACCCAGGCGCTGACCTTGGTGGTGGCGGTTTTGCTCGTCATTCAAATTGGCACGGCTTTTCAGGAGCACGGCCTCGACAACCTGCGCCTGTACGACTATGCCTCCGCGGTATCGGGAAACAAGGGCTTGGCCGCCGATTTTTTGTTTTTTCTACTGGTTTTTCAGGTTTTCTCTTTGGATGAAATGACGGGCCGGCGGGTATTTGTCCTTGCGGTGGCGGCACTGCTGCTGCTCATCCTGTTGCTGCAAACGCGTGCCGTTTATTTGGCGCTGGCGACAGCCGGGCTGGTGTACGCGGCGCTTCGAGCGGCATTCGAGCCGGCATTCCGGCCGGTTTTAGTAAAAAAAATACTGCCGGGTACGTTGCTGGGGCTCTCGGTTTTGGTAGTGCTGATTGCCTGGAAAGGGCGGGGCACCAGCCTAGGCGAGCGGCTCAACCCGGCTACCTATCTGGAAAGCGCGTCGGCCCTCGAACGCCGGTTTACCTGGTATAAAACCGACGAACTCAACAAAGATTATTTCTGGCTGGGCGTAGGCAACGGCAGCTGGAAAATCCTGTTTCCCTCCAAAAGCATCGAGGGCGCTTATCGCTTGCAGGAAAAAAGTATCGTGATGACTCGCGTACACAACGATTACCTGGAGGTGCGCGCCGAAACGGGCATTCTGGGCGCTGGGCTGTACCTCCTGCTGTTTGCCGCCGCGTTTGGCGCCGGACTACTGGCCTTGCGCCGCCTGAAGGAAGCGCGCGAGCGTCACGCGCTGCTCGCTTTGTTGGCCGGGCTCGCAGGCTACTGCGTCATTCAGTATTTTGATTTTCCGCGCGAGCGGATCGAAATGCAGGCAATCCTGGCTTTTTTGTTTGCCGGAATATTTTTTTACAGCCGGGAGGTTTGGCTGGGAGGACCTGTTTTTGACTTGCGGCCGCGTGCCGCGCCTCTGCTGCTGGTGTTGGCGGCCGGGCTGGCAGCCAATGTTTGGATTGGCTGGAACCGGATCAGCGGTGAAATGCATACTGTGAAAATTTTACATGCGCAAAGCCGGGGCGACTACGCCGGCATGTTGCGCGAAACCGAGGCGGCGACCAACCTTT
>CAZVZH010000110.1:0-14079 GCA_964630705.1 uncultured Saprospiraceae bacterium | reverse complement strand
TCGGGGTCGTTTTGCAGCTGCACGACTTTGCCGATTTGCAGGCCGCGCACGGCAGGTAACAAACCGGCGGCATTGCTTTCCAGAATACGGTCGGCGGTTTGGTGAAAACACTCAGGATGCAAGCCGAACTGCGCGGTGGTAAACCAAATGCCTTCGTACACATCGTGGCGAACGCCGCTGACAAAAGCGTTGCCGTTGAAGCGGGCGCCCAGGCCCTGCAGCTCGATCATTTGACCGGGTTTGAGGGCGCCGATGCCGACAAAGCGGGCGGTCCCGCGGATCTTGGCCAGGCGGCTGCGCTGCATGACGGCTTTCGTCCACTCCTGGAGTTCGGCTTCGAGCACCTGGCCGCTGTGGCGCAGTTCAAGTTTGTCGGGGGCCAGGGTATCGGCCAGGCTGGCGCCGCTGAGGTTGCCGGGTTCGGCTACGGGCGCGGAGTCGGTTTGGTGTTGAAAAAGTTGCTGGCCGCCGTAGTCCCAGGATTGCGCTTCGACGGCTTTCCACTGCGTGCGGGCATCCATTTCGGCTTCGAATTCGATCAGGGTGGAGCCGTAAATGAGTTTCAATGCGGGAGCGGCGGAGGTATCCGGGTCTTTGATCTGGACTTTGCCGTCGTCGGCGATGACCAGTTTGCCGTTGACATCGGCGCGGGAGAGCAGAAAATCCCAGTCGGTAGCATTGAATTGCACCAGTTCTTTGTGTTTGAGGCTGGTGGCTTTGACGTCGGCGCTCAAGCCCGGGTATTGGCTGACAAGTTCTTCCAGCACCTCGCTGTCTTTGCGCTCCTCGAAGTAGCGGTTGTGGCGGCCGAGGGTCATGCGCACGCATTCGTCGCGGCATTCGAGCAGGAGTTCGCTCGTGCCGTCGGGGCGTGCGCGGATGGCGTGTTTGGTGATGATGCCTTTGAACACCTGGGTGTTTTTGCGGTCGCGGCCGAGTTTGAGGGTGATTTTTTTTCCAGGGATGAAATTTTCTTTTTCGCTGATCTGGAAGGTTTCGTCGGCGGGGTTGCCGTCGCGCAGGACGACTTTTGCCCAGGGTACGCGGTTGACTTCCTTGCCGACCGCGATGGACATGACCTGATAGCTGGAGTCGATGGCTTTGCCTTCTACCAGGAGGTCGTAGGTGATGACGTCGTAGGTGGATTCGATCGGGAGCGTTCGTTCGTTCATGCTTCCTGTGTTTTGTCGATGGGCGGGAACACGAGTTCCTGGCCGGGACGGAGTTGGCGGATAGTGGTCAGATTGTTGGCTTTGCCGGCCTGGAGCACGTATTTGGAGTCTTTGTAAATCCGGTAGGTCATCAGGTCGAGCCGGTCGCCGGAGGTTACCTGGCGGATGTGCGTGAGGTCGGGAGAGGATTTTTTCTCTTCTGCGGTGCGTTGTTTGGGCGATTTGTAGGCGACAAACGTAGCGTTCACTTTGACGCGCAGGGGGTCGCCGTTGGCTTCGAACAGCGTGTAGTTCAGGTCGATATTCGACACGATGCAGGGAAACATGAGTTGGCCCCACTGCACTTGGAGGAAGTTGGGCCGGTGGATTTCCCCGTTCATGGTGTACACAGCGTCGAGGAAATTTTTCAACTGGTCTTTAACTTCGGTGTCCGGGTAAGCGTAGCCTTCGATGGTTTTGGTACCGTCGAACAAAAACTCCAGGCGCAGCTCCTCCGGTTGGGAGCCGGCGTAGTTGGTATTTGTGCCTTCGTTGCCGACGCCTTTCGCCTGGTTTTGATCGATGCGCAGCGACCGGGAGTACGACTCCGGGTTGACGGGCAACGGAAAGGGATTCGGGCGGACTGCGCCTACCCGATTTTCAAACTGCTCGTCGCTGAACACGTGGATGAGTACTTTTTCGAGTTTGCCGTCTTTTTCCATCAGCGTTCGGATTTTTCCCGGAGGATTTGCAGGATTTTTTCCACGATCAACGCGATGTCTTGTTCGCGCAGGGCGGGTGTGCCGGCGTTCGAGGCGCCGGAGGAATTGCCCGGCGTTTCGCTGCCGACGGTAGTTTTGATGACGAGTTCCCGGATTTCGATAGGCATAGTGTCGTCAGGCTTTTTCCAGTTTAAAATGGTTGTAGTTCAGGTCGAATGTTTCGATCAGCACCTCGCTGCGTTCGGCGTTGAATTCAGCGATTTTCCAGCTTTTGGGCCACACCCAGTCGAGCGTCCATTTGAGCAGGGGTTTGTGGTTTTCATCGAGTAGTTCCACAATAACCGTTTGCAGCGGTCGGATGTGCAGTTTCTGAAACGCGTCCTGGCACCATTGGATGAGCGGCGACTGGTTGGGGGTCAGCAGGCCGCGTTTGAGCACCAGGGTTCCGTATTTCCGCCGGGCGGGCAGGGTGTGTTCGAAGCGGTTTTCGCCGCCTTCGCGCAGCGACTCGGTGTCGACTTGCACTTCCAGGCCGGTGACGGATTGGAAGCTCACGTCAACTTTGCCGCCATCGAGGTCGATGAAGGATACGCGAAAGAGGAAGCCCACCAGTTGGTAGGCGTATTCTTTGGTTGCTTCTACGTCAGCCATGCCCGGGTTTATTTCGCTTCTTCGATGGTGAGGCCTTCGTGTACGAGTTCCATGGATTCGATGGCGACTTCGTTGCCGTCGGCTTTCAGGTCGGTCGATTGGACCTTGCTGGGCCAGGCATTTTCAAGTTTCCAGGTGATAATGGGCTCGTGGTTTTCGTTGAGCAGTTTGATGGTCACGGGCCGGCGGTATTTGCTGCCGGTTTTGTTGCCTTCCTGGAAGAAGTAGGTTTTTTTCCACTCCTTGAAGTAGTCGAAATCGCCTTCGAAAGTGCCGCGTTTGAGGGTGACGTTGCTGAATTTGGTGAGCCCGGGCTGTTTGGTTTTGTTGTATTTTTTGCTGTCGCCCGAGCGGTATTCGATCACTTCCGTTTCGAAATCGAGGCCGCTGACCTCGGTGAAGCCGATGCGGAAGCCTTCGCCCCATTCGACCTGGAAGTGAAATTTTGGCAATGGATAATCTCCTTGAGCTGGCATAGTGCAGAGTTGTTTTAAAAGGTGGAATCAAAAATTTGGAGCCGGTTTGGGGCGCATCATTTGCCCGATTCAGCGGCTGCGGCGGCCTTAATGGCGTCCGAGAGGCTGTTTTTCCGGGCGAGCAGTTTGTCGCGCTCCTTGCGTTTGGTTTCCCAGAGCAATTTGAGTTTTTCCACTTCCTGGGCAGCCAGGGTGCATTCGGCGTCCATGGTAGTGTAAAAGGCGCCTTGCGCGATGGGAATTTCCGGTTTGGGTTTGGCGGCGGCCGGGTCGCAGGGGAAGAGCTGGTTGCCGACCTGGGTCGGGTCGTCGGGGGGCGCCGTCGGGTCGGGTTTTACCAGGTCTTTTGGAAAATCCTTGCTGAGTTTGTCGAGGTTGTCTTTGAGGCCGTCGGTACCGCAAACGGCCGCCCAGAGTAGGTTGACGCACTTGTAAATCTCGACCAGTTTGGCAAGCAAGTCGTTTTGCAAGGCGCAAACTGCATCGATTTTGGCGATGTAATCTTTGATGCAGGCCAGCGCGGCGTTTTTTTCATCCGTGGTGAGGCTGGTGAGGCAATCGACTTTTTTGTACAAATCAGCCACTTGTTCCTTCAGACCGGTTTGGGCGCTGTAGCTGACAAAACAGTCGAAGATACCTTTGATTTCGCAGAGCAAAACCTTGATGGCTTTCGTAGTTTGCTCGGTATTGAAACAGGTGGCATTGGCCCGTTCGACAAAAACGCTCAGCTCGGTGGTGATGCTCAGCGAGGCGGCGTTGGCCTTGTCGAGGTTGTCGAGCCAGAGCGTGAGCAGGGATTTCCAACTGGAGGCGTTGGTATAATTGGATTGTGCCTGGTCGGCTTCTGCCGCTACCTTATTGTATTGATTGGTAACGGTTTTGAGGTCCTCCTCCCATGTTCCCACACAATCGGCAGGTTGGCCGGAGGGGCCGGATAATTCGGAGCAGCATTTGCTGTGTTTGATAAGTTTATCCATGACGAATGAGGTGCGATCTGGTTGAAAAATTAGTTTCGGTCGGCGCTGGTTTTGCCCGTTTTGGCCGGTTTGGGCCCACCCGTTCCGTCGCTGCCCCTGCTGATCAGCATGCAATAGTATTCGACGGTTTGGCTGTCGCAGGGCACTTCGCACAGTTCTTTTCGGGTGGTTTCCAGGCCGGATTCGGTGACCGATTCGGTGTAGAACGCGTACTCGCTGAGGGTGCGTTCTTCCAGGATTTTGCTCAGCTCGGTTTGCAGTTTTTTCACGTCTTCTGCCGTGCTTTTGATATTGGCGTCGACCAGGGTTTTGAACGCTTTGGCCGCTTCCGTCAGGCTTTTGCCAAATGGCTTAAGGCCGTCGAGATCGAGAAATGTTTGCATGCCGGAAATGGAAACGATCGAATCGAAGGCCGTCTGCCCGTCCTTGTCGAGTTCGCCGGCTTTTACCTCGATCGCCTTGGCCTGGTCGATGATGGCCGTAACCTCTGCGGAGGGTTCCACCCCTTCGGTAGTCAGCCGGTTGACCAGGCAAATGTTCATGGCGCAGGCCGCTTTGTGGGCATCTTCCAGTTTGGTTTTCAGCTCGCCGATGGTTTTTGAAGTGTCTTTGAGCAGTTTGGCCAGGTCGTCGTCTTTTTTGGCGTAGCCGTCCAGGTTTTTCTGGATGAGTTCGGTCGCCTTGAAACTTTCCAGCGCCAGGCAGTTGTCCAAGTCGAGGTAGAGGTTGTTTGTTTTTTGGGCTTTGGTGAGGCTGCAAATTTTGTAGCGCCGGGCGTCGTGGGAGCTGTTCCAGCGGACGAGTTGCCCGTCCTTTCTGCCGGTAGCGGCCTTGCGTTCGTCGCGTATCGTTTTGACGATGGCGCAGAGCACGTCTTCCGGGCCGGGCTGTCCGCTGCCATTGCCGTTTGAATTCATATTAGCCATAAGGAATTGATTTTAAAAATGGGTGACAGGTTTAGGATTCGGACAGCATTTTGTGGCTGAAACGCAGGATGATAAACTCGGCCGGGCGCACGACGGCCATGCCGATTTCCACGATCATGCGGCCTTCCCAGATGTCGAGTTCCGACATGGTTTCGTTCAAGCCGACTTTGACGTAAAAAGCCTGCTCGGGCGTGGTGCCCATGAGCGCGCCGGCCCGCCACTGGAGCAGCAGGAAGTTGTCGATCATGGATTTCACCCGCGTCCAGGTATTGCGGTCGTTGGGTTCGAATACGAACTGTACGGTAGCTTTGGCGACCGACTCTTCCACCATGTTGAAAAACCGGCGCACGGAGATGTACCGCCACTCGTTGTCGTTGCCAGCCAGGGTGCGGGCGCCCCAAACCATGGCCGGGCCGCGGCCGGTGAACGAGCGGATGACGTTGATGGATTTACCGGCGTTGGCGTCGACATTGAGGTTTTCCTGCTCTTTGTCGGTGATTTTCAGGATAGGACGGATCACATAGTCCATGTTTACATTGGCGGGCGCTTTCCATACGCCGCGGTTGGCGTCGACATCGGCGTAAATGCCCACCATAGCGGGCGAAGGCGGCATGACCATCGGCATATTGCGAATGGCGGTGCGGGCCTGGAAATAAAAGGCGTTGTTTTTGCCTTTGAGCTCGGCCAGGGTGCCGTTGAGCGAGCCGTCGCCGTTTTGGTGTACGATGGTCACGTTGCCGTCGCCCGGGCCTTCGCCGCCGTAGTAGAAATCCAGGATGGTTTCTACGTTGGGGAAATAGGCGCAGCCGTATTTCAGCGTATCGGTTTCGGCGGAGGTTTTGTTCCGGAGCGTATCGATGTTGGCCATCAGGTCGGGCTCCTGCGGGTCGAGCCACACGTCCATGACGGTGAAGCGGTCTTTCATTTCCTTGCACAAGTCCATCGCTTGGTTGTACAGCGCGTAGTAGTCGTCTGAGCTCGTCAGGTTTTGCGCGTCGGGGAAAACGAAAAGCGTGATTTCATCCACCTTTTGGGTCAGTTGGAGCCCGGCGAGCAATTCGGCGGCGCCGACCTGGCCGGTGCTGTAGTCGCCGATCGAAACGATCCAGCAAGGCCCGCCGCCGTTGGCGAAAAACATTTGCAGGGCGTAGTACATCAGGTAGGGCGAGCGGGCGCCGATGGAGGCCTGTACGTCGGCCGGGCGCACGGCTTCGTTGATGGTGACGGTGATCGCCGTTTCGGGCCGGGCAAGGCCAAAAAAACGCTCGTATTCCAGCAGGGAAGTGATTCTTTTGGGCTCGTTGAGCAGCGAATTGCCCCTGGCGTCCACGGCAATTTGCGTGTACCCGATAAAAGCCGGGATAGCGGTTTCAACCTGGGCAATGGAGGGAGGAAACTTTGGAATTTCCTCGATATACACTCCAGGGGTCTTGTAAATCATACGCGTCGAAGTTTAGGAAAGTGGAAGAAAATGGTTCAGTTGTATTTGATCAGGCCTGGAATTGGCCTGGTTGAGTATTCGGAGAAAAACCGGCCGGTTTTTTCCTGCTTGATCGGGCTGGGCGGCGGCTGCGGGTATTGGGGCTCGATGTTCGTTCCGTCGCGCAGGCCGATGTGGAGGTAACTCATGGGCTGCGCGAACAGGCTGACCAAGTTCGGTGCTTCCGGTTGCACAAACCCGGCGGTGTCGGACAACAGGTCTTTATCCGTGTATTCCGGTTTGTAGCGCCAATAGGTGATCCGGCTTCTCAGGCGGATTTCGAATACCGGGTGCTGGGGTTTTCCGGTTAGGTCGGGGTTTAAATTCCGGATGGAATGGTCGGGGTTGAGGAGCCTGTAGTTGTTGTCGGTTTGGTCCAGGTTCAGGTGGATCAGCCCCAGGTCGCGCAGCCGGTAATGGTCGCTCAGAAATACCGGGCGGACGGTTTGAACGGAGCCGGCATCCACGGTCAGTTCGTAGGCGCCGTCGCGTAGCCCGATTTCGGCGCCGGGGCCGCCTGCGGGGTTGGGTATACTGGAAAAATCGAGCAGCGCGCCGCTCAGGGCATTCGCGCTTTGGACACTGATTTCTTTCAAAAAATCGCCGGCCGGTGTGCGCAGGGTAAAGGTGGCTTGCGTAATGTTGAGCGCCGGGTCGAGCGGGTAGCGAAAGGTTTTCGGCAGGGCAATGCGGTCGTTGGCATTGACAAAGCCAATGCCGCCGATGGCGCGCCACGTCTCGTTGGGGTCGGCATGCGCCGTGTATTCTTTCAACTGGCCGCCACCGTGATCGGCCACCTCGCCCATTTCATAATTTTGAGTTTGGTCAAAAGCCGCGTGCGGGAGGGAAAGAGTGAAAAAGGTGTCATTGGAATCGTTGGGGTTGGTAAAATGTACAGCTTCGGGACGGTTTGTAAAATAATGGATAGCCGGCAAGTCGGGTTTGCGCAGCGGCAAGGCCGTGAAATTGTTAAAAAGACGGTTGCGGGCGCTGACTTGAAAATAGAGTTGCGTATTCGGGAAAGGTTCAATTTTGGGTTTCACCACCGTGCTGGCGCCTTGCTGAACCGTTTTGGTCGGCACGGCCAGCACAAACCCGGTAAGGGTGGGCACGAACCGCCAGCCCAGGCCGGCCAACACCGCCTGGGTCGCCTCCGTCGGTTCGATTTGCAGGTCCTGGCTGAGCCGGTAGCGGTTCCGGCGGATACTGTTTTTCAAAGCGTCCAACCGAAGCTGCGCCGTTGTCATATCATAAAAGCCCGGTTGTTGCGGACTGATCAGATAGTATTCGTGCAACAGACGAACTTCCACAAGACGGCGGTATGCGATGATGGTTGCCATGTCGTTCAGCAGTTTTCGTCCAGGTGGTTAACAGTAGCTTCGATTTGCTCGATGGGCGGCCCTTCCTTGCTGATCCGCCGGTCGTACACCTGCACCAGCCGCACTTTGTAGAGCACGAAGGGCAGTTGCCGCCCGCCCAGGGAACCCCACAAGTGGTTAATTTGCTCGAAGGTGAGCGTGTATAAGTCGAGACTCAGCCGAAGCTGCGAGAGGTCTTCCGGTTCTTCGCCGGTAATGGGCGTATTGAAGGCGGGCGCGCTGTCGATCGTAAAGGTGTTTTGTATTTGAAAAAACCGGATGACCGCGCTGAGGTACATCAGGGCGTCGGTATAACTATCCACATTCACGCTGATGAGCAGGTATAAGTTCAAGGGCACTGGCGGGTTGACGTAGTCTAATCCGCCGATGCCGTTCGGCTTGACCGCTTTGACGTTTTTCAGGGTGCTTTCTTCTTGCAGGTTGACGAGCGTCAGGACGATGCCGTCCAGGGTAACGGTTTGATTACTTTCAAAAAGGGCAATATTCTCCAGTATGACATCCGGACCCGGACTCACGATATTAATGTAACTTTCGAGCTCATTGCTCAGTAATATCAGCGCCGTATCGATCATGGAGTATAATTTTTTCTATACTTTTTTGCAACTCATCTTACTACGATACAATAACTCCCATAGCGCATGAACTGCTCTTTTGAGTAGTTTTTGTAGGCTGAGTTTTCAGCATACTTAAGCAGATAGAAGTTATTTTCATCATCGTTGTTCAATTTTGTCCCCATCTCTACATTCAAATGGGTACAATTCATGGAGACAGAAAAAGGAGAATGGGTTTGTTCAACCGGGCCAATACCAAAAAAAAACAATCCTCTCCGCTTTGTAATAACAGCACATTTTACGGCGTATCCTTCAGTCTTAATAAAGGGAATAATTTTATACTCGGATATTCCAACACCCCCCAAATCTACTGCCGAGTCCTGACCGACCAGAGTATGCAGATCAAAAAACTCTATTGTTTGAGGGATTGGAGGGTTTGTATCAATTCGAGCACATTGCAACGACAAATTAAAATCGTAATCAATAAACAAGTTTTCCACTCCCCCCATTTCATCAACTAGGATTTGCGGATAGTCCATTTCGAACCAAATAGTATCTCCAATATTAAAAGTGTCTTGAGTTGGATAAAGTGTAGCTGGAAGGCGGTACAGCAAATAGTCTGGGCATTTTTTGTCTTTACAGGACATACATGACTCCAGTATGCCAATTAACCATATTAATGTAAATAATATGCAGGTAAGGTATTTCATTACCATTGTGATTTAAGAAAAAGTGGCGGTTAAGCATGTATGTTCACATCAGGCGGCGCCTTAATCCAATAATTAAAGGCCATAGTTTGACGCTAAAGTGGAATATGCTGATGAAGGTATCCCAGGAAGCAATAGCGGTAATAAAGCATCTTTTTGTTGAGCGGGAGACAACATATTTGATGTCATCGTTGAAAATATTTGAGCTTGGGTATAACCTGTAACTGCGTCTGTTACTAATGAATTTTCGACGACTCCTGTTGGGTTATTAGAGTTGTTATCTTGCAGATCATGTTGCCAGGAGTATGGAAAATAAAAAGCAAATTGATCTCGCTCAATTCTAGCTTCCCATGTATTGAAGGCCGGCCCACCGGGGATGCCAGAGTTACTGTGGCTTAATCCATACCTCAAATGTGCTGCCCAAATACCGTTTTGGAAACCCCACATTTCAATAATAGCAGCCCGTCCTGCCCCAGGGTCACTGGCATTGCCATATCCCAAATGCTCTATAGTGAATAAAATTTCATCTAACCAATAATCTTGCCCAGCTTGTGTAAAATGCTGAGCATGTGCCAATTCATGGTACATGATTTCACGAAAATCATCTGAATTGACGTTAGACGGATCATTAAAATTAAGGGCTATATCCGGTGCCGCTACAGCAATCCATGCTCCTATGACTAGTCCAAGAGGAGGAAGGCTAAAAATTTCAAACAGACTCGCAAACAAAGCAGAAGAACTAGCAGTCAAAATAAGTTGTGAAATGAATGAAAACTTATCCAACATTGGAGCTGACCCAGTATTACCACTTGCCCCCCAAGGTGTGATTAATACCTTCAAATCGCCTGGCGGCCAGGGTAGAGCATTATTGCTACAATAAGACTGGAAGTCATAGATAGAATTATTTGCCGTAGCAGCCGCCCAGTTTCGAAAGCCATTGGAACCAATAGAGTTTGTCCATACAAATTCAATGGCGATATCGTTAAAATTTGGGCCTCCGTATTTACCCATATAGGCCCGTCGCGGAAAAGTATAACCCCACAAGTCAACTGGGCTTTTCATCGTTTTTATGTTGCAAGTAGCGCTTTCAAATTTTACCCAAACGTGGATTTTGCCTTTATATTTATGATTAATAAGCCAACATCCTCCTTCATCTGTATAATCTGAACGATGAAAAACGATGCCAAAGAATCTGCTTTTTGAAACGATTACTTTTACTACACGAACAGGGTCCCATCTTGCGAGCATATTGTCATATACCTTTACGCAGCCAGACGGTTTACGCGTATGATCAGGTAGCACGCATGGACATTCATTTCCCAAGGAACTTGATTCACCTCCTGGCGCAGAGTTGTGATCTGGAATAAACTCGAACCTGCCATTGACCAATGGAGGATTTGCTTCGTATTCATCTGGAGTTTCATATTCACTGTTTACAAGTGCAAATGCTGCCTCGGCTATTTGAGAATCCTCTGGAACTAAAGCAAGTTCTTCTAATATTTCATATTGAATAGTTGGAAAAGTAAAGTCATATGGAACGATAGCATATTGCCAGGTATAAGTAGTGTCTGGAAGTGTCGGATCATGATAATATTCACCTATTGAGATTATTTCGTAATGCAAGGGGAAGTCATATAAGTCTAAATTGCTTTCAAGCAAAACCCTCACTCCTTCCGGGCTTTGCGGCAAAAATCGCACATACAAATAATTGGGGCTGAGACTCGTGATATCCGGCTCATACAGATTATTGTAAGCTTGTCGGATATTTTCAACAGCATAGGGATTTGTTTGCGCCTCTCCTAAAACGGTGGCGCCTTCGCCGTCCCTATCCGAAGCCATCCAATTACCTCCTGGGTTTACCGTTGAAATTATTGGGGATAAGGTCATGAAATCTTTTTGGCAACTATTGGATGCAAAAAGCAATGCCGCCAGAAAAAGTAAGCGTGTTTTGAAAATCGATTTCATAGGAATATGTTTAAAAAAATTATGGGCAATGAATTTTAATTACGGCCTCAGATAGAAACATTCAGAACAGGCAAAACAACATCATGTACTCCATCTGCAAAATGCAGATGAAATCTATCATAAACAATGATACAGATGAAAAGCTCCGCGCTTACAGCACACTGCCGTATAGCCAATAGCAAGAAAAGGGGCGATGTACCAATACGGCACAAAAACCGATTAACTCAAAAAACACGAGAAATACTGAAAAAGGGGAGGAATTCTTTGGTTTTGCTGAAAGACACCGGGTTTACAACGCGATACTTGTGTGTAGTTTCAATAGACACCGAAGCATGTAGCAGGGTACGTCAATTTGGCTCTGGTAATTTTGTAAAATTCGGATAACTGGCTGCAAGATTAATCAAGCTGAACTGGAATTCAAAATTTTAATTCAAAAATAATCGGCCCGACGCCAAAAATGGAGCCGCATAGAATCCGCAGCCGGATAAGCTTCAAATTCTGCTACCTTTGCCCCCGGCCTGGCGCCTCGCCACCTACCCTGGCTTAAATTTTGCGGACGCCGGTTCTGAACATTCTGACCACGCACCATTCATGCAAAAAAAACGCATCCTCATCACCGGCGCCGCCGGTTTTCTCGGTTCGCACCTCTCCGACCGCTTTCTCGCCGAAGGCTATCAGGTCATCGGGATGGACAACCTGCTCACCGGCAGCCTCGACAACATCGAGCACCTGTTCCGGGAGAAAGATTTCGAGTACTACCACCACGATGTGACCAAGTTTATCCACATCCCCGGTCCGCTCGACTACATCCTGCATTTCGCCTCGCCCGCCAGCCCGATCGACTACCTGCAGATGCCCATCCAAACCCTGAAAGTAGGCGCCCACGGCACCCACAATTGCCTCGGTCTGGCCAAGGAAAAAGGCGCCCGCATCCTCGTCGCATCCACCTCCGAAGTGTACGGCGACCCGCTGGTACACCCGCAAACGGAAGAATACTGGGGCAACGTAAACCCGGTCGGGCCGCGCGGGGTGTACGACGAAGCCAAACGTTTCCTCGAAGCCATCACCATGGCCTACCACACCTTTCACAAGGTCGATACCCGCATCATCCGGATTTTCAACACCTATGGCCCGCGCATGCGCGTCAACGACGGCCGGGTGCTGCCCGCTTTTTTCAGCCAGGCCATCCGCGGCGAAGGCCTCACGGTGTTCGGCGACGGCTCGCAGACCCGCTCGTTTTGCTATGTCGACGACCTCGTGGAAGGCATTTATCGGCTCCTGCTCAGCGATTACCACCAGCCCGTCAACATCGGCAATCCGCAGGAAATCACTATCCTCCAGTTTGCCCACGAAGTGCTCGAACTGGTACAAAACCCCAAAGCCTACATCGATTACCGCCCCCTGCCCGTCGACGACCCGAAACAGCGCCAACCCGACATTACCAAGGCCCGCACCTTGCTCGGCTGGGAACCCAAGTACAACCGCGAACAAGGTATGCGGCTCACTTACGAGTATTTCAAAAAAGTGGTGCAACCCGGGTAATGACTAATGACCCTAATGACCAATTTTCAATGACCAATTTTCAATGACCAATACGCCCACCCACACCTTGCTTGTCACCGGCGGCGCCGGCTTTATCGGGTCGCACCTGGTGCGCTTACTGGTTGGCCGCTACCCCGAGTATCAAATCGTCAACCTCGACGCGCTCACCTACGCGGGCAACCTGGCTAACCTGCGCGACGTGGAGCAAGCGCCCAATTACCGCTTCGAACACGGCGACATCACCCGCCAGGACTTCCTCCGCGAGCTGTTTGAAAAATACCGCTTCGACGGCGTGATTCACCTGGCCGCCGAAAGCCATGTCGACCGCTCCATCGCCAATCCGCTGGCTTTTGTCGAAACCAATGTGCTCGGTACTGTTTGCCTGCTCAACGCCGCCCGCGACGCCTGGAAGGGCGATTTTTCCGGAAAACGGTTTTACCACGTATCTACCGACGAGGTGTATGGCTCGCTCGGCCCCGAAGGTTTTTTTACCGAAACCACCGCCTACGACCCGCGCTCGCCTTACTCAGCCTCCAAAGCTGCCAGCGACCACTTCGTGCGCGCCTACTGGCACACCTTCGGCCTGCCCGTGGTGCTGTCCAATTGCAGCAACAACTACGGGCCTTACCAGTTTCCGGAAAAGCTCATACCGCTGATGCTCAACAACATCCGTGAAAACCGGCCCTTGCCCGTGTACGGCGACGGACTCTACACCCGCGACTGGCTTTGGGTGCAGGATCACGCCGCCGCCATCGACCGGGTGTACCACCGCGGCGCCACCGGCGAAACCTACAACATCGGCGGCAACAACGAGTGGAAAAACATCGACCTGGTGCAGCAGCTCTGCGATATCATGGACGAACTGCTCCAGCGCCCCGCCGGCGCCTCCCGCCAACTCATCACCTTCGTCAAAGACCGGCCCGGCCACGACCGCCGATACGCCATCGACGCCTCCAAAATCCGCCACGAACTCGGTTGGGAACCCAGCATCCGCTTCGAAGAAGGCTTCCGCCGCACCGCCCAGTGGTACCTCGACCACCCTGGCTGGCTGCAGGAAGTGCTCAGCGGCGCTTACCGCGACTACTACCGAAAACAGTATCAGGAATAAATCAAAATCAATCGCACGGCGAAAAAAACCTGGCAGCCGCCCTATTTTTACCCCAAAAACTGACTTTTCCGGTGCAAAACGAATCACGTCCAACTGCAGGTTCACCCGAAAACTCCAACGTTCAAACCCCAAACTCCAAACTTCAAACTTCAAACTCCAAACTCCAAACTTCAAACTTCAAACTTCAAACTTCAAACTTCAAACTTCAAACTTCAAACTCCAAACTCCAAACTTCAAACTCCAAACTTCAAACTCCAAACTTCCCCTGGGCCAGCCGCCTGCGCAACCTGGCCACCGTGCTGGTCGTCGCCATCCACGTTTCGGCGCCCATTGCCCACGAAAACCCCGACTGGAACACCAGCATTTGGTGGGCCGGCAACTGGTGGGATGCCCTGGGCCGCCCTTCCGTCAACCTGTTTGTCATGCTGAGCGGGTTTTTGCTGT
>CAZVZH010000109.1:0-14154 GCA_964630705.1 uncultured Saprospiraceae bacterium | reverse complement strand
CAGGATGCCTATATTATCAAAGACGAAAATGGGCGGATGAGTAAATACCGGTATTAAAAAGGGGTTAGAGGGTTAGAAGGTTTGAAGGTTAGAAGGTTAGAAGGTTTGAGGGTTAGAGACGGTTTCGTAATTTTTTCTGAAACGGGCAGCGTTTTAACACCGCTGCCCGTTTTGATTTTGTTCTTTTTGAAAATGTTCACTTGCACATTGAGATAAAGCAGAAAGTAGGTTTTTTAGTAGGTTTTGTTTGTTATGAAAGGCGCGCTGATAGTGCGCCTTTTGTTTTATTTTTGGCTGTGTTTATAAAACCTACCCAGTCCTTATGCTTCAGCCGTTCGCTCGTACCGCTTGCCTGCTTTTTTTTCCGCTCTGCTTTTTTGCCCAAAACTCGGCGCCGGTAATTCAACAATTATCCGTCTCGGTGGATTGGCCCAGCAACACCCTGACCGTTGTCTACGATGTAGCCGACGCGGAAAATGACCCGCTGGATATTCAGGTTTTTTTATCCGGCGACGGCGGCAAAACCTATACCTTAACCGACCAGGTCGTTTTTACCGGCGCAGTAGGGTATCCGGTTTCTGCCGGGGCCGGGAAATCGATCCAGGCCAATGTCAGCCAACTGGCTGGAATGGGCGCCAGTTTTCGCCTGCGCCTGGTGGCCGATGACCGCCAGCCGTTCGATTTTCAATCCCTGGTCGATTTGGTCGACAGCAACCGCTTGCGCGCCAATTTGAATTTTGTAGAAGGCATTCGCCACCGGACTACCGGATTGTCCCACCTGCACGCCGTCCGCGATTCGATGGACCGGCTTTTTACCGCCCAACAACTCCACAGCGAATTCCAGGTTTTCCCCTATGCCGGTTATACTGCCCGCAATGTGATCGGCACGGCTCCTGGTACTGCCACGCCCGACACCGTGGTGATCGTCGATGCGCACTACGACAGCGTATCGAATGCTCCCGGCGCCGACGACAACGGCAGCGGAACGGTTGGCGTCTGGGAAATTGCCCGGCTTTTAAGCCGGTACCCCACCCGAAAAACCCTGCGCTACATCGGCTTTGACCTGGAAGAAACAGGACTTACCGGAAGTACCCGTTACGTTTCCTCGGGCATTCCGGCCAATGAAAAAATAGAAGGCGTGTTTAATTTTGAAATGATCGGCTATTACTCCGATCAACCCAACAGCCAGGAACTTCCGCAGGGCTTCAGCATTTTTTTCCCGGCAGCCACGGCCGCCGTAGCGGCCCAGGAATACCGCGGCAATTTTATTACCAATGTAGGCTCCGACGAGTTTCAAAAAATTACGGCGCTCTTCGAATCCAGCGCAACGCAATACGTGCCCGATCTGCGGGTGATCACCGTTTCCGAACCGCTGGCCTTCCCGATTCCCGACTTGCGGCGCAGCGACCACACGCCGTTTTGGGTGGCAAAAATTCCAGCCCTGATGATCACCGACGGCGCCAATTTCCGCAATAAATGCTACCATACCCCCGGCGATACCCTCGACGAAAAACTGAACTTCACGTTTATGTCGAATGTAGTGAAAGCTACCCTGGCCGCCGCAGCTCAAATGGCGGGTATCCAACACGGCGATTGGGCGGTAACCGATTTTGACGGTTTGGTGCCAAGCCGCGATTTGTTGCAGGCTTGTAGTATCACTGCCGGCATGGCGCCGGGCGCTAACCGGATTCCTGGACTTTACTTTGGCGCCTGCGGGATCGGCGACTTGCGTATCGCCTTGTACAATGCAGGGGGGCAACTGCTGTTGCAAGAAAATTTATCGGGCCTGTTAAAAAATGGTTGGTACGCCTTGGGCGAACAAGCCTTGGCGCCAGGAGTGTATTTTATTCACGCCTGGGCCGCCGCCGGTAGCCATACGTTTAAAGTCGCGGTGTTTTAGCGCTGTTGTTCAGTCCCTTATTCAAGTTCCTATCTTTGCCCTGAAATGCGGGTTTTTACAGATTTAGATCATTTGCCGTCGTTCCGAAATACAGTGCTGACGATTGGCTCATTCGACGGCGTCCATACCGGCCACCGTCGTATCCTCGACCAGGTACAAAAATTGGCCGCCCAACACCGGGCGGAAAGCGTAGTAATCACCTTTGAACCACACCCGCGAACGGTGTTGCAGGCCCACGATTCAAATTTTAAACTCATTACACTTTCTGAAGAAAAAATCCGGTTGCTGGAACAATCGGGCGTCGACCATGTAGTGCTCGCGCCGTTTACCAGGGAGTTTGCCCGCTTGAGCGCCCGTGCGTATGTGGAAGATTTTATCATCCGGCGTTTTCAACCGACGATATTAGTAATCGGATACGACCACCGTTTTGGCGCCAACCGGGAAGGCAATATCGACTTCCTTCGGGAGTACGAACGCGCCGGGCATTTTCAAATCATGGAAATTCCGGCACAGGAGGTGGACGATATCGCGGTGAGCTCCACCAAAATCCGCCGCGCCCTGGACGCCAGCCAGATCGAGTATGCCAACCGCCTGCTCGGCCATCCATTTTCTCTTACCGGGGCGGTAGTGCCGGGCAACCAAATCGGCCGGAAGCTTGGTTTCCCAACGGCTAACCTGCATATTTCCGATCCCTACAAACTGATTCTCCCGCAAGGGATTTACGCCGCACGGGTCTACCTGGAGTCAAAAAACACGCCTCCGTCTGCCCGTTTGGCCTATCAGGCGATGCTCTATATTGGCAACCGCCCGTCCATCCCGCAGTCGAACGGAAAATCCATTGAAGTGAACCTATTGGATTTCGAAGGCGATCTGTACGGTCAAAACCTGGAGGTAGAGGTCTTGAAATTTATCCGGCCGGATAAAAAACTCGACGACCTGGAGGCTCTTCAACAGCAAATTCAATCCGACCAGGCGGCGATTCTCGATTATTTTTCCAGGCAAACGGCAGTAGTCATCCTCAATTATAACACCCGCGAACACCTGCGCAGCTACCTGCCCAGCGTACTGGCACACAGCCGTCCGGCCCGGCTGGTGGTGGCCGACAATGGCTCTCCGGATGATTCGCGCGCCGTGCTCCAGGCCGAATTCCCGGAAGTGGAGTTGTTGGATTTGAAAAAAAACTACGGGTTTGCGCAAGGGTACAACCAGGCGCTGGCTCAGGTTGACGCCGATATTTATGTGATTTTAAATTCCGATGTGGAAGTCACTGCCGGCTGGATGGAACCCATCCTCCAGGCCATGCGGGCCAACCCGGCCATTGCAGTGGCGCAACCCAAAATTCTGGCCTGGCGCGACAAACAGCGCTTCGAATATGCGGGCGCGGCCGGCGGCTGGCTCGACTTCCTGGGCTACCCCTTTTGCCGGGGGCGCATTTTCAGCCGCAACGAAATCGACTCCGGGCAATACGACCAAGCGCAGGAATGCTTCTGGGCGGCCGGCGCTGCTTTTTTTATCCGCGCAGAATTGTACCACGCCTTTGGCGGCTTCGACAGCGATTACTTCGCGCACAACGAGGAAATCGACCTCTGCTGGCGCCTCAAGCGAGCGGGTTATCAGGTTTGGTGTTTCCCCGAATCGGTCGTTTATCACCTCGGCGGCGGCACGCTGGAGTATGAAAACCCGCGGAAAGTGTTTCTCAATTTTCGCAACAGCCTGTTTACCCTGCTCAAAAACGAACCCGCTGCCAAACTGCTCTGGCTTCTGCCGGCGCGGTTGCTGCTCGACGGACTGGCTGGTGTGCGCTTCGCCCTGAAAGGGCAATTCCGGGCCATTTGGGCCATTGTACAAGCGCATTTTTCTTTTTATAAAAACTTTGGAAAAACGCTGGAAAAGCGCCGGCAGATCGCGCAGATGGTTGAAAAACACCACATTGGCCCGGCTCGTCGGCAGGGCGTTTTCCCCGGTAGTATTGTTTTTGCGCATTACGGCCGGCGGATCATGCGATTTTCAGATTTGTTTAAAAACTCAAATTAGCGGATTGAACCTGTCATGTTGCAGCCTGAAATTTTGCACGAAGATGCTGATGTGCTGGTGGTGAGTAAACCCGCCGGCTTGCTTACCATCCCCGACCGTTTTGGCAACAAGGACAGCCTGCAAGCTATCCTCGAGCGCCGCTATGGGAAAGTTTTTGTCGTGCACCGGCTCGACCGGGAAACCAGCGGCCTGCTCTGCTTCGCCCGTACGGAGGCGGCGCACCGCCATTTGTCCATGCAGTTCGAACACCACACTGCCGACAAGTTTTACCTGGTGCTGGTAGATGGCCTGGTGCACCACGAGGAAGGCGAAATTGACAAGCCCATCGGCCCGCACCCGAGTATTTCAGGCAAAATGATGATCTCCAACCAAGGCAAGCCCTCGCTTACCTTTTACCGGGTGTTGGAACGGTTTAAACAATTTACCCTGCTGGAAGCTTTGATTAAAACGGGGCGGACGCACCAGATCCGGGTACACTTTCAAAGCATCGGCTATGCGCTGGCGGTAGACGAATTATACGGCCGCCGGCCAGCTTTTTTCCTGTCGGAAGTTAAAGGTAAAACCTACCGCAGCGGCAAACACAGCGATGCCGAACGCCCGCTGATGGAACGCACCAGCCTGCACGCCAGCCGCTTGCGCATCGATCACCCGAGCACCGGCGAGCGCCTGGAGTTTCAGGCCGAACTGCCCAAGGATTTTAACGCTGTCCTCAATCAGCTCCGCAAATGGGGGCAGTAGCCCACCAGCCTTTTTCTGGTTTTTTGTTTTTGAGGAAGGCTGTTCGGTGCGGCCTGGCTTGCTATCTTTGCCCCGAATTATTCCCAAACCTGCTCCGGCTGCCGTTCAGCCGGATGAAATCATACCCTACTTCTTATGTTCGATAGTTTAAGTGAACGGCTGGAGTCAGCCTTTAAGGTAGTCAGCGGCAGCAACAAGATCACCGAGTTGAACGTCGCCGAGAGCATCAAAGAAATCCGCCGCGCCTTGGTAGCGGCCGACGTCAACTACAAGATCGCCAAAGAATTTACCGACAAGGTAAAAGACAAAGCCCTGGGCACGGAGAATGTGCTGCGCAAAGTCAACCCCGGGCAGTTGATGGTCAAAATCGTTATGGACGAACTGGCCGAGCTGATGGGCGGCCAATCGGTGGGAATCAATGCCAAGGGCAGCCCGGGCATCATACTGGTAGCCGGCCTGCAAGGTAGCGGTAAAACCACGTTTTGCGGCAAACTCGCCAAGCACCTCAAGGAAAAACGGCAGATGTCGCCCTTGCTGGTAGCTTGCGACGTGTACCGACCCGCCGCTATCGACCAGCTCGGCGTGCTGGGCGAGAGCCTCAAAGTGCCGGTCTATCAGGAACTGGAAAACAAAAACCCGGTTGAAATTGCCAAAAACGCCCTGAAACACGCCAAAGCCCACGGACACCACGTGGTGATCGTGGATACCGCCGGCCGCCTGGCCGTCGACGAGGCGATGATGGCTGAAGTGGAAGCCATCAAAGCGGCCATCCAACCCACCGAAACGCTCTTTGTAGTCGACTCCATGACCGGCCAAGACGCGGTAAACACTGCCGATGCCTTTAACCAACGCATCGATTACGACGGCGTGGTGCTCACCAAACTCGACGGCGATACCCGGGGCGGTGCAGCCCTGTCGATTAAATACACGGTGGGTAAGCCCATCAAGTTCGTCTCCATGGGGGAAAAACTTGACGCGCTCGATGTATTCTACCCCGACCGGATGGCCCAACGCATCCTCGGAATGGGCGACATCGTGTCGCTGGTTGAAAAGGCCGAGATGGAACTGGACGAAGCCGAAGCTAAACGGGTCGAGAAAAAAATCCGCCAGAACAAGTTCGATTTCAACGACTTCCTCGGCCAGATGCAGCAGATCAAAAAAATGGGCGACCTCAAGGGCCTGCTCAGCATGATCCCCGGCATGGGCAAGGCGCTCAAGCAGGTGGACATCGACGACAAAGCCCTGGTGCGGGTAGAAGCGATCATTCAGAGCATGACGCCGGAGGAGCGCGCCAACCCCGACTTGCTGAACCTCAGCCGGAAAAAACGCCTGGCGCGCGGCTGCGGCCAAACACTGGAGCAGATCAACCTGTTTGTCAAAAATTTCAACGACATGCGGAAATTCATGCACCAAATGAGCAAAGGCGGCGGCGGCATGGCTATGCCGGGCATGCCTATGCCCAAGGGCGGTTTCCCGCGTTGATGGCCGGGGGTTTAAAATAAAAAAGGCGCTGCGGATCAACTCGCAGCGCCTTTTTTTATTTGGTATGACCAGGCATTACTGTTTTACAGCTTTCAGTACCTGGCTCTGGCGCTCGCCAGCGCGCAGGCAAACTAGGTACACGCCCTTGGGCAAATTTTCACCAAAATAAACAGCGCCCTGGTCGCCATTCAACACGCGGCTAACCACCGTTTGGCCGAGCAAATTGCGCACTTCCAGTTGCACCGTTTGGGTTTTCGGCCATTGATATTGCAGGCGAAAGTCGGCGCTGCTGGGGTTCGGGCTGAGCGCCAGCTGCGCGTTCGGGTCGGGCGCCGGCGCCGACACCAGGCCCGGAACCACCTGAAATACGTCGACGGCCGCTTCCGAAACGTGGCCGGGCGGGTCGTCATACGCGATGAACTGCACGCGAACGTTGTCGGTGAGCGCCGTCAGATAATCTTTCAAATGAATTTCGCCGGAATATTTCCAACTTTCAGCGGGCGTGTTCACCGTGAGCACAGTGGCCGTTTGCGTGCCGTTGCTGACTTTCACTTCGAAACGGTCGTTGGGCGAGCCGTTGCCACCGCCATTTTGAAACCAGTAATAGAAGCTCAGCACCGCGTCGGTGTAGCCGTTTAATTTTATCACAGGCGAGGTGAGGGTCACCGAACCGTTGTCCACATCGTCGTTGCCGGCTGAGCCGCCGCCGTTTCCGGTGACATAGCACTGGTCGCTGTTGTCCGTATCGATATCCATGTCGGGGTTCATGGTTTGCCCGCTGAGCGAGGTGCCCACCGGTTCGCCTAGTTCCCAAAAGCCATCGGTGGCAGTGGCCGTTTTGGCCCAGCCCAGGTCGAGTTCGTAATCGTCGTAATAGCCCGGCTGGAGGGCAACGGTGATCGTGCCGTTGCTGTTGACCTGTGCATCGGCTACATGATAACCCCAGGTGCCGACGCGGTACGAACCGCCAAACACGCAGTCGAGGTTGAATTGACCGTTGGCGTCGGTTTGAAGCCGGTAATCAGCGGCGGCGCCTTTCATTTCGAAACTGGTGTTCGCCAGGGTTGTCCCGGTATTTTTATTGACCAGTTTCCCCGTAATGGCGTACGCTGCGGTCGGTTCGAGGGTCAGGTTCCAGGTAATCAGTTCGCCCGGGATGAAGTTGTAGGTTTTTGTTTGTGTGGCGTAGCCGGGTTTGCTGATGGTTACGGAGATGACGCCGGATTCGGGTATGCCGGTTTTGTATGTGCCCAGGCTGCTGGTGGTGGCTTCCGGTGTAAATCCTGTACCGTTGATTTTGATCGTAGCGCCAGTAAGCGGCAGGTTGTTGCAGCCATCCAGCACCTGGCCTTCGAGGTAGGCTGCGCGCTTGTAGGTGGGGGTAAAAACAAAGAGTTTGCCGGTGCCCCCGTTGGTGTTCGGAATATTGGTGGCCAAAATATTTTGAGACGGTAAAAACGGATATACGCCCCAGCAGCCGTCAAAACTGGGGCCTTCTGCCTGTGGCCAGGTATCGTAAGAGCCGACACAGACCAGGTTGTCGGGCTTGTGCGCGTCGACGATGGTAAACCCGTCGGTATACCAGGAGGTAACCGCAAAATCATTGAGCACGTGGGTATTGTGGCCAATGGAGTTGGTGCCGTCATTGGGCGAGTACCGCGCGAGTTCCCGGATATCGGTGGGGTCGCTGATATCGTAGGAGGTGAGGAACGAGGGCGTCGTTTCGTCGGTGGTCAGGATGTGCTGGTGGTCGTCGAGCAGCCAGGCATTGTGGGTGAACTTGCCAGGGGTTTGCACGGTGCCCAGCAGCACCGGACTCTGTTTGTTCCGCATATCGACGATAGCCAGTTGGCCACTGTAAATATGGCAGGAATAGAGCGTGTCGTTGTCGGCGTAACCGTCGTGGATGTAGCCTAAATCATCAAACTTGCCTACATACTCCGGATGGTACGGGTCCGCATTCAAGTCGTGTACCCGGGCACTGGAAAATCCGCCGCCGAAGGTGTAAAGAAACCCTTTGGTGACATCGATGTGCAGGGCGTGGATGGTGTTGAGCATGCTGTCAATTTCTCCGGTGCCCACGTAATAGCGGTAGTCCAGATTTGCGCTGGGGAGTTTGATCAAATCGACGATTTGCACGCCGCCGCCGCCTTCCGAGGTGACGTAGGCGTAGTGCTGGTACACTTTGATTTCTTTCCACAGGTTGTCGGGGCCGGGAATTTGGACGATTTGTACCGGGTTGTCCGGGTTCGTCACATCTACGATCGACAGCCCCTTGGAAGCGCCAACCAAGGCGTATTCCCGGCCGTCTTGCGCGTAGCCGCAAATATTTGCCAGGGTTTGGCCCGGGTAATCCAGTGTCCCGCGGAGTTGCAGGTTAAAATTTTGAGCAGAAAGCGGTGCTGCTCCGGCCAACAACAGAGCCAGAAACAGTGCAGAAAAAGGTAGTCTCATGAATTAGAGTGCAAACTTGTTGGTTAGAAAAACAAAGCCTGTTGGAGGTGGGCAAAAGTAAGGCTGAATGAACGGCCGGTCAGCATTCCCGTTCGTCTTTCAGGCTGTATATCCGGCTAATGCACGACAAAGCGCTGCATTCGTCAACGCGTTCGGCCCACGGCGCGATTGGAAAAATAGGCAAACAAACAGGCGGTCCAAAATGAGTAAAGCGAATATACCAGGGCCGGTTTTACCATTTCCTGGTTTCCCAGCATATTGCTGGCGATCAAAAAGGCCAGCGTAGTGTTTTGCACGCCGCTTTCCATAGCTGCCGTCAGCCGGGAAGGGTGGGGGGCGCCCATGTACATCAGGAAAAAGTACCCGAACAGGAGGCAACTTGCGTTCTGGACCAAAGCTACCGGCGTGATGACCATGAAATCGTGCCAGCCCAACCCGGCGCCGCCATAGTTCTCCCCGGCAAACATTTTTATTAAAAAAACGATGGCCAGCAGCACCAGCATGATATACTTCGCTGGTTTACTGATCAGTTCGGCAAAGTAAGGATAACGGTGTCGTACCGCCACGCCTAAAGAAGCCGGAATTACCGTAATGAAAAAAATGTGCTGTACCGTATCCCAAAAGGGCAGGTGCAAGTCCGTTTCCCGCCCCATAAAAACCTGCAAACCAATATTAACCACCACCGGAATAGAAAACAGGGTGAGGAAACTATTTACCGACGTGATGGATAAGGAAAGCGCCACATTTCCCCGCCATAAATAGGTCAAAAATCCGGAAGTGGCGCCGCCCGGACTCGCCGACAAAATAATAAAGCCCACTTTTAAGGCCGCCGGCAAAGGCGCGATGAGGCTGATGACGAACGCTATTACCGGCAGACCAAGCATTTGAGCCCCCAATGCAGAGAAAAACGCACGGGGATACCGCACAATACGGAGAAAATCGCCCGCGGTCAGCGATAGTCCGATGCCAAACATAATGAGTCCTAAAACGGCACTGACCGCCAGGTCGACAACTTGAGTAGGGGCCAAAGTAAACAGCGTCATTTAGATGCCTCAAATGTATACCAATTTCCCGGCCTATTCGGGTATGAAAACGATTTCACCCGGGGCCACGCCTACCGGAAAAGCGCCGATACGTTGTCCGGAAGCATTATACACGACCACCTCGCCGTTGGAGTTAAAATCCTTGGCATCAGCACAATACACGTTTCCCGTGCCGGAGTCGCAAGCCAGGCCGTAGCCGCTCTGGTCGATCCAGGCCTCCAATCCGTTGGCATTCAGCCGGTAAATTTTGCCGCCGGCAGTAAAGTACAATTGTTGCCCGTCGGGCGAAACGGCCAGGTCGTCGCCAAAGGCCGGAGTAGCATGGCCGACCCCGGCGGCGCTGGAAATCGTACCGACCCACCCCGCAGGACTTGCATCCAAAAAGGAACCCCGGCATTGGACGAAGGTGTACGGCCCGAACGGTCCGGCGCCAAACGCTGCCACTGCCACGGTGCCGGGATTTTTTCCTGGCACAACAATGCGGTCGAGTTCAGCCGTGACGCCCAGGTTGAGGAAAGTCACCGTCGAATCTACGCCAAAACCGCCTGAATTGGGCACCACGACCAATCCGTCGGCTTGACGGATCATTTTTTCCGGGCCTTTTCCGGTTGGGATGGTGAGCACGGTTTGCCCGGTACGCAGGTCAACTTTGGCTACCGAGCCGCTCAATCCGTCGGCGCCCCACTGGCTGAACAAAGCCAGGTCGTTGTTGAGCGGCAGCATGAAGCGGGGCAGGGCCAGGCCGCCAATGGTGTCGATGTATTTAAAGGTAAGGGCGTCGACGACATATACTTTATTAGCGCCGTTCACCACGATGTACCCTTTTCCGTTGTGCAAGGTAAGCGACTGCACAAACTCGCCCAGTAGTGCGCCGCCATTGGCTTTTCCGAACACGTCCTGCACTGTTTCACCGGTTTCCGGGTTGTGCCAACTGATACTGCCGGTGCCGCCAAATGGCCCCTCATTGACGACAAAAAGGCCTTTGGAATAATTGCCCTCACCAGCCGGAGTTTCGTCTTTTTTACAGGAAAAAATGCAAAGGGTGGCTAGTAACAGCAGCGAAAGAAAAAAATTGACTTTCATTTTTTAAACATAATAATGTGAAAATGAAAGGGAAACGGGAGGTGTCGGCTTGGTTTGGCTTCCAATCGGAACACCCGCGGAAAGGCTAACCTGCCAACCGGCTTTCACCCGAAGCCCGGTGGTTGTGCGCACCTTTGGCAGGTCTTCTGGCTCGTTTCCCGGTCGGGCGCCTTCCCATTCCGTGGTCGGAAAAGTGGCTTTCGGCCCGTTCGGTGGTGTCGAACACCTCGAAACTTACAGCAGCGGGGACTGCCCCGGATTTGCACCGGTGTTCCCTTTTCATCTTTCCTGAGATTTGGAAAGAACCAAAATTGCCGGACCAAGGTAGTTGAATTCCGGGGAAGCTTGCTCGAGGTTCAGGATTCTTTTTCCACTAAAGCTGCCGCTTGTTGCAAGTGGCGGCGCTGGTGCAGCACGATAAATTCGAGCAAATTGCCAAGGGTGTAGCGGCCAAACCAGGCGTCTATTTTTTCAATATTGGGCCGGTTGAGGTCTACTTCGCGGGCGGTTTGCAAGATGCGGAGCAATTGCTCGCCTTTGATAATCAGCGATTTGATCACCTCCTGTTCCACTGGCCGGTGTGCAAAGTTGTAGCGTTTGGCCGTTTTGAAGCGTTTGGCAAGCGCCGGATCGGCGCGGCGCAGGAGGCGGCGTCCGCGGGCGGTGTAGCGCACCGGATCGCCGGGCGCCCAACGCCTGGCTTTGGCGCGGTGAATGGCGCGGTTGATGCCCGGGATATAATCTTCGGCGTATTGGTTGAGGTGCGCCAGGCACTCCAGGGCGTTCCATTGATCGGGCGCCGGGCGGCGGCGCAAGGCTTCCGGGCCGAGGGGCGCAAAGCGGGTGCGGATGTCGAGCAACGCGGCGCGCAGCTCCGTTTCGAGGCGGTTGAGTAGTGCTTCTTGTTGTGTCATGTTGGGTGTAAAGCGGCGCAAAAATAGCGGAATCCATAAAATCCACCGGATTTGCCCGAACTTTGCGCTGTTAAAATACTAAGTGCAGTTTCTTGGGCATGAAAACGAAAACTTTACGCAAGGATAAAATTAATGTAGTGACCCTGGGTTGCTCCAAAAATCTGGTGGATAGCGAAAACCTGATCACTCAATTGCGGGGCAACGATTACGAGGTTAGCCACGAACGCGACGACGCCGATGCTAACATCGTCATTATCAATACCTGCGGGTTTATCGACCTGGCCAAGCAGGAAAGTATAGACGCTATTGTGGAGCATGCCGCCCTGAAAAAAAACGGCGGCATTGAAAAATTGTACGTCACCGGTTGTTTGTCGCAACGCTACAAAGATGCGTTGGAGCAGGAGATTCCTGAAGTTGACGCCTATTTCGGTACGCTCGAACTGCCGGCCCTGCTCAGCCGCTTGGACGCCGATTACAAATTTGAGCTCCTGGGCGAGCGCCAGATCACCACCTTGCCGCATTACGCTTACCTGAAAATTTCAGAGGGCTGTAACCGCACCTGTTCCTTTTGCGCTATCCCGCTCATGCGCGGCCAGCACCTGAGCCGGTCGGTAGAAGAACTCGTGCTCGAGGCTCGCAACCTGGCCCGCCGGGGGGTAAAAGAACTGATGCTCATCGCCCAGGAACTGACATATTACGGCCTCGATTTGTATAAACAGCGCGAACTCCCCAGATTACTCCACGCCTTGGCCGATGTCGACGGTATCGAATGGATTCGACTACACTACGCTTACCCAAGCAAGTTCCCCCTGGAAATACTGGATGTCATGGCCGAACGCCCGGAAGTATGCAAGTACCTCGACATGCCGCTCCAACACGCCAGCGACCCTGTGTTGGCCGCTATGCGCCGTCAAATTACCCGCGATGAAACCCGGCAGTTGCTGGATAAAATCCGGGAAAAAGTACCGGATGTCGCCCTGCGTACCACTTTTCTGGTCGGCCACCCCGGCGAAACGGAGGCCGATTTTCAAACCTTGCTCGACTTTGTCGAGGAGCAACAATTCGAACGTGTGGGGGTATTTCAGTATTCCCACGAAGAAGGTACCCGCGCCTTCGAACAACCCGACGATGTGCCCGCGGAAGTAAAAGCCGAGCGCGCCCAACAATTGATGGACCTGCAACAGGAAATTTCCACTCAAAAGAATGAAGCCAAAGTGGGCAAAGTGTTGAAAACGCTGTTCGACCGGAAAGAAGGCGGGTATTTTGTCGGCCGGACGGAGGCCGATTCGCCCGAAGTGGACAATGAAGTGCTGGTGGATGCCCGGACCAATTATGTTCGCATCGGCGATTTCGCCCAGGTGGAAATTACCGCTGCCGAAGCCTTCGATCTGTACGGAACGGTAGTTGGAAGTGGATAGGGGCTCAGTAAATTCCCCACATCGCGCGCACCAGCAGAATAGCCAGGAGTACCCCAATCAGTACCGCCAATATTGTCAGAACTTGCTTGTCACGACCTCCGTGGTGGGGCATTTCGGCATCGATGGCCGCCTCCGCCAGCAGGGCACGCGCGCGCAGGGAATCTTCTGACCGCACATGCAGACGCAACAATACTTGCAAATGTGGGAGCACAGAGTGTGCGCTGCTGTTGGCGATAAAACATGGGATTCCCTCGGCGCGCAGGCGCGCTGCTGCGACGTCGGCTTCCAGGGCCGAGTAGAACTTTGCCACTACTTCCCCGGAGTTTTCTTCGAAAAATGGGCTGTCGTCGAAGTCGAAATCATCGAGAATATTGTCGTGTTGCATGCCGTTGCTGGTTCAGACCGGAAGGGAGCCGAAATTTGCCTTTTTTGGCAGTCTCCGGCCTTTTTACTGGTCAGGGATACAAGTTCCGTTGAATAGTCGTTTCCTTTGGCATTTCATTGTTAACCAAATCAATCCTTCAAAGTTTATGAGAATTCCCCTCGTCCTTTCCCTGTTTTTTTGCTTGATGCTAGGTCTTGTGGTCAGTTGTTCAAAAGACAAAAAACGCGATTACTTGGCTGAGGCCGATTGTTCGCAAGTGGATCCATTGGCCAACACTTACGCTTTTTCTGTGAAAAATATTTTAGATGCCACTTGTGCCGGATCGGGCTGCCACGATGCCGCTACTCAGTCGGAAGGCATCAATCTTTCCACCTATGCCAGCGCCAAAACGGCTTTTGAAACCAAGGAAGTTTTGTGTGCCATCAATCACGGCGAAGGCTGCGAGCCCATGCCCAAAGGCGGTTCCAAACTGCCCACCGCAACCATCAATATGCTGGCTTGCTGGGCTAAAAACGGTTATCCGCAATAACTAGAGTTTTTTAGGGTGTAAAATAGCCACGACGCAATCTTCCGGTAAACCCCGGGCAACCGTTGTGGCTATTTTTATAAGAGCAAGCAAACAGATTAACCGGGATTTTCCAGCAAGTACTTTGTTTTCTCAGGCCTGCTCCAAAAAGCTGTTAAAATAATTTGGCAGGAACAT
>CAZVZH010000108.1:0-14174 GCA_964630705.1 uncultured Saprospiraceae bacterium | reverse complement strand
CTCAGCTGGCTAGAGCGTCCCGATGACAATCGGGAAGGTCAGCGAGAGCAGCAACGTTAAATTGAAATATGGGGGTTTAGCTCAGCTGGCTAGAGCGCTTGCATGGCATGCAAGAGGTCACCGGTTCGAATCCGGTATCCTCCACGAACGAGGGCTTCGCAGTAAACTGCGAAGCCCTTTTTTCATGCTCAGGGGCGTCCTGAAAAGGACCGGAAAGCGCCTAGGCTCGAACGCGGCAGGCTCTTTTGCGCACCCCGGCCTTGAACGGCTTCCTCCGCTTTTCTTTGATCAAATGTGGTTTTACTGCCCTTTTTGTTTGGGGGCCTTTACACAGTTATGGGTAAAACCTACATGGTTACAAGAAAATCCTGCACAGTTACAAGCTTTGCAGAGAGATTTCTTTTATTTATGCTGATCTTTCGCGGGAGGTTTTTTGGGGAAAAGGTACTTTGGGAGCGAGGGGATAATATTTTTCCGGCAAACGGATGCCAATGGGATTGGACTTGGCTGGGAATGATGGTGGTAATGCTGGGGCGTTTGGTTTGTTGTGTTTTTTTGGGCGGCTGGGGGAGAATTAAATCTGGAGTTAAAAAAATTGTTTTTGGCTAGAAATTGAATTGATTTATGATTAAGCGCATCAAATTGTTTATTATCAGAATTGTCGATTTTTTAAGATTTAAAAAATCATACTCACAAGATGGGGAAGACGTTGTTTTACAATCTTTTTATGAAGGTATCAAAAACTATAAAGGCTATTTTATAGATGTTGGTGCGCATCACCCTGTTAGATTTTCGAATACATGGTCTCTTTATCGTAAAGGATGGAAGGGGATTAATATTGACCCTACTCCTAATAGTATGCGTAGTTTTAATCTATTACGCCCAAGAGATATAAACTTGGAAATTGGAATTGGCTCTGAACCAAAGGATCTAATGTTTTATTGTTTCAATGAACCGGCATTAAACACTTTTGACCCCAAATTAGCGGCGGAAAGAAATAATGGTGCCCCTTATAAGATAATAAATGAAATCAAGATTCCAACCTTTACACTTGCAGATGTTTTAGATCGTCATTTGCCATTAAACCAACACATTGATGTATTGTCAATTGACGTAGAGGGACTAGACCTCGATGTATTGAAATCAAATAACTGGGGAAAGTATGTCCCTGATTTTATTCTAGTTGAAGATGTAGACTTTAAAATCGAAACACCTTTAAGTTCGCCAGTATATTGTTTTTTAAATCAATTAGGTTATTCTTTAGTTGCAAAATTGAAACGGACTTTAGTATTTGAGTTTATAAACAATTCTAAGTGAAATGAATTCAATTTACTGTAAGGCTATTGCTTTGGGAATAATAATTTTTTATTCTGAACTATTATTTTCTCAAACTATAGGTTATATTCACTATAATGTAAATTCCGGCTTACCAACTAATTTGATTTACTGTGGTATCCAGGATCGATTAGGGTTGCTTTGGTTTGGTTCCGATAAAGGCTTGTTAAGTTTTGATACTCATCGGTTTCATCATTACTCCATAGATCGAGGTCTGCCTGATCCCGAAGTATTTAATCTCTGGGAAGATAAAAACTCCAATCTTTGGTTGTCATGTTTTAAAAGGAGCCCTTGTTATAAAAAATATACAAAATTTATTACAGCCCGTGATGACCCCAGGTTAAAGGATGTCAATTTATACCTTGGAACATGCAACTTTTATGAGGATGATGACATTTGGCTGTTGGGGAAAATTTCTACAGTTTATAAAGTAAGCCATATAGGTTCTACAGTTTTTGAATTTGATGATGCTATGTTGCAAATGGGAGTAATAAATGGCGACCATCTTGCTTTTGCAACAAATTCTATAGTTCTGTTTAATAATAATAAACCCCAAACAATTTACAAATTTCCAAAAGAAAGTAACCCGGCAGTTAATACTTTGAGCATAGAGCTTAGGGGTAACAGAATTTTATACTCTTATCCAAACAAAGTTGTTTTACTTGAGTATGTGAATGGGAGAATAGTAGTATTGGATTCGATGCTAAATGTTGGCGGACGAATTTCAATTGACCGCAAAGGCCGCTTCTGGGTCTGTTCCCCCGCCAAGGGCGCCATCTGTTTCGACAACCCCAACAATGACCTCTCGAACCCCAGAATTTACCTCTCCGGTAAAAAAACCACCTATATGTTCGAAGACCGGCAGGGGACTTACTGGTTTTGTACGCTTGATGATGGCATTTACGGATTACCCACCAACGCCCCCATCAATTACCAAAAAAAAGACGGCCTGCCTTCGGAAAATCTGATTTCTGTGGCCCGCGACGAAGCCGGGCGCATACTCTTTGGCGATGATGCGGGCAACCTGAACATCCTGGCCGGCGGCCGGCTCCAAACCGATCACTTGAGTTCCCTGGATGGGTTTAACCGCGTCCTGAAAATTGTACCCCATGCCCCCTACGGTATCTGGGTCGCCGCAGATGAAGGCATATACGTTTACCGGCCCAATGGCAAACGGGAAGAATTGCCACTATTAGGAAGCCCCAAAACCATATTAGCCGATAGCCATCAAGTCTGGTGCGGCACCTCCGCCCGGCTTTTTAGCGTGCCGGGCGCCCACACCCAGGTTGATCAAAGTTTTAACCAACGCGTTACTGCCATCGGTAAAGATATGGACGGGTACATTTGGACCGGTGGGATAGAAGGCCTTTTCGGTTCGAAAGACAGCTTCCAATTCAATTGGGGCCGTAAGTTTCCCTTACTGTACAATAGAATCATCGATATCCGAAGTGCCGGCAACAACGTACTCTGGGTCGCTACTCCCGACGCCGGGCTGCTTAAAGTCCTGGTGAAAAACGGACAAGTCGCCCGTGTGCTGCGGGCTAACGATTTTCTGCCCAAACCCATACACAACGTACACGCGATCTTCCTGGAAAACAAAGGGCGGATTTGGCTGGCCACCAACCGGGGTATTTTCGGTGTCAACCCCAACAACTGGCAGCTGGTACACTACGACCACCACGACGGCCTGGCTAACGACGACGTCCGGGGCGTCACTGTGTTTCGCGATACCCTGTGGGCAGCCACCGCAGCCGGCCTGTCGCGCATGGTGCTCACCGGCAACCCTGCCAGCGGCGATTTCGCCTCTTTGATTGCCGGTTACCGGTATATGGAAGACAAACAAATGAACGAATTCTTCCTCGATCATGCCGCCGAAACCAACCGCGTCAGCACCCTGCCGCTCAAAGCCAGCCTGGTCGAAGTGGATTTTGCCGGGCTGGACTACCGCAGCCGGGGCAACCTCAGTTTCGAATGCATCATGACCGAAGTACTGCCCCCGCTGCAATGGCTCACCACCGACAACCTGCTCCATTGGGTCGGCAGCGGCTTTCAAGGGAAAAGCGATACCACCATGTTGTATCGAAGCGGCCTCGATTTCGGCGTACATATGCCGCCGGGGAAATACCAGTTGAAAATTACTGCCGTCACCCAAAACGGCATTCGCAGCGAACACCCGGGCGTCTGGGCCTTCGTCATGCCCGCACGCTGGTACTCTACCTTTTGGTTTTCCCTGGCCATTTGGATGTTGATCGCGCTGATCCTCTACCGCATTTACCGCACCCAAATGCTGCTCCGCGAAATGTCTTTCGCCGTCGCCCAATTTCGCCTCATCGCCCTGCAAGCCCAAATCAATCCACACTTTATCGGCAATTGCATCAACGCGCTCCAACGCTTTTTCTACCCGCCCAGCCCCACCAAGGCCAGTGTGTACAACGCGACCTTTACCCAACTCCTGCGCAAAACCCTCCATTTCTCCGAACAAACGTTCATCCGCTTCGAGGAGGAACTGCTCTACAACAAACACTACCTCGAACTGGCCCGCTTGCGCTATGGCGACGACAAATTCCGCTACGAAATCAGTGGCGCAGAAGACCTCCCTCCCGACCTCCCTTTCCCGGCCCTTTTCCTGCAACCTATCCTGGAAAACGCCACCATTCACGGCGGCGCCACCGACGAAATCGCCGAAGTGCTGCTCAGCTACCGCTTCGTCGATGGCCACGTGTACTGCCAAATCACGGACAACGGCGACGGTATCAACGCCAGCCGCCCCACCAAAGACCAGCGCCGCAAATCGATGGGCATCCAAATGCTCCGCCAAAAAGCCGACACGCTCAACCAACTCTTTGAAATGGAACTGGATTTTCGCATCCGCGACCTCTCGGAGGGCCATCCCACCCGCAAAGGCACGGAAGCCTCCATTTCTTTCAGCGTGAAACGCGTTGCCCATGCCAAAATCCGCCAGGAGAAAATTGACGAACAATCCAAATCCCTGCGCTTTTACTCAAAAAAAACAAACCTCGATGAAGCGAATTAACGCCGTCATTATTGACGATGAAATCACTGCCGCCCACACCCTCCGGGGCATGCTGGCCGAATTTTGCCCGATGGTAAATGTCATTCAAGTGGCCAACGACATCGAATCAGCCCTGCGGATCGTCGAGCAGTACCGCCCGGAAGTCGTTTTCCTCGACATCGAAATGCCGCCCCACGGCACGGGCTTCGATTTTTTAAACCAAACCCAACACCTCAGCTTCGGCGTCATTTTCACCACCGCCTACCCGCACTACGCCGTCAAAGCCATCAACGACGTGCAGCCCTGGGCCTACCTCGTCAAACCCTACAAAACGGTCGAACTCATCCAGGCCGTGCACATCGCAGCCGTCAAAACCAGCCAGCTCGAAGCCCAAGCCAACAACCGGCACCGCGGTTTCGTCCTCGGCGATATGCGCAAAGGCAGCGTAGTGGTGCGCTTCGCCGACCTGATCTTTTGCCAGGCCGATGGCTCCTGCACCACCTTTTTCATCCAGCGCGACGGGAAGCTGGAACGCTATTCCATGTATAAAAACCTGAAAGATATGGAAGCTGACCTGCCCGACTCCATGTTCTGCCGGGTCCACCATGGCTTTATCGTCAACATGGCGTACATCCAGCGCTACGAACGCCAGGGCCGAGCCGGGAAAATTCACCTCGCACACGACCTGAGCATCGACCTTTCCGCTCAAAAAATGGAACATTTCGTCCGCCATTTCAACCAATTCCTCCGCGGCGTCGACGGGCGTTGATCAACGCGGGTACAAGTACAGACTTTCCTCCCGCTCGATGTTAATTGTTGGTGTGCCGTTGAAAGTTTCCACTTTCCCTGTAAAACACACCTGCCGGTTTTCCAGCGCCACTTTGGGGTCTTCCGAAAAATTGGCGAGGTCTTCTTTCCGGATAAAAACTGAAAAAATCTGGTTGGGAAATTGTTTGTCGAGGTTCAACCACAAGTTGCCCGTGCGGCTATACCGGCTCCCCACCACGGTGCCGCAAACCGTCACCTCCGTGTTTTGTCCGGCATACCGGCCGCCCACCACGGTGTTGAAATGGTTGGGCGGCAAGCCGGGCTGTGCGAGCGGCTCCACATCGCCCTGCGCCACTTGAGGCAGCCAAGCCGCCGGCTCTACCTGTGCCTCTACGGCGTTCTCCACACTGTCGGGCAGGGCATTGAAAAAATCCAGCCCGGTCAACTGCTCTACCGCATCGACCGATACCGCGAAACTTTCCAGCGGATAACTGATGCGGGCATTGGGCATCACAAAACCAATGGCGCGGCGGTTGGTCCAATCGAGCGCTACCTTGAAAAATTGCTTCGGTATCGCCACCCGGTTTACCCCGCGCTCGATCACCGGCAAGCCGGCCTCCAGCACCGGCCCCGTCACCACGTACAGCTGCACGCCCGGATGCCCGGTCACGTAGCCGCGCAGCAGGGCTTCCAACTCCGACCAGCCGCCGCGGTTGAACTCCGCCAGCTGCGGCGACATGTTGGAGTAAAAGTACGATTCCGACAAAGCCGTTGCCGACCAGCGAAAATCGGCCGAGGGCGCCAAGTGCCCTCGATCGTAGCCGAAACCATCGTACTCCCAAGTCCCGTTGGCGTTCATCGTTTTTAAAAAATAATCGGCCTCCACCGCCGAGCCGGTCGGCACCAGCGTATCGGGCCGGAAGTCGTTGCTGCGAAACACCGTGCCCCGGGCAATGTCGGGCAGGATAATGTGCGCCACCCAGCGCGCCTGTTCGTGCGGCTCGGAATACTCCAGGGCCATGGCGCTGTGCAGGATGTACTGCTTCGACGGTAAGCCCACGGCCAGCAAATCGCGTTGCAAAATGTTGAGTTGCACCTGTTCGAGCCGGTCGAGCAAAACCGATTTTTGACGGTCGAGCTCAGCCAGGGCCGATTCCAAATGAGCTTTGTCGGCTTCCAGGTGTTGACTGAAAGCAGGCCCGTTCAGGGCCAGAAGCAAGGTGAAAAGGAGGGTCCGGAACATGGCTGCAAGATAGCGCCTTATTGCCCGCGCTCCTGCATGTCGGAGTAGTAAATCAACTCCCACTCATTGTTGTACTGGCGCACGAAACGGCGCTCGAGGCCGTAGTTGGCCGCGCGGTAGCGGATGCGCTCCACGATCAGCTCGTCGCCGAGCACGTCGAAATCACGTTTGAACTCACTGGTGGAAAAATCGATAGGGCGGTGCATCCGCCAGTTTTCAGGCTCCCAAACAGCGGTTTTTTTGACCATGCGCGTGCTGTCGACGGCAAACGCCGCGTCGCCCTGCAAGGGCCAGGAAATGTGTTCGATCTGGTACAGACTGTCGCTGTGAAATTTTTGGTAAAACTCGATAAAATCCGGCGGCAGTTTGACCTCCGCCGCCTCGGTGGTTTGCTCGGGTTGGGCCGGAATGTTGGACGGGTTGGGCTGCGGATTTTGACAAGCCGTGAAACCGGCCAACATCGGCAAAAGCAGAAAAAAACGGTGCATAAACAATGGTTTGACGAAGAAAAAAGCAAAAATAAAACCTGGCGCTAAAACGGCCGCCCCGCCGCTATATTTGCCCGGATTAAAATTTGCCAACCGACACATGCAAAGTCTGGCCACCATTGCCCTGCTCGTCCTCTCCAACATTTTCATGACCTTCGCCTGGTACGGACACCTGAAATTCCAACAGTTCAGTTTTTTTCAAAAAGCCGGCCTGGCGGGCATCGTGCTGGCCTCCTGGCTGATCGCCTTGCTGGAGTATTGTTTCATGATCCCGGCCAATCGCATGGGCTATGCCGGCAACGGCGGCCCCTTTACGCTGGTGCAGCTCAAAGTGATCCAGGAAGTGATCACCCTGATCGTGTTCACGGGCTTTACCCTGGTGTTTTTTAAAAATGAACCGCTGAAATGGAACCACTTCGTCGGCTTCGTTTTCCTGGTGCTCGCCGTGTATTTTATCCGGAAATAATCCGGTCAATCCCGATCTTAGCCCCAAACCCGATTCCATGACGCCCGATCCGCAACTCAACATCACCATCCTTTCCGCCGGCGCCGGCAGCGGCAAAACCTACACGCTCACCGAACGCCTGGTACACCTGCTGAAAAACGGCCTGCGCGCCCGGGGCATCCTGGCTACCACTTTTACCCAAAAAGCCGCCGCCGAACTCCAGGAACGCGTGCGCGCCCGCCTGCTGGAGTCGGGCCTGCGCGAACAGGCCAACGAACTCGGCAGCGCCCTCATCGGCACAGTGCACAGCATCGGCGTGCGCCTGCTCCAGCGCTTCGCCTTCGAAGCCGGCGTGTCGCCCCTGGTGGAAATTATCGCCGATACCGACCAGCAGCGCCTGTTCAACGAGTCGCTCTCCCAGGTGCTCACGGAAGCCCGCATCGAAGCCATGAACGAACTCTCCGACCGGCTCGGCCTCACCAAAAAATCCTTCGGCGAACCCTACGACTGGCGGCGCGATATCCGTACGCTCACCGACGTAGCCCGCGCCAACAACTTCTCCCGTCAGGTGCTCGAAACCAGCAAACGCCGCTCCTGGGAATCCTTCGAACAACTGCTGCCGCCCGAACAAGCCGCCACTGAACGCCAATGGAACAACCGCCTCTCCGCCCTGATCGACAACACCGTAGCCGCCCTCGAAGCCAATGAAGCCGACGACACCAAAACCACCCGCAACGCCATCGAGGCCCTGCGCAGCCTGCAAAACCAACTCAAATGGCGCGGCCAGCTCCACTGGTACGAATGGGTGAAAATCAGCAAACTCAGCGTGGCGGTGAAAAGCCGCGACTTGTTCGAGGAACTCCGCGAATTTGCCCGCAGCCACGACGCCCAGCCGGCTTTCCGCAACGATGTCCGCCAGTTTATCGAACTGGTGTTCGACATCGCCGCCGACGCCCTGGGCGAGTACGAACAGTACAAGAAAAAACGCGGCCTGATCGACTACACCGATATGGAAACCTTCGTCAGCCGCCTGCTCCGCCTCGAACCTGTGCGCGCGGCCCTGCGCGAGGAACTCGACCTGCTGCTCGTCGACGAATTTCAGGACACCTCGCCCATTCAACTCGACATTTTTTTGCAACTCAGCCGCCTCGCCCGGCAGTCGATCTGGGTAGGCGACCCCAAGCAAAGCATTTACGGCTTCCGCGGCGCCGAACCCGCGCTCATGCAGGCCATCATCCGCGCTACCGGCGGCGTGCGGCCCGATAATGTGCTGCGGGAATCGTGGCGCAGCCGGCCCGATATTGTGCATGCCGTCAACGCTATTTTTACCCGCGCTTTTCCTGATCTGCCGCCGGAGCAGGTAGCCCTCGAACCCGCGCCCATTGCCACCGCCGCGGAGGCCAATTTTTTAAAAAATAAAACCGGCGCCACGGACGGCGAACCGCCGAAAGCGCTGATCCACTGGCACTTCCGCAGCGAGCTCGACGAGCGGAAAGCGCACGGCGCCCCCTGGCCGGAAAACTGCATCGCCGAGCAAATCCGCACCCTGCTCGACCGCGGCATGCCGGTGTGGTCGAAAAAACGCGACAGCACCCGGCCGGTGCGGCCCGGCGACATTGCCGTGCTCTGCCGCGCCAACAGCGGCTGCGCCCAAATGGCCGCCGCCCTGCACCGGGCCGGCCTCCAGGCCTCGATTGCCCGGGCCGGTCTGCTGGCTACCGTCGAAGGCAAACTGGTGCTGGCTTGCCTTAAGTACCTGCTCACCCCTTCCGACGCCCTGAGCGCGGCCGAACTCCTGGTCCTGACCGGCGCGCAATCGCTGGAAGACCTGGTTGACAACCGCCTCGATTACCTGCGCCAAAAAGACGCGGGCTGGGACCCCGGACACTGGGCTACCGAACACACCATCATCCGCCAACTGCTCGACCTGCGCCCCCGTACGGCCGACCTCAGCGCCTCGGAAATTCTCCACCTCGCCCTCGACGAGCTCGACCTGCGCCGCATCGCCGTCCGATTCGGCCGTGCCACGCAGCGGCTCGACAACCTCGACCGCTTCCGCCACTACGCGCTCGAATACGAGTCGGCCTGCCAGCGCCTGCACGCCGCCGCCTCGCTCGGCGGCTTTTTGCTCTGGCTCGATGAGTTGGCCCGCGCCGGGCAGGATTTTCAGGGCAGCGGCGAGAGTCCTGATGCAGTGAAAGTGCTCACTTACCACAAAAGCAAGGGCCTGGAGTTTCCGGTGGCTATTTGCCACAACCTCCAGGAAAAACTGCGGGAGCAGGTGTGGGGCCTCAGCCTGATTGCCGAACGGCCCGAACCCGAACTCGACAACATCCTGGGCAACCGCTGGATGCGATTTTGGGTAAATCCCTACCACGATCAGCTGCGCGGCACCCGGCTGGAAGAAAACCTGTTGCAAAGCCCCGTTTGGGCGGAGGCCGGCCAACAGGCCCGCGAGGAGGAGGCCCGGCTGCTGTATGTGGGCCTCACCCGCGCCCGCGACTATCTGGTGCTTCCCAGCAATGCCAATGGCACGCCCTGGCTCAACCGCGCGTACAGCCACGGCGACGAATCTATCCCCACGCTCGACCCCGACAGCCCGGAAACGCCTTTCGTGTGGAACGGCCACCAGCTGTCCTGTGCGCTCGAAGTGCGGTATCAGCCGCGCGATTTCGCCGAAGCCGCCCTAGCTGAAACCGCCGTGTTGTTTCACCCGCCGGCTGCCGGCCGTTCGAAAGAAAACCGGCCGCCCCGCCGCATCGACTCCGCCGTTGAGCCGCCCCCACAACTGCCCCGGGCTGCCGCCGACCCGCAGCCTTTTGCGCCCTGGTTGGAGTTTCGGGGCGACTACGACCCGCAAATCCTGCGGGCGGCGCAAAATTTTTTGTGCGCCGGCGCTTTTCCGCCGGGCTCGGCTCAGAGCCTGGACATCGCCCGGAGCCAGCTGCTGGCGCGCGGCGTTTCGGAGGCGCTCCGGCCCGAACAACTCGCCCGGCACGGGGCGGCCTTTGCCGATTTTGTGCAAGCCCGGTTTGCGCCGGAGCGCTGGCTGCCGAAGTTTTTAGTGGAAGGTTCGCAGGGGCCGCGCTGGCTCCGGCTGGAGGTGGATTTGTTGCTGGTAAACGATGCGGAAGTGACGGCGCTCCAGTTCGCCGGTTTTGCCGAAGGCATGAAAAAATGGAAAGACCAGCTGAAATACGCCGCCCCGGCGCTGGGCTGGCTCCACAGCTTATTGCCCCGGGCTTTCCCCGGCAAGCGCATACAATACGGATTGGTGTTTGCGTTGGAGGGGCAATTTTTACCATTGACGATTGACGAATAACGATTGACGAATGACGATTTACGATTTACGATTTACGATTTACGATTGGGTTCACCTTTCCCGAAATCAGAAAAATTGCAACACTTAAAATGCTCACAAGGGCAGCATCCAAGCGTTTTTCGGGAAAGGTGAACCCAATCGTAAATCGTAAATCGTCATTCGTAAATTCCCCAAAGTCCTTCTTAAATCAAAACCACCACTATGTTCAAAATGATTTACCTACTCGCCCTCGCCCTGCTCCTGCCCGACCTTGCCGGCGCTCAGCGGCAGGAAACCCTGGCCAACAGCGCCAAAGTAAAAGGCGGCTTCGGCAGTTTGTATTTTACCTTCAGCCAGGCCGACGGGCGCTCGGGCGGCGGGGCGGGCCTTGGCGGCGCTTTCGTCATCGACGATTTTTTCATCGGCGGCTACTTCCAGGGCGAAAACTTCGGAACCCGGCGCTACAGCAACCGCAACTACATCCAGGCCCTGAGCAGCGGCGGTTTCTGGCTTGGCTATGCTATTCCTTCCCACAAAATGCTGCACGTGTATACCGCGCTCAAACTCGGCTGGGGCGCCGCGGCCCTGCGCCGCGACGACAACGACCCCTACGACGGCGACGACATCACCGACGGGGTGCTCGTGCTCGCGCCTGAAATCGGCGCCGAACTTAATGTGCTGCGCTGGCTGCGCATCGCCCTCACCGGCGGTTTCCGCCTCGTGGGCGGGCTGGATACCTTGCCAGGGTATCAAACGCGGGATTTTAACAGCCCAACCTTGGGGCTGACCTTCCGGATGGGCGGGTTTGGTTACCGGTGAGGAAAAGTAATCCTACCTTGCACTTCAACAACTCCGCTATGCGCCACCTCCTGCTTTTCCTGACCCTCCTCCTCGCCGCCGCGCTCCCGGCCCAAACCCTCACCCTGCTGAGCTACAACATCCGCTACGACAACCCTGGCGACGGCCCCGACGCCTGGCCTCAGCGCCGCGATTTTCTGGCCGGCCAGCTGCGTTTCCACCACCCCGATGTGTTCGGTGTGCAGGAAGCCCTGAAACACCAGCTCGACTACCTGCAGGAACAACTCCCCGAATATGCCTACGTCGGCGTGGGCCGCGACGACGGCCGCGAAGCCGGCGAGTATTCCGCCTTGTTTTACCGCACCGACCGCTTTCACGCGCTCGAGTCTGGTACCTTCTGGCTCTCGGAAACGCCCGATACCGTTTCGAAAGGTTGGGATGCCGCCTTGCCCCGCATTTGCACCTGGGCCTTGCTCGCAGACAGCGCGGGGCGCCGCCTGCGGGTGCTCAACACCCACTTCGACCACCAGGGCAAGGAGGCGCGCCGGCATTCGGCTGAGCTGCTGCTGGAAAAAATGCGCGCGATGGCGCCCGCCGCGCCGCTGGCCCTTTTGGGCGATTTCAACAGCGCGCCCGAGAGCAAACCCATCGCCCTGCTCGGAGCAGCGCTGCACGATGCCCGCGCGCACAGCGCCGAGCCGCCTTTCGGCCCCGAGGGTACGTTCAACGGCTTTCGCTTGCTTGATCCGCTCGGGCCGCGTATCGACTATATTTTTGTGTCGCCGGAAATTCAGGTGCTGCAATACGCCGTGTTTACCGACCACCGGGCGGGGCATTACCCCTCGGATCATTTGCCGGTGCTGGCGCGGGTCAGGTGGTAGTATTTTTCAAATGGAACTTTACAAATTGAAACGTTTGGGCTTGTGGGTGATGATGGAAAACTCCTTCACTTTTTCCCATGCCGCTTCAGCCGCCGGACGAGGTATTTCCCGGAGGCGTCGCCGACATAAAACCCCATCGTTTCTTCCACCAGGCCGACGTTTTTGGCGTAGCGGTGTTGCAGGTAACGGACCGGACCTCCGGCGGAATATTTCGGCCACATCTGGTAGGTTTCCCGAAAATTTTTGGTGACAAAGGCGCCTGCGGGTACCTGCACGGTTTCGTCGTTCGGCTGCATTTTGCCAGAAATATACGCGACGGTATCCTGCGTGGGTGGGTTGTGCGAAAGTTGCACGACGAAATGCCGCGCATCGAGGGTGTCGGTAGTGTTTTGCGACGAAAAGAGGATGCGGCCGGAAGCATCCACCAGGTAGTGCAGCGAGTCGCGCAGGAAAACCGCCTGGTACACATTGGGCGGCGCACCGGCGACAACCACCTGAAGTTTGAAATAGCTGCGGCCGTCGATCAGAGTGTCTTTTTCCACATAATTGCTGTCGGTTTGGTTGCGCGGGGTGTACACGCCGCTGGAGTCGAGCAGGTATTGTTCGTATACCCAGTAGTTGCCGGTGGCGAGATTGGAATAGTTGTCGAAAAGCAGCGTCGGATTGGAGGGTTCTTTTTGGCAGGCCCAGAGCGCTGCCATGGCGCATAGCAGCGCCCAGTTCAGGTTTTTCATACTTGTGTAATGGTGTTGGTGTGAAAAAATGTGCCGGCCTTTTCAAGATGAAAAAAACGGCGCGCGGGTTGCCTGGCCGGCAAAAATGCCGCCTACTCCTTGAACACGGACCGCACCGCCGTCCGCCCGTCTGCCGCCCAGGCCTGCACCAGGTACCAGCCCGGCGGCCAGGCGCCGGGGGCCCACTCCACGTCGTTTTGGCCGTTCAGTTCCCGCCGTTCGACGAGGCGCCCTCCGGCATCCGTCACGTGCACGCGGACCAGCGGGCAGCCCGGCGCTTCGAGGCGCAGCCACTGGCGGGCCGGACTGGGGTAGAGCCGGAGCGGCAGCGGTTTGGGGGGCTGGCCGACGGATGTTTTTTCCTGAAACAACACGATACTGTCGGTTGCGATTTCAAACTTCAGCACCTCCTCGCGCACATTGATCATCAGTTGTTGCGACGCATCTACGGTCAGTTTGGTAAAAAAGGTGTCGGCTGCGCGCACGATCACGTCTTCGACAATAAACCGCACCACACCCAGCGGCCGCGGCTTCGACAAAGCCGGAGCGGCCTGGCCGGCCGCGGCAAACTCGACGCGGCCGGGGGGCACCGCGCGGGCGTCGGAAAAGGCCGTAGCGCCGGCGGCGAACAGCAGGTCGTCGGCTGTCGGTTCGAAAAACACCTGCGTGAGGCTGTCTTTAACCAACATTTGCTCAAACTCCAGGGCGAACGCCACGCCCAGCGGCGCGTCTGGCAGGGCTAACCCGGGCGGATGTTCGTAAAAAATGCTGAGCAGCAGGGTGTCTTTGACGGTGGCCGTGTCTTTGTCAAAGCGCAAGACAATACGCGGCAAGGCAGAGGTAAAAAAAGTGTCGGGCGGCGCGTAGGGCGTAGGCGGCGGTTGCGAGGCCTGGTGGCTGCTGTCGTAGCGCACGGCGATGGCTTTCATGTCGGCGGCGTCGACAAATCCGTTGCCGTTGGTGTCGGAAAAGCCGTGATTGACCCCGGTGGTAGGCAAGGCGCCGGGCCAGAGGATAAAGGGTTTGGGCGACCAGTCGATGTTCTGAAACGGCGGCTCCCGTGGCGGCCCTTCCTGCCCGAAGCTCAGGCCGATGGCCAACACGTCGAGGTGATTGACACGGCCGTCGTTGTTGGCGTCGCCGGGCAGGAGGATTTGAGCGCGGAGGG
>CAZVZH010000107.1:0-14204 GCA_964630705.1 uncultured Saprospiraceae bacterium | reverse complement strand
GCCGGCCCCAAAAGGCCGGCCCGGTTTTGATTTCCACCGGACAGGTTTTGAAAACAGCCCCCTAGTCCGCCGTTGACAAACCACAACCCGCCGCAGACAAAAACCGACTTGCACCCTGGCCCGAAGCCGGGCACCTTTGTTGCACACCGTCACCAAATCGAAATGCCATGAAAACCCGGTTTTATTTTCCCGTTCTCGGCCTGACGTTATTGCTGGCCGCTTGTCAAAAAGAAGAGCAACTCCAGGAACAAAAAACCTTTGCTCCGCCGCCCAGCGACCGCTGTGGCTGCATGGCGCCGGTCGAATTCCAGGCCCGCAACGCCACCAATGTTTCGATCGACCTGAACTGGAACGCCATGCCGGAAGCCATAGCCTACCGCCTCGAAGTAGCCGATCATTTCAATGCTACGGATGCGACGGGCGCCATCATCTTCCTCGAAACCCTCGAAGGCACCCGCACTACCGTCACCCACCTCGCTCCGAATACCCGCTACGAATACCGCATCACCAGCCTTTGCGGCAATTCGGAAAGCAGCCCCTCCGACATTCAATCGTTCGTGACCGGCGATTTCGGTCCCGGCGGCGACCCCGACCCCAAACCCCGCAAAGCCTCCGGCGGCAAACAGGTCGCCCTCCAATAAAACTTGGCCAACTTCATTTTAACCCGCCCCATTAAACCTAAATTACAACATAACTAGCAGAGCATTTGTAAACACCCGAAGCGCGACGAGGCAAACTTGTCGCGCTTTTTTTGTATCCAAAATTTGCCAGCCCCCGGAAAACCCAGACTTTTGTACCCCCATTTCAAAAAAGCCCGCTTCCGACATGCCCAGCACCGCTTCCGCTATCCGATACCACAAAAAAGGCTTCAAAAAAGAAACCCTGCTCCAGCTCTACGAGCAATTGCTCCGCCCCCGGCTTATCGAAGAAAAAATGCTCAACCTGCTCCGCCAGGGCCGCATCAGCAAGTGGTTCAGCGGCATCGGCCAGGAAGCCATTTCGGTGGGCGCCGCCTGTGCGCTGCTGCCCGACGAGGTCATTTTTACCATGCACCGCAACCTGGGCGTTTTCACCGCCCGCGACATGCCGCTCGACCGCCTTTTTTGCCAATGGCAGGGCAAACGCCACGGCTACTCCAAAGGCCGCGAACGCTCCTTCCACTTCGGGGCGATGGAACACCACATTGTCGGCATGATCTCCCACCTGGGGCCGCAACTTTCCCTCGCTGCTGGCGTGGCGCTCGCGCACCGGCTGCGGCAGGAAGGCCGGGTTTCCCTGGCGTTCACCGGCGAAGGCGGTACCAGCGAAGGCGAATTTCACGAAGCGCTCAACGTAGCCGCGGTGTGGAAACTGCCCGTCATTTTTATTATTGAAAACAACGGTTACGGCCTCAGCACCACCACCAACGAGCAGTATGCCTGCAAAAACCTGGTCGACCGGGCCGCCGGCTATGGCATGCGCGGCGCCCAAATCGACGGCAACAACATCCTGGAAGTATACGCCACTATCCAAAAAATTGCCGCCGAACTCCGCGAAAACCCCGAACCCTTCCTGCTCGAGTGCATGACTTTTCGCATGCGCGGCCACGAAGAAGCCAGCGGCACCAAATATGTACCCCAGGAAATGCTCGACCACTGGGCCCAAAAAGACCCCCTCCGCAATTACGAACAGTGGCTGCTGGATCAAGGCCTGCTCACCGAGGCCGATCAAAACAGGCTACGGGAAAACATAAAAAAAGATATCCTGCAAGCCGTGGAGGTCATGTTCAACGAACCCGAACCCATCCCCGACACCGAAGCAGAACTCCGCGACGTGTACGCGCCGCACACCCCCACCCCAACACCGCCGGCCGGCCCCACGCGCGAACTGCGTTTTATCGACGCCATCACCGACGGCCTGCGCGCAGCCATGCAACGCCACCCGGAGCTGGTGCTCATGGGCCAGGACATTGCCGAGTACGGCGGGGTGTTTAAAATCACCCAGGGCTTCGTCGGCGAATTCGGCAAAGCCCGCGTGCGCAATACCCCCCTGTGCGAAAGCGCCATCGTCGGGATCAGCCTGGGCCTCAGCCTCAAAGGCATCAAGAGTATGGTGGAAATGCAGTTCGCCGATTTTGTCAGCTGCGGGTTTAACCAAATTGTCAACAACCTGGCAAAAATTCACTGGCGTTGGGGCCAAAACGCCGACGTAGTGCTGCGAATGCCCACCGGCGGCGGCACCGGCGCAGGCCCTTTCCACTCCCAGTCGAACGAAGCCTGGTTTACCCACGTGCCCGGCCTCAAAGTGGTGTACCCCAGCACCCCGCACGACGCCAAAGGGCTGCTCCTGGCTGCTTTTGAGGACCCCAACCCCGTCCTGTTTTTCGAACACAAAGCCCTGTACCGCAGCGCCAGCGGCCCGGTTCCCGAAGGTTTTTACACCGAAGCAATTGGCAAAGCCCGGCAGGTTCGGCGCGGCACGGCGCTGAGCATCATCACCTACGGGCTCGGCGTGCGGTGGGCGGAAAAAGTAGCAAACGACATGGCCCTCGACGCCGACATCCTCGACCTGCGCAGCCTGTTGCCGCTCGACTATGAGGCTATTGCCGATTCCGTTCGGCGCACCAACCGGGTACTCCTTTTGCACGAAGACACGCTGTTCGGCGGCATCGGCGGCGAAATTTCAGCCTGGATTTCCGAGCATCTTTTTGACCAGCTCGACGCGCCAGTGTTGCGCGCGGCCAGCCTCGACACACCCGTGCCGTTCGCCATTCCGCTGGAGCAAAACTTTTTTCCGCTGGAGCGCCTGAAAGAGCAGGTTCGACGCTTGCTGGAATATTAACCTTACCTCAACAGCCGATGCCTTCCGTTTAAAAATGATTATTTTTGTCACACAATCCGTTCGCGCATGACATCGGCAACCGGCACAACAGAACAATTTTACTCGGTAAAAGAATGGCTGGAATTTGAAAAAACAGCTGAGGTTCGCCACGAATATTACCATGGAAAACTTATCCCTATGGCCGGAGAAGCAAAACGGGCAAACCGCATCGCTGGGAACTTGAAAAAACTTTTGGATGATCCGCTCTATCAAAAAGGCTTCGATCTTTTCGATCACGATGTAAAAGTTGAGGTCGTCCCGTCTCAAATTTATCGCTATCCCGATCTGGTCGCGGCGCCAACGGTAGACGACGAACACGATTTTATCGTGAAAAAGCCCGTTTTTATGGCTGAAATCGCCTCCGACAAGTCGGGCCATCGCGATCGAATCAAAAAACGTATGGAGTACCTCGCCATTCCCAGCCTCTGGTATTATTTGATTGCCGATCAGGACGAAATGCTCCTGGAGTTACATATCCGAAACACCGACGACCGGGGCTGGACCACTCAATATTTTACTGAACCCAACGACGTCGTTCGCTTAGACCGGTTTGGAATGGAATTTACCTTAGGCCAGGTTTATGAACGCTTGACTACTCCCAAGGTTTAGCGTATTTCAGTAAACCACTACCTTCCGTACCGCAGTATTCCCCGCCGCATCCTGAATTTTTATAAAATACAAACCCGGCCGGGACAACTCCAACTGCTGACCTGACACCACCGCCGGGTGAAATTCGAGCAAACGACCGGCCGCATCCAGTACTTCCAGCTGAACCAGCGCGCCGGCAGGCAGCCAAATCGTAGCCGACCCGGAAGCCGGGTTGGGCCGCACGGAAAATTCCAATCCCTGGTCGGCCTCCTGCACGGGCGTGGTGCAAGGCGCCGCTGCATCGTAGCGTGCCTGAAGGGAGTCGATTGGCTCAATGCCCACTGGGTCGTACGATACGAACAGCCGCACAGTGGGGTTGGCCGGGTCGTCGGCCGGCTTGGCTACTTTGATAAAAGCAAACATCGCCGAAGTGCCATTACTGAGGCAGCGGCTGTCGGCGCCGGGCACTTTAGCGCCTTGCAGGGCTGCCATCAAGCGGTCGGACAAGCAACCGCCCGCTGCCAAAAAACGGCTTTCCATAGAGTCGAGAATTTGTGCGCCCAACAGGATGTTGCCTTGGATAGCATAGTTGGGCCCGACGCGATGACTTTTAAAATTCAGGCAGTTCACGCCCGTGAATGCGGCTGCTTGCGCCTCGTTGTTGATCAACGCCACCACTCCGTATTGCCGCTGACTGGAGTTGCCCTGGGCGTCGTTGGCCGCGAGCCAGTCGACCACCTGCTGCGGGGTGTCGCCGGCGAGCAGGCGGGTGCGGGCATTTTGCTGGTTTTGGGCCAAATAAAATGATTGGGTATTGATGGCGCCCAGGCCCGGCAGCAAATCGCCCAGGAAATCGGGGGCGATACCGGGGAAGTATATGGCCAGATTGGTTGCGCTGATGCAGGAAGCACCGGCGCTGCCCACCTCTCCGGTAGCCGGATCGACGGCGACGATGGAAAAGGTGTCCTGAGCGAAAGTGAACCAGGGAAGACAAGCGGAAAACAGGAGGTAAACGATTTTTTTCATAGAGCGAATTTTAAAAAGCGAGGTAACAATTTAGGTAGGGGCCGCGCCCGGGGATAATAGTTACAAAACAAAATTATGAACTACCGGCCATACCATTTTTTCAAAACAGCCTCCCCGAGTTTTCCTTGCGGGGTATAGTCGCGTTCAGGGTAACCTTCGTGGCCGCGCATGTTGGGAAACCATTTCCACAAAAAACCGCCGGCCCACCAGGTTTCGGCTTGCAGGGTGGCGTGCAGGGCTTCGAGGCAATTAGCCTGGGCTTGCTCGTTGATCGGGCGACTACGGATATCCGCTTCGAGTTCCCAGTTGCGCCAGCCACAGCCGTCGACGCTCAGGTAGCCGTACTCCGTAAACAATACCGGACGGCCCGTTTTTTGACTAAAAGCGGCCAGCCGCTGGCAAATAGGCTTCCAGGCGACTTTGAGTGCTTCTACTTCCGGCGTGACGCCTTCTACCAGGGGGAAATACCCGCTCAGGCCGATGTAGTCGAGTTGAGCCCAAAAGGGCACCTGCTCCCAGTCGTCCCAATTCGCGGAATAAACCAGTTTGCCTGCGTAGCAATCCCGCACTTTGCGGATCAGTTCCGACCAAAAGCCGGGGTTACGGGCCACGGAAGTTCGAAACTCGGTGCCCAGGCAAAACAGATCAACCTGGGTGGAGTCGGCCAATCGGGCCATGCGCAGGATATAGCGCTCGTAGTCCGTTTCCCAGGCCGACCAGTCTGCGTCTGACTCAAAATGCAAGGCGCCCGTCCAGGAGCGGGGCAGGTACACCTGTGGTTTGAGCATCACTTTCAGCCCGGCAGCATGGGCCAGGCGGATGGTTTCGCGCACGCCTTCCGGGCGTTCGCCCCACCAGTGTTTGCCGGTTTCAGAATAGCGCACAGCGGCTTGCCCTGGCCGGGTAAAGGCGTAGGGTACAACCGCGATCCAGCCGGCGCCGGCCTGTTGGACGGCCGGCATGGGATTTTCAGCAAAAGGTTCGGGCGGCGCAACGAGCGTCAGGCCGCAGATCAGCGGCTGCCCGGATACCTGCACAGCAGCGCCTGAGGGCGCGCACTGGCAGGCAGGTAGCAGGAAAAGCAGGAAAAGGACTGGGTAGTTGAACTTCATCGGAGCGACTTTCCGATAAAAATAATCGAAGTTCTACAATTGGGCAGCTATTCGGGCAGCCAGTTCGGCCAATTCGGCAGCCGGGATGTCTAACGGTTCTTTAAACGACAAATCGGAGACCGATTGGAGCGGGATCAGGTGCACGTGCGCGTGCGGCACTTCCAGGCCGACCACGGCCACGCCGATCCGCTTACAGGGTACGGTAGCTTCCACCGCGCGGGCCACTTTTTTGGCAAAAACCAGCAGGCCGGCGAGCAGCTCGTCGTCCATATCGAAAATGTAATCGATCTCCTGCTTGGGGATGCACAAGGTGTGCCCCTTGGTTTGCGGCCGGATATCCAGGAACGCCAGATAGCGATCGGTTTCGGCTACTTTGTGGCAGGGGATTTCGCCGTTGACGATTTTTGTGAAAATGCTTGCCATAATGAAGTTGCTGGTTGCTGGTTGCTGGTTGCTGGTTAGTACATCATTTCGGATAGTGTATTAACCAGCAACTAGAAACCAGAAACCCTCTAACCAATAGAAATATTCACCACTTTAAATTCCAGCATGCCACCGGGCGTTTCAATTTTGACGGTATCGCCAACCACTTTTCCGAGCAAGCCGGCGCCGATGGGCGAGGAGACGGAGATTTTGCGTTCCTTGGTATCGGCCTCCGTTTCGGAAACCAGTTTGTAGGTAATGTCCTTCCCTGTTTGGAGGTTTTTGATGGTAACATTGGAAAGGATAGCGACTTTTGAGGCATCCAACTGGCTTTCATCGAGTACCCGGGCGTTGGAGAGCACCGTTTCCAGTTCGCTGATTTTCATTTCCAGCATACCCTGGGCATCTTTCGCAGCGTCGTATTCTGCATTCTCTGATAAGTCGCCCTGAGCGCGGGCTTCTGCAATAGCGCGAGCGGCTTCTTGCCGACCGGTAGTTTTGAGTTCTTCCAATTCGGCCGTGAGCTTCTCATATCCGCCCTTCGTCAAATACGTGTAATTAGCCATAGTAGTAAAAAAGTGAGTACAGAAAAAAGCAGAAACGTTTCTACCAGACGGTAGAAACGTTTCTGCTGTGATTTATGGGCTCAAAGATACGCCCTTGCCGAAAAAGTAAAAAATTAATTTATGTTTTTGCGGCGTTGGGCTACCCCGGTATTACAGGTCGATGCGCAGGCCGATGTTGTGGATACCGTTGAAAATCTCGGTGTAGCGGTAGCCATAGTCGATGGAAAAGCGGCTGTCGGAGCCTTTGCGCATCGGGATGGAAAAAGTTAATCCGCCGCTCAGGCCGTTGTCGAGCGAAGCTTGGGCGCTGCCTTGCGGGGCTTCGAATTCCATTTTGTAGCCGGCGCGCAGGGAGAAGTTTTCGCCCAGGGCAAACTCCAGTGCGCCGCCCAGTTGGTCGCGGGAGAAGGCATTGGAGGTAAAAGTACCAACCAAGCTAATGCGGTTGGAGCGACCAAGCAACCAGTCGTACGAAGCCCCGATATTGAGTTGTGAAGGCAGTTCGTATTCTGCGCTGCGCTGGTAGTAGGTGATCGGATATTCAAACGTCGGGTTGTTGCCGTCGTTTTGGGTACCCAAACCTTCGCCGGTGAAGCGCATTTTGCCACCGACATTGCGCAGCGAAATACCGAATTTGAAGTTATCGTCTTTGCCGGTTACATACTGCACGCCGGCGTCCAAAGCGATGGCGCGGGCGCCGGCATTGGAAATACCTTCGTTGACAAACTTCATGGTGACGCCTACTGATACGCGGTTGGCAAAGAGGTGCGAGTACGAAATACCCATGTTGAAAAACGAGGGGCTGAACGTCGCGCCCGAACCTTCCGGCGTGTCGGTGGTGGTCAGGTCGAACTCACCCAGGTCAAAAGCGACCAGGCTGATGCCGAAAGCGCCACCTTTGCCGATGCGTTGGGCAAAACCCAGGGCGTTGATGTTGATTTCCGCGCCGTCGAGGTAACGGGTGTGGCCCAGGTTGATCTGGGTTTTATTGATACGCGCGAGGCCCGCCACGTTCAGGTACATGGCGTCGGTGCCGGTAACCATGGAGGTGTTCATCGAATGGAAACCCGCACTGCGCGCCCAGGGATTGATGAGTAGCTGCGCTGCGCCTGCCTCGCCCTGACGGTCGGGGTTGCCGGCGAAAGCGGAGCCTGCCAGCAACAACAGACACATGGACAGTACGCTGGTGTATGTATATTTCATAATGAACAGTTTCAGTGAGTGAAGGATAGAATTGGATGGATTCAGGGGAATTGGGGGCGGATACCGCCAGGATTAAACCCGAGGGTATCCGCCCCAATTTCCCGTTGCAGGTTACAAGCCAGATGGGTCGAACTGGCGGGCTATGCCAAACCATTTTATGGTTCGTTCACCCATGCCGGGAGCCTGCACCTGTATCAGGTAAACGCCGCTGGCTACAGCAATGCCCTTGTTGTTTTTCAAATCCCACTCCAGATCGGGCGCGATTTGCATATACGGGGCATACACTTCGTCGCGGCGGTACTGGCGTATAAATTTGCCGTCGAGCGAGTAGATCGTCACGGTGCACTTGGCCGGCAAGTTGGTGATTTTCACCGTGTTGCTGAACTGGCTGGTTTCGTACTGCGAATAACCGTAGTACGGGTTGGGCACCACTTTGATCGAGTCGAGCGCATTTTCCACTTGCACCTGATCGAGTGCCTGGGCTTCGCGGCCCTGGATTTTGAACTGGTACTTCGGATGGCCCGAGCGTTTGCCTCCGTCGGCATCGTTGAACCAGGTGTCGTACACCGAGTTGACACGCAACTTGATGATGGTACGGTTCGGAATCAGACCATCGCGCAGCGACTTCATCTGGAAGCCAGGCGCCACGGCTAACATACCCGCCCAGGCGATATTTTTCATTTCATTTACCTTGTAAATATCGGAGTTGCTGGTCGGCGACAGTTCCGGCGTAAGGCGGCGGCGCAAGGCTTCGCAACCATCGTAACTGCTGTAGGTGACGTATACCCAATGTTGACCACCGAGCACCAAGTCAAAATATTCCTGCGCATTGTCCCGTGCAGATTGATTGGTCGGGTTCCAAAGCATGTCGCGACCGGTATAGCGTGGGTCGAGCGCCTTGGCATAACAGGAGTTCTCGCCGAAGAAAATATTCAAGCGGCGGCCGGTTTCCACATCGATCGCATAGCCCGGGAACCAGCCCATGCCATAGATCGGCTTGCCGGAAGCATCCACAGCGCCGTCCGGATCGGGCAGCCCGTCGCCGTCGGCATCTTTTTTACCTACGGAGAGGGAATAGCGGGCGTCGAAGTTTACCCGTTGTTTGTTGGCCGGACTTTCCGTGACCAGGGTCGGATCTTTCGGATACGCATTATTGGTGTAGTAGTTGGAGGCCGACTCCACTACGATACAGCGACTCCACTGGCTGGTATCGGGCGTCAGCACAATGTCGACATTGGGCAAGTTCGCCAGTTTGAAATAACGGCTGGAAGCGTTGCTGGGCTCTTGCGAACCGCCAACAACGGAGCTGTTCAAAGTGGCGGAACCAGGCGTCCAGGCCGGCGTGATCATCCGGGCACCGGCGCCTACCATAGCCAGGTCCCAATCGCAAAGGACATAGGGTACAAACCAACCATTGCCCAGGCGGCTCAAGCCCTGGAAGGGGTCGTATTCCTCGTCGCGTTCCAGTTTCCGCGTTTTGACGTAGTGGAAAATACCAAAATCCTGATCCGGTATACCGGTCAACCAGCGCTGGTTCGGGTCGGCGTATTCGATTTCGCCGCCGATGCCGCCGTTGGTTTCGCCCGGATTGGAATATTTAGCCGGCGATTTGAGCGACCAGGTATAACTACCCGCCAGTGCAGGCTGGTTGATGGTCACAGAGAAGCCGTAGTTGAGCACCAGTTGCTCGTTGAGTTCGGCGATGCTGCGCTGCGACTCGATCACCTGGCCAGCCGGTAGCTGACGGAGTTCCCAGCGGGCGTTGTTGTCGAGTTTGGTGTCGGTGTTGTTGCCGTCGACAAACCGCAGCTCATAGTCGCCGTCTTTCACTTCAAACGGGTTGAAGATGGTGACGGTGATGGGGCCGCGGCCCTCTTTATACGTCAGCACGGTATCCGTCAAACCGCCATTGAACAGGGCGTCGCGGCTGGCGGGCTCCAGATCGAGGAAATTGCCGTTGTTGCCGGCGCCTTCCAGGCGGGTGATGGCTACGCCGTCGCCGTACTGGGAGTTGAGTTCCTGATCGACGATCGGACGCGGGATAACGGTGAAAATTTTGATCGGGCCGTCGGCTGCTTTACGGCCGGGCAGGTAGGAGCGCTGCTGGCCTACCACCGGCTGCGCCAGCGGATCGAAGGTTTCAAAGTTATTGTACGCATAGGCAATTACGGCGAAGTAGTACTTCTTGTGGTTAACCAGGCGCTTGTCGTTGCCGGTGGCAAAACGGTCTTCCGTAATCGGGAAAGTACGCCGCAAGCCCTGGTCGGAGCCATCAACTTGCAGTTCGGGATAAAAGATCCGGTTATTGGTGTTCGGGTCGCGGGTTTCGATCCAGTTGTACACCTTGGAGACGCCGTTTTTGATGTCAACCTGATACACCGGCCGCGATTTGTTCGGATCGGTAAATTCGGCGGTAGACACGTTCGGGTTGATCAACTGATAAATCCGGTATCCTTCAAAACGGTAAAACGCTTTCGCCCGCACTGCTGAGTCGGGGTGAAACTTGATGGCCTCCGGGGCCAGGAAGTCGACCTGGGCATATTGCTCATTGAAGTTGTTCGAAACGGAGTCATTGGTCAAAATGGCAATGACCTGTTTGTCCAATTCTACCCAATCCACATTCGGCGCATCCGGGCCGTCAATAATTTCAAAACAGTTGTCAAACAAGCCCTGCGCCAGTTTGTCGGCGCGGAACAAGCCTTCCAGGTCGGGGCAAGGATAGTCGATGTCCGGCACCCATGGAATACCGATGATAAGTTCGTTTACAGCGCCGGGCAGCAGGGTGAACGGACCGGAAGCCTGCAGCGTACGGCGGTCGCCGAAAGGCAGGTTGGCCGTACACATCGACCAGCCGTTGGGGTTGTTCGGATCGTCGTGAAGCGCATATTTCGTAGGTACGCCGCCGGGATTGTAGCCGTTGCCACCGAAAGTAAACGGTTGACCGTCGCGCCAGGAACCCGTCAGGTAACGGTAAAATTCTACGGGCAAATCCGGGTCCGTCGTCGGTTGAGTCGGGGTGCCCACACTCGGGTTATTGTAGTACACGAAAGAAGACATCCCGATCTCGTTGCCAAACGTATCCAAGGGGCCGCGGAAATAGTCGACGCCCAGGATGGGCACTTTATCGCAGTAAGTGGCTACACCCGCGCAGTCGCAGTTGGGCTGGCCGTCGGTGGCATCCTGGTTGTAGGTGTACATCAGGCTTTTCGAGCTGTCGCAGCCGATATAGTCGTCGAGGTAGCAACCCAGGTCGGCGTCGACCCACATGGCGAAGAAGGTGGAGTCGATGCGTTCGGTAGCGCGGTTGATCAGTTTGTAGCGCTGGAACGTCATATCGTTCAATTCGTCATTGGTCAGGTAACTGAATGCCTGCACCTGTACTTCCATTTGGATGGCTTTGCCATTAGTACGGGCGTGCGGGGCGCCACCGCCCTGGTCGTTGTAGATCCAGAAGATCATCTCGTCGGGGAAGCGGTTGAGCGGACAGCCCCGGATTTCGATAGACGGATAGTCGCCTTTAAGCGGGTCATAATCGCCGTCGCCGTCTTCATCGTAGAAGCCGGCCAAGCCCTGGATGGTGTACGGCAGGTCGAAGCCCCAAACGTCGGCGAAATACGGGTTGCCGCGGGAAGGCCAGCCTTTAACGCCGCGCGGGATGTTTTCCGGGTTGCGGTCGCCGGCAGAGAGGTTGGCGAGGTGCTTGCGAATTTCATCGCCGGTCACGCGGAAGTGCCGGTCCCAGTTATCGCAAATAAATTCATCGGTAAGGCCCTGATCGGTCAGCGGACCGGGCCAGAAATCGTTGCGACCGCCCGGGCGGTAGTCCTGGGCTGCCAGTTTGAGGTTGCCGGCCGGGTCGATGCCACCCAGCCAGACGGAGCCGGCGAAGATGGAAGATACCTCGCGCTGGCCAGTGGTTACGTCTACTTTCGGCACGATGTAGCGGCCGTCGTTAAAATCCCACCAGCAGTCGCCACCACCCAGCAAACGGGCGCGTACGTTGTTGATTTCCATGTCAATTTGCGACTCAGAGCTCGCACAAACGCCGCGATATTGCACCTTTTTGGTTTTGCCGGCCTGTCGAACGTAATCTGGCACGTGTGCGGTCACGCTCCAGGATACGAGCGCTAACACAGCCGCTATCCAAAGTTTATTAATTCGCATGGTTTATAAAATTTAGAATTTTTTACAAATGTGCTTATTGTCCAGGCGGAAACCTGCCGGCGCGCAACCGGTAATAATCGGTCAAATCGATGCCGGCAGATTTCCTTACTTTTTATTTTAGAAAGCCAAAGCTGCGCCTACATAAATCCGGCGCGGTTGGGTGTAGCGGTCCGGGTTGAGCAAACGCCAGGAGTAGGAAGCCAGGTAGGCGTTCAAATCGCGGCCTTGTTCTTCGACGCCGCGCAGAATCGACTGCCCTTCTGCCGTAGCCAGGTAACCGTCGTCGGTTGGCGAACCGGTCACGGAGTAAACGCCGACGACGTTCTTTTGGTTAAGCAAATTGGCGACACGGAGGTAAACATTCAGGTTAAGCGGGTTTTTACTGGCCGCATTCAGGGTGAATGTTTTGTCGACGCGCACGTCGAGGTTGATACGCCAGGGCAGGCGGCTGCCATTGATAGCGCCCAGGAAACCGCTGCCGCCGAAACGCTCGGGGCGCTGTTGGGCGGTGTAGGGCCGGCCGGAAGCGGCGGACAGTTGCATATTGACGCCAAAATCGGCCAAAATGTCTTTGCCACCGATACGCGGGCCGTTGTAGCGCTTGCCGTTGTCGAAACGGTAATCGATGATTGCCTGGATGTTGTGGCGTTCGTCGAAGCTCAGCGGGTACAGCGTACGGATGTTGCCGCGCGTGGTCAGGCCGCGCTGGGAGTTGGCATCGGAGCCGGTACCATCGGCAAATTGCAAGGTGTAGGCCAGGCGCAATTCGGCGTTTTGAATCCGGCGCAGGTCATACTGAACCGTGAAACCTTTCACCGTACCGAAGTCGACGTTTCCATAGGTGTCGTAACGGCCGATGGTGGGCACGTACAGAATGGTGCGGCGCTGGATCATGTCGCGCAATTCGCGGTAATAAGCCGAGAATTTAAGGGCGGAATTTTGGTTCAGGCGCTGCTGGAAGCCTACCTCGTAGTCGACTACGCGCTCCGGTTTGAGGTTGGCGTTATTGGTCGGCGTGCGGTTGGGCGTGTAGAAGTATACGTAATCGAGCGGCGTGACCTCCCAGTTGCTGGGTGGGCGCTGCACGAGCACGTCGTAGTGCGCAAAGAAGTTGGCGTCTTCCGAAATCGGGAAGGAGAAAGCCAGACGGGGCATCCAGTTGACCTGTGGAGTGTAGTCTTCAAACGCCGTGTTCGGGTTGAAGCGCGTGTCGAGGATATCGTCGCCTGAAACGGTATCGCGCAGCAAAGGCGCTACCACACCGCCGCCGAAGATCACGTTGCCATCAGGCACTTCGGTGCCATCGGCGCGGTACCAGGTGTCGCCGTTGCGGAAGGCTTTGAGCGTGGGGTCGGTGGCGCTGTTGATATACACTTTGAAATCGTCGCCGATGGTGCCGGGGCGTGTGCCACCGCCGGGTACCGTGCGGAAATACTCCTCGGCGCTCATGGCCTCATACAAGGAGTACGGGTCTTTCATCACCTTGGTATTCAGGTCGAAACGCTCGACGCGCAAACCCAGGCTGAAGATCATTTTATTAAAGGTAAACTTGTCTTTGATGAACGCAGCCTGGTACAAGGGGCGCAAGGGCGCTACCGGGAAGTCGCGGATACCGTCAGCGTCGCGGCTGATGAAAAAGTCGTTGAAAGTGATGTTGTTGTCCAACTTGGCGCCCAGGTAGTCGTACCCGTAGTAGTCAATCAGACTCTGGTCTGTCAGCTCGCGGGGCGAGAACATGCTCAGGCTGAGTTGTTCGGGGCTCAGCGCATTCGGGTTGACATACTGCCTCAGGTCGAGGCCCAGTTGGCTGCGCACGGAGCGGTAAAATTTGAAATCTTCCAGATCGACGATGGCGTTGGCGTACTGCGTGATCGAGTCGCCGATTACCGGAGAAATTTGCGGGTCCCAGTATTTGCCGATCACCATGGTGGTGTCCAAACCATTGAAGTGGTTGTTAGTGATCAGGCCCATCAGGTTCCAGATACCGAAGGGCGAAACGTTGTAGTTGCGCTCGGTGCGTTGTTCGGTCAGCAGGCCAAATTGGATGTTGTGCGTACCTGTACGGCCGAGTTTGAGGTCGAAGCTGGCCGAGGCAATGCCGGTGAGAATATCGCTTTCAGCGCGGGCAAAGCTGTTGTACACCTGGCTGACGTTGGTGTGCATACCCGACCAGATATCGTCGTACAAAGTTGTGAACCGGCCATTCAGAGCCAGAAAGGTGTTGATATTTTCCTGGTTAGCAAAGGCATTGTACGCCATCAGG
>CAZVZH010000106.1:0-14255 GCA_964630705.1 uncultured Saprospiraceae bacterium | reverse complement strand
GTTGATAAAGTTTATAAAAAGCGGTTAGGCCAATAAACCTCATCAACTTTATCGACCCTATCAACTTCAAACAGGTCTATTAACGACTCGTTCAGAAAAATATTCGGCCCGGGATGTTAATTTTTTAACCAAAGTTTCCGGCTTGCCGCGCAGGGCAGACAACGAACCGCCGTTTTACTCCGGCGTATATTTTACCGCTACTTTTTTTCCCTCAAACTTGGTTTCCAGCAAACGCTGGATTTGCCCGTTGTGGTCGGCGCTCAGGCTCTTGGGGCAGGTTACCAGCACCGTCACCAGGCTGTCGGGCGCTTGAGCGCGGTAGTGCATCGGCACGATGCCGAATGCGGTGATGTTGGTGTCGACGGCGGCAAGTTCGCGCAGCAGCCGGGCTTCCCAGCGGCGTTGTTCGGCCAAGCGGTCGATTCGGCTCAACAAGGTGTACGTCGAGTCGCGCCAGCGCAGCATTTCCTGTTCGGCTGCGGTGCGATGCTCGCGCTCTTTTTCCACGATGTATTCCCGGGCCGACTTGAAATCCAGGCGGGTGTTTTTTAGATTATACCGGTTGAGCTGACTGGAAAAGCGCGCTTTGGTCAGGCTGTCGGGTTCGCCTAAGGTGAACACTTCTATTCGGTTTTCCTGGTAGGAAATATCCGTTTTCAGGATGGGGATATTCGAAGGCTCCAATTCCGTTTTTATAAAACGTTGAGCATTCCGGTCGAACTGGTTTTTTTCAAGCAAGTTGTACGCCAGCCAGATACTGGGCAACACGGTGCCGGCCATGACCAGGCTGATGATCCAGGTGACGCGGCGTTTGGTGGCGGGGTCTTCGTACTTGCGGCGGCCGCTGCGCAACACCAGTTTGGTGATGGCAAAGGTGGCGAAGGCGATCATCACCGAGTTGATGATAAACAGGTAAATGGCGCCGGCAAAGTACTTGATGTCGCCAGGGTTGGCCAAACCGTAGCCGGCAGTGCACAACGGCGGCATGAGCGCGGTGGCAATGGCGACACCGGGGATAATATTGCCCGTAGTTTCTTTTCGGGTGTAGGCCACTATACCGGCCACACCGCCGAAAAAGGCGATCAGGACGTCGTAAATGGTCGGGTAAATGCGGGCGTTCATTTCCGGGGTCGGCTCGTCGAAGGGCGAAAGGCCGAAAAAAATCGCAGAAGTAAGCAGGCTGATCACCACGAAGGTGAAAAAGTTGCGCCCGGCAGTTTTCAGTAACTCAAAATCGAAGGTTGCCAGCGCATAGCCGGTACCCACTATCGGGCCCATCAGCGGCGAGATCAACATGGCGCCGATAACTACCGCCGTAGAGCTGGTGTTCAGGCCCACCGAAGCAATCAAAATCGCGGCCACCAAAGCCCAAAGATTGGTGCCTTTGAATTCGCAGCCCAGCTGGATATCTACTTTAATGTCGGTAATGCGCGCCTGGTCGGCGTGCAGATCGAAATAGGTTTTGATGATGTTTTGCATAGCAAAGTTTTACTTGGTGTTGGAGGGCAGATGCACGACGCGTTGCGGGAACGGAATTTCCACACCATGCCGGCGGAAGGCCTCGCAAATAGCTATTCGGATATCGCTCTTGGTGTTTTCCACGCCGAATACCTCGTCGGTCCAGAACAACAACTCGAATTCAATCGACGAATCGCCAAAATTGCGCAGCCGGGCCAGGGGTTCCCGTTGGTCCGAAACCTGCGGATGTTCACGGGCTACTTGAATCAAAATATGGCGCACTTTTTCAATGTCGGATCCGTAGGCGACACCGACGATGATATCGAAACGCGAGAGCTCGTCTTCGTGCGTCCAGTTGATCAGCTTTCCTCCGGTGAGCACGGAGTTGGGCAGGATGATAAATTTTTCGTCGCGGGTGCGCACCACGGAGGTCCGCAGGTTGATAGCCAAAACCCGGGCCACCAAGCCGTCGACTTCCACCACGTCGTCCACTTTCACCGAACCGTCGACGAGCAGGATGATACCCGACACAAAATCATTGAACAAGTTTTGCAAGCCCAAACCAATACCCACGAGCAGGGCCGCCGAACCGGCCAACACTACGGTCAGGCTAACGCCCAACACTTCCAGCCCAATCGCGATGCTGATGACCAACAGGAAATACCGGATGATTTGGTACAGGGCATACTTGCGCCCGGCATCCATGTTTTTTGACCGGTTGATGCCGGCCCGTATGAGCAGCAGGAGCAACCAGGTAATCAGGGCTACCAAGCCGGCCTGAACCAGGTGGTAAACCGAAAACCGGTAATCACCAAAATGAAACAACTCGTAATTCAGAAACTCTTGCATAAGCTGTTGCTTTGAAAGCATACGTAGCGGGGCTGCCTGCAAAGAAAAAGGGTTGCGCCGAAACCCGGCGCAACCCTTCCTGTAAAATCACGGAGATGTTTAGTTTTTCTTCACTTTGTAGGTGTACACGGCGCCGCTCAGGATGAGGTCGATCGTGTAGTTGCCCGCTTCGGCAATCGGGATATTGGCGCCGTTGTATTCGAGCGAGGTGTTGGCGCTGTCGTCGCCCATGTTGATCGCCCAGTCGTCGTTGGCGCGGAACTTGATTTCGCCAGCAACCAAGTCGAGCGTAACAGTCAACTTGTTATTGGCGGCATCGTAGCTCATGTCCTGGTCCGAATCCCAACCCCCGGCAGTAGCTGAGCCGATGACGCCCCAGCTCGTCAGCTGGAATTTGTGGGTCAGGTCGTTCAGGTTGACATTCAGCTTGTACAGCCCGGCCGTCGGCGCTACAATGTTGGCGCCATTCTTTTCCAGGGTACCATTGGCGCCGTCATCGCCATAGTTGACATCCCAACTTGGGCCGTCCGTGTACTTAAACTCGGTGTTGTCGCTGGAGAAATAGATAAAACCTTCGTACTTACTGTCGCTCTTCAAGGAGAAAATGACGGTAGTGTTATCCCCGGGATTCCAGCCTTGGTAACCGCCGGGTACCTGCAATTGCGGGTAAACGATGACGATTGTGTAGGGCGAAATCGTCAGCGTCACAGGCGCCGAATAGATTTCCGGCACTTCCGGACTAATTTTCACCACCAGGCGCATTTCGATATTGGCCGGCGTTTCGCCCGGCAGGCCCAGTGTGGTAAACAAAGCGGTGTTGAGTTTGGCTACCGTGCTGCTCAGGCTGGTACCCGTGCTGTTGCCCAGCACAATCGGGTTGGCAAAATCGTTGCCAGCGCGATCAATCTGCACCGTGTACGTGGCAGCCGCCTGGAAACCAAATTCGGCCGGCGTCCAGGTGATCACAAACGGATTGTCTGCCTGACTTTCCTCCAGTACGATTATGCTGGCATCAGCCGGGCTGGTAATCACCGGGTTGGCGGTGATGTTCAGGGTCGGACCCGGATAGAATTCCCCCTTGCCGCAGCCGGCAGCAAACAACACCGCTGCGGCAAACGTCAGATAGAAATATTTTTTCATTGTCATTGTTTTTAAAATTTAGAATTGAAATTACGCCATCAATAACCTGTATTCTGCTTCAGGTTCGGATTGGCGCCCAAGTCCGAGGACGGGATCGGGAACACATCGTAAAATTTCGGCCGCGATTCCCCATTCGGGTTGTTGCCTTTCCAGGGCCACAGGTAAGTGGTTTCGCTGAAACGGCCGAAGCGAATCAGGTCGGTCCGGCGGTGGCATTCCCAGTAAAATTCCCGGGCGCGCTCGTCGAGGATGAAGTCCAGGTTCAGGTCGGCGCCTGTGATGTTTCCGGCCGTACCGGCGTAGGCGCGTTGGCGGATCAGGTTGATGTACCCCACCGCGCTGTTAACATCGCCGCCCGTGCCGCCGCGCAACACCGCTTCAGCATACATCAAATAAGCGTCTTCGATGCGGAACATCGGGAAATCGGTGTCTACCCAGGTCGGGTGCGATCCCGGCGTTCCATCCGAACGGACATTCGTGAATTTTGTAACGGCATAGCCTTCGGTGAACTGCGACACGTCGGCAATCTCAAGCGATTGCCCGTCGGTGTAGAACATGGCGCGGCGGTCAAACACTGGCCGCTCGATGGAGTAGGTGTAGTCCGGCTTGTCCAGATACAGTTTGATTTTGTAGGTCGACGCGCTGGGGATAGCAATGTTATCGCCACCCTCTTCCAAAAGTGCGTCGGCGCCGGTGTCGCCGTAGTTAAGCGTCCAGCCATCGTTAGCGCGGAATTTGATTTCGCCAGCCACCAGGTCGAGCTGGATCACCCAAGCGCCTTCTGCCGGGTCATAGGTCATGTTTTGGTCCGAATCCCAGCCGCCCGGGGTGGCCGAACCGATAAGACCCCACTCGGTCTTTTGGATGGAATAGGTAAGGGCGTTCAGATCGACCTTGATTTTGTAAAAACCTGGATCCGCCACCTTGATGTTGGCGCCGCCAGGGTCCAAGGTTCCGTCCGCTCCATTGTCGCCGAAATCAGCTGTCCAGTTCGGGTTGGGCGTGAATTTGAACTCCGTATTAGCGTCGGTAAAGTTGATGTAGCCTTCGTACACATTGTCGTTGTTACGCGAGGCCAATTGAGCGCCCGTGGCGGGGTCCCAGCCTTGATAGCCGCCGGGAACATAGATCACCGGGTGTACGGCGCCGTCGTTCGGGCTGACAACCACATTGCCGCCGGTTGCCGGGAATTTATTCACCAGTGCCTTGGTCACACGGGTGCCGCCCCAGCCGCCGTCGAGGCCGAAAGCCGTGGCGCTCATGCTGCCGCCTACGGCAGCGTGGCAGATGAACGTCATACCGCCCCAGGTGCGGCTGCGGGTGCCGTCGAAACTCACCGGGAAAATGACGCCGGAAGCGTTGTCGTTGTCGGCCATGAACAGGCGCGCATATTGCGGCTCCATGGTATAACCGGCGTCGATCACTTTTTTGCAATACGTGATGCAATCGGTGTAGCGCTCGCGGTTGAGGTACACTTGCGCATTGAGGTACAGTTTGGCCAAAACCATCCAGGCAGCAGCTTTGTCGGCGCGGCCATATTCGTTTTGGCGCGGCGCGACGAGGTCGCCGTCGATGGCTTTCAACTCGCTTTCCACAAAGTTGAATACTTCCTCTGCCGTAGCCTGTTTCGGGAAAAATGAACCGACCGCGTCGGCCTCCGTCACGAAGGGCACGTTGCGGAACATATCCAGGGCGTGCCAGTAGCTCAGCGCGCGCAGGAAACGGGCCTCGGCGCGGTATTTGACGATCTCGGCGCGCAAGCCGGCGTCGACGCCGCGACTGTTGAGCTTATCGTCGGTGGTTTCGCGAATAAACTCGTTGCACAAGGAAATTTGGTAAAAAATCCGGTTGTACATCGCCGTAATAAACTCGTTCTGGGCGTCCCAGTCCTGTTGTTCAAAATCGTGGATGTTACCGTCGTTCCAGGCGATCACCGCTTCGTCGGTGGTCAGTTCCTGCGCTTTCCAATATTGGCGCAGGTAAGTGGAGAAGCCCTCGTCGATGCCGCTGATGTCGGGCTGGCCCGCCGGACCCTGCTGGCCGCTCAAGGCCAGGCCGGCGTACAGTTTGGCCAACACCTGGCGGTAGGCGGCCGGGTCGTCGTACACTGTTGCCGAGGTGGCTTCATTTTCATTCAAGGGGATGGTATCCAGGTCTTTAAAACAGGATACCGCAAAAAGGGTGACTCCCAGAAGCAGGAGTGCTCCGATTTTATACGATTTGTACTGCATGGTGTTGTGTTTTTAAGTTTAGAAACCAGCGTTCAGGCCCAACAGGAAAGTGCGCGAACGGGGGTAAGCGTTGTTGTCGATGCCGCCGAAAACTTCCGGGTCGATACCCTGGTAGTCGGTGATGACAAACGGGTTTTGAACAGAGCCAAACAGGCGCAGGTTGCGAATTTTCCCCAGGTTGGTAAAATTATAGCCAAGTGTGATGTGGTCGAACCGCAGGAACGTGGCCTCCTGAACAAAATGGTCGCTGAAGTAGCGCGGCGTTTGGAAATCGATACCGGTGTAGGCTGTTTGGATATTGCCGAGGAAACCGGTGCTCTGGTACAGGCGGTTGTAATCGGTTTGTTCCGACTGGCCGTTGTTGTACACATAGTTGCCGAAGCTGGCGCGGCCGCCGGCCGACAGGTCGAAATTGCCGAAAGTGAAGTTGGTGTAAAAGCCGACGAGCACATTGGCGTTCGGGTCCTGGAAGCGGTACTGGTCGGCCGGGGTGATCTGGCCGTCGCCGTTGCGGTCGACATACAAGCCCTCGATCGGAATACCCTGCGGGTCGTACACTTGCTCGTACACGTAAAACGAGTTGGCCGGAAAGCCCACGCTGTGGATCTGAATGTTGTTGCCCACGCCGCCGGAAATGCCGCCGGTGAGCACGCCCACGTAGTTGGGGTCTTCAGTAGCGGTCAGGCGGGTAATTTCATTCTTGTTGATGGTAAAGTTGGCGCCCAGTTCCCAGTTAAATTTGCCCTGGCGTACCGGAACCGTGTTCACCGACAATTCCACGCCGCGGTTTTCCAAATCGCCGACGTTGGTGTTGATGAAGTTGGTCAGGTTGGTGCCGGCCGCTACCGGGATGAAGTTGATCAGGTCGCTGGTTTTGCGGATGTAGTATTCCACGGCGCCGTACACGCGGCCGTTGAGGAATTCGTAGTCGACACCGGCATTGTACGTCGCGGTTTCTTCCCACTTGATGTTGCGGTCGTAACCGTTCGGGCGCAGGGTGGTCACGAATTCGTTGCCGAATTGGTATTGCGCCGTTTCAAGGCTGGCCTGGTAGCGGGCCAGGTAAGGGTAATAGTCGGCGCTGATGTCCTGCTGACCGGTTTCGCCGTAGCTCAGGCGCAGTTTCAGGGCGTTGAGCCAGCCCGAACGGCCTTCCACGATCTTCCAGGCAAAAGCGGCGGAAGGGAACAAGCCCCAGCGGTTGTCGTCGGAGAAACGCGAGGTGCCGTCGCGGCGTACCGTGAACGTAAACAGGTAGCGGTCTGCAATGGTGTAGTTCAAACGGCCGAACAGCGAGAGCAGGTAGTATTCGCGGGGGTTGAGAATTTCCGGGTCGAGCACTGTTGAGCCGTCGGTGTTGGTGGAAATGGAATAGTCTTCCAGGAAAAAATGCTGCCAGGCATAGCCGCCCGTCAGGTCGAGTTTGGTGTTGCCCAGCGGCTTGACGTAGTTCAGGAAAAACTCCAACAGATCGTTTTTCTTCTCCTGGGTGTAGCGCCGGTTGAGGCCGCCGTTGACGAAAGCGCGCGAATAGTTGGGCGGTTCAATTACCGAGCCTTCGCTGTTCGAACGGTCGGTACCCACATTGAGGTTGGCGCGCAACTCCGGCAGGAAGTGGAACCGGTAGTCGATTTGGATGTTGCCCAGGTACCGGTTAATGTCCGATTTATCGTCGTGCAGCATCAACTGGGCTACCGGGTTGGCAGCGGCCAGCGGATTGGGCGTGCCGTCGTTTTGCGTGAAGGTAAAATAGCCGCCGTACGGGCTGTTCGGGTCGAGCACGGGCTGGGTGGGGTCGAAGAAAATCGCCGAACCCACGGCGCCGCGGTTAGCGAACACGTTTTTGGTTTTGGAGGCCTTGAAATTCAGGTTTACCTGCAGGCGGTTGTCCATAAACCCAGGCGAGAGGTTAACGGCGCCGGTCAAGCGGTTGAAGTTGTCGGTCCGGAGAATACCGTTGCGGTCGGTGTAGCCCACCGAAACGCGGTAGGGCAGCACGCCCACGCCGCCGGAAACGGCCAGGTTGTGGTCCATGCCAAAAGCCGACTGGTAAATTTCCGACTGCCAGTCGGTGTTGGCTGTGCCTACCAGCGCGCGGGCGGGGTGGCCGTCGGCAAAACGCTGGTTGATCAGCGCGCGGAAAGCGTTGCCGTCGAGCACGTCAATTTCGTTGGCACGGCTGCTGAACGAAAAGTTTGTCGTGTAGTCGATCCCGATTTTGCGCTTCAACGAGCCTTTTTTCGTGGTAATCAGGATAACGCCGTTGGAAGCGCGCGAGCCGTAAATGGCTGTGGCAGAGGCGTCTTTGAGCACGACGAACGACTCGATGTCGTTCGGGTTCACGGCGTTCAGCGGGCTGCGGTCGCCGGCAACGGTCGTGTTGTCAACCGGGATGCCGTCAATCACCACCAGCGGGTCGTTGGAGGCGCTGAGCGAGGAGCCGCCGCGGATGCGGATGGTGGCGCCTCCGCCCGGGTCGGCGTTCGGGGTGACGGTTACGCCGGCGATTTTACCGACGATGAGTTCCTGCGGAGAGTTGATCGCGCCGCGGTTGAACTCCTTCACGCCGACCGACAAAAGGGCGCCGGTAGCGTCTTCTTTTTTTACCGTGCCGTAGCCGATGATGACCGTTTCTTCCAGGGCCACCCCGGGTGTGAGCGCAACGTTGACTGTGCCGCCGGAAATGTCGACCGTAGCAGCAGCATACCCCGTGTACGTCACCTCCAGTTGGGTTGCCCCGGCAGGCGCTTCGAAGGAGAATTTACCTTCAAAATCGGTGATAGCCCCCGCAGTTGTGCCCAGGGCACGTACGCTGGCGCCAATCAAAGGTTCGCCATTCTCCGCGTCGGTGACGGTGCCGCTGATTTGCCTTTGTCCAAAGGCAAACCCGCCGCTCAGGAGCATCAGGCAAACTGCAATAAAAAATGGTTTGCGTTTAAAAGACTTCATACAAATTGAATTAGGTTGGTGATTTTCGTTGTAGGCTGATACCACCCCACTGTAACCGTGCAGCACATATTAACCCAGGTCAGGAGGGTATCTGATAGGACAAATCAACAGGGAACCGGCGTTTTATTAAAAAAAACGACTACTAATTTGGCGGCAATAGGTGAGGGCGGAATAAAGTCGGGAATTCGTGGTGCCGACCTTTTCCGGGGCGAATATCCGCATAAATTTATAAAATGCGCATCCAGTAGTGGGTTTTGCTAAATTTTTACCGCAGGGAAATTTTGGGTAACCCGCTGGCTTTTTTCACGAAAGCTGCTGCGAAAAAAACCGCAAGCCAAAGCCGGTAACCGCAACCGCTTCAAGCAGCCCACCAAGGCAGCTTTTCTTTCTTTTTTACTGATAAAAATTAGCCTGCCCGCTAACCGGCATTCTCGGTGCGGCCGGTTGCCTCCGCTACTCTTGTACGCCGCCTGCCACGGTTGGTTTTGTCCGCTTGCAAGCGGCCATTTTTCAAATACAACAAAAAGATGAAAGATACTTATCACCGATCATGGGCCGAACCCTACAAAATCAAAATGGTCGAACTGCTGCGCATGACCACCCGCGCCCAACGCCTCCGCGCCATCCAACAAGCAGGCTTTAACACTTTCCTGCTCCCTTCCGAACAAGTGTACATCGACCTGCTTACCGACAGCGGCACCTCCGCCATGAGCGACCGCCAGTGGGCCGGCATGATGCTCGGCGACGAAGCCTATGCCGGCAGCCGCAACTTTTACCACCTCGAAGCCGCTGTGCAAAAATTTTACGGCTACAAATACCTGGTGCCCACCCACCAGGGCCGAGGCGCCGAACATATCCTGTCGAAAATCCTGATTAAACCCGGCGATGTCGTCCCCGGGAACATGTACTTCACCACCACCCGCCTGCACCAGGAACTGGCCGGCGGCACCTTCGCCGACGTCATCATCGACGAAGCGCACAATCCGCTCAGCGAACACCCCTTCAAAGGCAATGTCGACCTCGAAAAACTGGAATCCCTCATCAAAAAACACAGCCCCGAACGCATCCCATACGTCTGCATCGCCACCAGTGTGAACATGGCCGGCGGACAGCCCATCAGCATGGCTAACTTGCGCGACTTGCGTGCCCTGACCAAAAAATACGGCATACGCATCATTCACGACATGACCCGCGTAGCCGAAAATGCCTATTTCATCCAAAAACGCGAACCCGGCTACGCTCGCCGCAGCATCCGCGAAATTGTTCATGAAATTTGCGCGCACACCGATGGCGCTACCATGAGCGCTAAAAAAGACGCCCTGGTCAATATCGGCGGCTTTCTGGCCACTAACGAATGGGACGTTTTCGAGGCAGCCCGAAATATGGTGGTGGTCTACGAGGGCCTGCACACCTACGGGGGCTTGGCCGGCCGCGACATGGAGGCCATGGCCATCGGCATCGAGGAAAGCCTGCACGACGAACACATCCACGCCCGCGTAGGACAGGTGGAATACCTCGGCCACCAAATGCAAACCTTCGATATCCCGATTGTGCTGCCCATCGGCGGCCATGGAATTTTTGTGGATGCCAAGCGGTTTTTGCCCCACCTGAGCCAGGACGAGTTTCCGGCACAAGCGCTGGCTGCCGAGCTCTACCTCGACTCGGGCGTGCGCACCATGGAACGCGGCATCGTATCGGCCGGTCGCAAACCCAATGGCGAGCAGTATTACCCCAAACTCGAACTCGTCCGCTTTACCATTCCCCGCCGCGTATACACACAGGCGCACATGGACGTGATCGCAGAGTCGGCCAATGCCGTACTGCACCGCCGGCGCCGAATCAAAGGCCTGCGCATGGTGTACGAACCGCAGTACCTGCGGTTTTTTCAGGCGCGCTTCGAGCGCTTGTAGCCAATGGCCTAAAATGAATTCTCCCCATCACACCAGCTCCAATTCCCCGGCTTTCAGCTCCAAATGAAACCCCTTGCCCGTCAAAACCGCCGGCTCGGTGCGCGCCACCCCGCCGTCTTCCGGCAACCGGATTGCCGCTGTGCTGACGTTCAGAATTTGTTCCCGGATGTCGATGCCGGGCAAGGCTTCCCGCAACTCGAGTCCGCGTGCTGTCAAAGCAAATACGCCCACGTTAGTGACGTAAAACACCCGTTTGCCCATGCGCAGCGCTTCCTGGGCATTAAAGGTGATGTGGCGCAGCTCTTTTACAAATTTGCAGGGCCCCGGCCGCGCGATGCGCAGGCGATCGCCGGCCAGTTCAAACTGCGCATGGGCCATCCAGGTACCGATAAAAATAATCGTCCGGGCGCCGGCGGCAATATCCGGAAAGCCGCCCGGCCCAACGATGTCGGTCAGGCGGTCGCCGCGGTGCGAGGCGTTGACGTTGCCCGCGCCGTCTACTTCCAGAAAACCGAGCACCGCCACGTCGAGGCCGGCCGCGTACCGCCGGAACATATCGACCGACGATTCCAGGTGCTTGGGCGCGATGGCGGCGCTGAAAAAAATACCGGGCGCCGGCAAACCGCCGTAAGCGCCGGCTTCGGTGGTGAACAACAGTTGGTCGGACAAGCCTTGCGCGACCAACTGCCGGGCCACTTCTTCCGGAAATCCCACCCCGATGTTGACCATGGCGCCTGGGCGCACCTCCCGGGCAAATACCTGTGCGCCCAGACGCGCCAGGGCAAATTCGACTGGCCCGCGCACTGGTGTGATTTTTAAAAAATTGTTGATAAAGCGCAGTTGCTCCGCTGCATGGGGCAGGTCGATGATCCCGGCTTCGGGGGTAAACATCGGCCAGTAGCGGCGCTGGCGCACCGAGGCTGTTTGCTCGTTGTAGGGATGCACGACGATGAAATCCACCTCCCCGGCCGGCAGGCTGATGGCTTCGGGGGCTTTTGGAATCAGTTGGCTGACCGTCACCAGCACCTTGCCGCCATTGGCCCGGGCGGCGCGCGCCGAGCTCAGGCTTTCCGTCCAGGCGGCGGCGTGTTTCAGGTAAATATTCCCCTCGGCGTCGGCATAGGGGGCGTTGAGCAGGGTGTATTTTATTTTGGGTAAAAAGTACAGCAGGCGTTTGAGGTCGTCGTGCACCGCTACAAACTGTGCCCGGGCGCCCTTACTCAGCGCGCTGCCGTTGCCTACGCGTGGGTCGAGAAAAGTGCCCAGTCCCACCTGGCTTTCCAGCATGGTTTTGCCTCGGATTTGTGCGTCGACCAGGAGCGTCATCACGCCCTGGGGCAGGGTGTGCAGTTCGAGTTGGCGTTGCTCGGCGAGTTGCAGTTGGGCTTTGCAGGTTTCGAGGTGGCCGGCAATGTAGCGTTCCATCAAACCGGGCAAACCGATTTCTTCGATGGTGCCGGGCACTTTTCCACGGCCGCCCTGGGCGCCCACATTGATCCAGGTAAGCCGGGCCGGGCGGCGGCTGTGGAGAAACCGTTCGCGGATGGCCCAGAAAAACGGTGTGCAGCGGCCGTTGCCGGCCAGACCATTGGAAAAAACCGTGGCGCCATCGGGAATCAGCGCCGCCGCTTCCCGGGCAGAGATGAATTTGGGATTTTTTACCCCTACAGGCCGGTAGTTCAGGTCTTTTTTCGACCAGGTGAGCCGCCAGCGCAGCAGGTGCAGGATCAGGCGAATACGTTCGGAGAGGCGCATAGCAGTGTTTTTTTCAGGTTTTCAGCAAAAATCCGCTCAGATGGAAATGCTGCCTTTTCGAAAGGCGGTGTTTCCAATCCGGGCATTGATGAGGTAAGGTTTGCCGGTGTTCATACTGGCTATGGCGCGTGGCAACGCTTGTTCGAAAGCCGGAACGGAGTCGACCCGTTCGCCCCCGGCGCCGTAGCCGATGGCCACCTGGTGGTAATCGGTGTCGGGCAGTTGCACGGCCGTTTCGGCGCCGAGCAGTACGCGCTGGTCGCGGGCGATTTGCTCCCAGGAGCCGTTGTTGCCCACGATGCCGCACACTTTCAGGCCGTTTTTAGCAAAGGTTTCAAACTCAGCCAAGCTGTAGGCGGCACTCCCGTCGCCGTAAATAATCCAGATGTAATGATCGGGGAAACAAGCCGCTGCTCCCAGGGCAAAGCCGCCGCCCACGCCCAGGGTGCCGAATACGCCGGGATCGAGCCAGGCCAGCGGCCGGCGGGGGCGCAGGGTGTAGGCGGCGGTTGCGGCAAAATCGCCGCCGTCGGCCACCAGCACCGAATTTTCGGGCAAGCGGGCTTCCAGGCTGCGCAACAAGGCTACCGGATTGGCGCCCTCTACCGGCTCAGCTGCCAGGGCGGCGATTTCCTTTTCGCGGCTTTCATCGCGTCCGAGCAAGGTTTGTTTCCAGGCCGACCAATCGGGCAGCGCGGCGTTTAGTTGGGCAAGTTCCATCAAAAAATCGGCCGGGTCGGCGCAAACGGCTTGTTGCGGGCGCAGGTTTTTACGGAGCTCGGCCGGGTTGCGGTTTACGGCAATTTTTACTGCCGAACGGTTGAGATGTTTCCCGTAGTCGAGCCGGAAATCAGCAGGCGCCCCAGCCAAAACGATGAGGTCGGCTTCGCGCAGCGCCTGCTTGCGCTGATGAAAAAACTGGTTGGGGTGGTGGCGTCCCAGCAATCCGCGGGCCATGCCGCTGAGGAATACCGGCAAGCCCAGCTGCTCCACCGCAGCCGCCAGTTCGGCCGCCCGCTCGGGCTGAAGCAGGGCGCCGCTGCCGAGCAGCATGACCGGCCGTTTGGCTTTTTGCAGGCGGGCTAAGGCAGCAGCTGGCACGGCAACCGGAATTTTTTCCTGTTTGATGTGTAAACCGACATTGCGGTTCGGCGTATCCGCAGGGCGGAAGGAAAACATGCGGTGGAGGTGTCGCCGGATGTACCATTGCTGGAGGCGGCCTTTCCAACTGGAAGCGCCTTTGGTTTCGGTCCCATACCATTCGCGGACGGTCGTTTCGGGGTAGAGCAAATCGACGGGGAACTCCAGGAACACCGGTCCGGGTACCCCGGACAGCGCGGCGCGAAAAGCCTGTGCCAGGGCCGGGCGCAGCGCGCTCAGGCGCTCCAAGCGGGCGCAATATTTCACGGCTGGTCGCATCAGGGCGAGTTGGTCGATGTCTTGCAAAGCCCCCCGGTTGCGCAGCAGGGTAGCGGTGGCGCCGCCGAGCAGCAGCAGGGGCGACTGGGCCATTTGGGCATTTTTCAGGGCGGTGAGGCTGTTGGTCACGCCGGGGCCGGCTGTCACTGCCGCCACTCCCGGCAGGCCGCTCAGGCGGGCTACGGCGTCGGCCGCGAACACGGCGGTAGCTTCGTGGCGCACATCCCATACCCGCAAGCCCGCTTTGGCCGCCTCGACATAGATCGGGCCGATGTGGCCGCCGCAGAGGGTAAACAGATGGCGGATGCCGGCGTCGCGCAGGGTTTCGGCAATGTGTTGACCTCCATTCATTTCGGAAAAATTTGGGGGAAGGTAGGGCCGGCCGGCGGGAGGAATCAAGGATTTGAGTCAGGCGGGCGGGGAATGCTGGTCAATATACCTTTTAGAAAGGACTGCATAAAACAAAATTGCCTGCCTGAGCAGCTACCGCCTGACAATGCGAAAGCCGACGTGCTGGTAGGGGTAGTTGGGAGCGCCTTCCCGA
>CAZVZH010000105.1:0-14299 GCA_964630705.1 uncultured Saprospiraceae bacterium | reverse complement strand
GAAAAGGTTAGAAGGTTAGAGGGTTTCTGGTTGGAGGGTTAGAAGGTTTCTGGTTGGAGGGTTTCTGGTTGGAGGGTTGGAGTCGAAGGTGTCAGGGGCGATTGGTTGGGGGGCAGCGTTGCAGCGCTTGTTTTTCGATAATCCTGCGTTCCAGGCGGCGCAGCGCTGCGGCAATTTCTTCGGCATCGGGGGGCCAGAGGGCGAAAGCGGCGGCGCCGAGGCGGAAGGCTTCATAGGCGAGTGTCGGCAGTTCCGACAATACCAGTACCTCAGCGCCGGCCGCCTCCAAGTGTTGCATGACGTCGTCCCAGCCCGGGCCGCCCGGCGTGGCAAAGTGGTAACCGACTACATCCGGGCGGCACTGGGCGATGGCTTCCAGGCCCGGCTCCAGCGTTGCAGCCGTGCCCAACAGGGGGTGTTGGGGCGGGAGCAGCGGCAGGAGCGGGGTGGGGTCGGGGTTTAGGAGGAAGAGGGTCATGACGGCAACGGGCCTTGGATGGGGTCGGAAACGCAGTGGAACTGGATATCGTCCGAATCGACATAGCGGATGTTGGCTACTTCTCCCGGATTTACTCTGAGTGTCAGTGCGTTGGGGTCCCGATTTGGCAAGTTTAGCTGGGCACAGGGCGTTGGTGCCATGAGGGTGCGGATGTCGTCGGCGCCGATAAAGTAAAGCGTGCCGCTCAACGGGCAGAGGGCGACATCCTGGTCGGAGGTTAAATGATGCACCTGCAATGCGGGCGAGCTCGGGCTGTGTTTGCCAGATTTCAGTTTGAGTACGTAATCGCCGTTCGATTCCAGTGAGAAACGGATGCCTACGAAGCCGTCATCCGATGCACCCGGTAAAACGTCGATTTCATAGGTTTTAAAGGCGTCAAAATTACCGGAGCTGTCTTTTTTGAAAACCACCAGGCGGTTGTCACCCTCGGAAAGCGACAGCCCTACTTTGAAATCCAATACCAGGGTACCGGTTACAAATTTTCCGAGGACAAAAGTGTGGTTGGTTTCCAAAAATGGTCGCTTTACCGGTGGTGGTAGAAGAGCATTGTTGTTAGGAGAATTGGATTTGGAATACATAATTTATTTATTGAAATAGTTATGAATAGTCAGGTTTATTAGCCGCGTCCGAGCTCAAGCGTCATGCAGTGCAGCCCGCCATGCATGCGCAAAAAGGGATGAAAATTGGCCTCGATAAACGTCACTTGAAAACCCAATTTTTCCCACAGTAGTTTGTTCTTAAGTTCAATTTCCTGTAAACGCTTTCCATGAAGGGCATGCTCCTTTGAAATACTGATTTGGGGCAGCCAAATCCTTTGGCTCTTGCCGTTTTCAAGCAGGCAGTTGTTGTAGCTACCCAGATATAACCTGTCGGGCGGCGTGTAATGCAACCCGGATTCAGATTTGGACTGGTAGTCGATAAACACCGGGATAGGATTCCGGATTACTTCAAAATTCTCTTGCAATTCCTCTTGAAAGGCGTCGAAAATGGCATTTATTTTTTCCAAAATCCCGATTGCTTTCGGGTCGGCTGGCCCAAGGGTGAACAAGTCGGCAGCACGTGCGAGCACTAATCTCGGCTTCCCAGCTGCGCTGTTGGTGCCGGTTATAGTCAGGAACATGTCGAGGTGGTTGAACAGGCCATTGTCGGATTGCTCTGGCGATTGTTGTGGGTGCAACCAATCTCGAATGGAGGTCACGAGTATTCGGATTTTTTCCAAAGCAGTTTTACCGATAAAAATCACTTCCCGAAAGGGTTTTTCCGTTTGCTCATTCAGATGTTTGAGCAGGCGGGATTCGATCTTTTTCAATGCATCCGGCAGCTGGTCGCCCCATGCACTATGCAGTTCCTTATAGCCGACGAGCATAAAATCGCTGTCTAAAAGCAAGTTGCCGCCCATGAGTTTCAAGTCAGTGTAATCGCCAGCGCGAATAATCTGAGGTATGGCCCCGGATGTTTCCGTCAGGTTGACTGCAACTGCCTTCCCCTGATTGTTTATTTCTGAAATCTGAACGACGCGGTGTTTTTGATCCCAGCGGCAAATGAAAACATCGCGCACCCAACGGGTAAACCGGTGTTCCTGTTGGTAATACGCCGGCGACAGCAACAGGCACCGCGGTAGCGCTGTGCCACGGGCATGCGTGAACGCCTCTTGGTAGTCAAAGAATCCGTTAGACCGGAGAAACTCGGCCGTTCGGAGCCGGATATTCTCCTCGCTGCACAGTACGATGAAGCGGGTGTGCTGCGGCAGTTTTCGCAACAATTCCAGCAAAACAGCCCAGTACTCCGGCATCAAACTTCCATCGAATGCCATCAACAAATACTGTATCCGCCCTTCCGCACTCCGTACCGGTTGTAATTCCAATGAATTTTGCTCCATCATCGTATTCTTTTGCACAAATGTGCTTTCCTTAGTAGGCCCTCACAAGCAGAAAAAAATGCGGTTTTGTGAAAACCCAAGCGTAGAATACCAGATTAATCCACTGAATGCCAATTGTCTATGAACTCCTGGAATGTGTTATGCCTGTTGCTGAAAAGCCTGTCGAAATCGGAAAAACGGCACCTTACCCTGCTCAGTTCCCTGCAAGGCGGCGAGAAAAAATACCGCGCCCTGCTGGACGAACTGGAAAAAACTGCCGCCCGCGATACCTTGCCTGCCGACTGGAAAGCCGAGGAAGAGCAACTCAAACTCCGCCTGCTCCGCAAAGGCATTTCCGGCCCCCTGCATCCTCTGCGCAACTACCTGGCTGAGCTCCTGTTCAAGTCGCTCCGGCTCCAGGAAACCGACCGCAACCCAGCCGACCAGGCCCGCGCCTGTCTTGAAGAAGCAGCCTTGCTTCGCCGCCGGGGCCTCTACGCACCCGCCATCGAGCGCTACGAAGCGGCGCTGGAGCAGGCCGGCAGTTATGAATTGTTCGACATCCAGGTGGAAGCGCTCGCCCAACTCTGTTATCTCAAAAGCCAGCAAAACCTGAAAAATTACCGCGACGAACTGGCCCAGCTGGGCCAGCGCCTGGAGCAAGCCGCAGAACACCTGCACGCCGAATCGCGCTACCGGGCGCTGCATTACCAGGTATTTGCCTTGGGCCGGCAGCAAGTCGACCCGGCTGCGCCCGATACCCGGGAGTTGTTAAATCAGCTCGAAACCAACGACTGCCTGCGCGCCGATCCGGAGCAGTTAAATTTTCATGCCCGCATCTACTACCATTCGACTCGGGCCAACCTCGCTTACACCCGCCGCGACAAGGAAACGGCAAAAACGCAACACCTGGCTGTTGTCGAACATTGGCAACGCAACCCGCAACAGATCGAAATAAAACTCCGCGAATACATCATCGCCCTGGCCAACTACCTCAACCTGTGCATCAGCGCCGGCGACCGGGCGGGTTTCGAACAATACCTGGGCAAACTCAAATCGCTTCAGCCCGCCCATTTCGACGACCGGGCCGAGCTGTTTCAAAACATTGCCCTCGCCGAGCAACTCTATTTTTTAAATACCGCTCAAATCGAAGCGGCTGAAACCCTGATCCCCTTTGTAGAGCAGGGCCTGGCCGAATTCAGCGCCAAGATCAACCGCGCCCGCCAGATTGCCCTGGGCCACAACATCCTCACTACTTACTTCGCCGCCGGCCGCTACGCCGAGGCGCTGGAGTACAGCCAGTCGCTGGCCAACCTGGGCCGCTCCGAGCACCGGCTCGACATCCAATCCATGGTCAGCATCTGGAAACTGATCTTCCACTACGAGCTCCGCCACGACCAGTACCTGGAACCCCTGGTCAAAAACGCCGCTCAAAACCTGCGCCACCACAACCGCCTGCACGACTTCGAGCGCCTCGTGCTCGGCCAGCTCCACCGCCTCGTGCAGGCCCGGCTGAAACCGCCGGCCGCTGCCCGCGCCGCTACGCAAGCCTGTTTCGAAAATTTTCGCGCCGAACTCCAGGCATTTGCCGCCCGGCAAGGTCCGGCCAAGGTGTTGGGGCTGGAGGAAGTATCCATTTGGGTGGAGGGGCATTGCAGCGGGAAGTCGTTTGCAGAGATTTTGCGCGAGCGGTATGCCGGGTGAGGAGCAAGCCCGTCGCCTTTCGTTGTTGAAAACCGGCGCCTGGTCAAGCCGGTAGCGGTACGCCGTCAATCGCAGCGGGCAAGCCGGCGCCAGGGCCGCCAGTTTTGCAGGAGTTTTTTTCGCTCAACATCTGCAAAACCATGCAAATGAAAACGACAGCCCTTGCACTGCTTCCCTTGCTCCTCCTGTGCGCCCTTCGGAGCGCAGCCCAATCGGGCATTACCTACCGCCTTGCCAGTAAGTACCCACCAAACTTGGACACCAGCGGTCAAAAAACGAAGGCGCAAAACGGCTCTTCTTTGATTCCAACTACCCCGCCTTCCGATACCGTCTGGGTCGGCATCCTCACCGACCTAAGCCGCTCCACTGCCGGCAGCGGCGAGGAGCAGGCGCGCATCGGCAATGGCAAACTGGGGGTTTCCTTTGTCACCCGGCGGTTCTACGGCGACCTGTCGTTCGCCTTGTTCACCAACGACCGCAATGTCGCCGCCGACACCGCCTTTTTTTACAACAACCTCTTGCTGGCGCAAAACCGGAGCAGCGGCCTCAGCGAGGTGTCCGGCAGCGTTGGCACCAATGGTTTGCTGCGGGCCTTGGGGGCGGGAAAACGCGACACAAGTGTCTGGAACGATAAACCCTGTTTCAAATGGTTTGCCGACAACTTTGGCCTCTTTGCCAATTTCCGCTCCTCCAATCAGGTTTGGCGCACGCCGACGGATAGCGTCGATGTCTTGCTCAACGCGGTCAGCATTTTGGCTACCGTTCAATTGGCCGACTGGAAAATCCTGTCGACCGATTGGGAGCACCTTCAAATTATGGCATTCGGGGGCTGGACTACCCGGCGCCTGCGCGGCAATTACCTGCTCGACAGCACGAACCGCCAGGCCTTCCTGGGCACCGATCAAGCTATTTTCAACGGCTTCGAATTCGGGATAAAACTGGAAATAGGCCCGTTTTACGGCCGGGCCTCCTTCACCAAATTCAGCACTACCGACGCCATTTCCAGCTTTAGCGGCCTGCAAATGGCGGTAAACCTGGGCGCGGCGATCCAATTGAATATGAAAGGGGTTCGGGTCAGGTGAACGGTCTGGAACAGCGCATTCCGCTTTATGTAGGTTCATCCAAATTTTCAAGGTGTAGAAATCATGTATTTCACTGATAAAGGTCAATTGGGTGATGATAACTGCAATTGTTTGTCCAGTTAACTTTGAATCATTCCAAGTTATCTCCCCAGATTTTAAAACGAGCTTGCAAACCTTCCATCCAAATGAAATCCTACCTGCTCCTTTGCTACCTGACATTTATTTCTGCTGTTTGCTGCCTCAGTTGCTCCGTGTTTCTTTCTGATGAACGCGCTGCGCTGCATTACCAAAATAAAGGCCGTAAGCAGATGGAAAAAAAGCGCTACCGGGCGGCGGAGCGACTTTTGGAAAAATCGTACGAGCTCATGCCGCGCAATCCTGCCGTGACGCAATTGTTGCCCCAGGTGTATGTGCAACGCCGGAAGTTTTCTAAAGCTGCCGATTATGTCGAACGGTTTGCGGTTGTTCGGGAAGACACCGTGCGCGCTCCGGAAACCTGTTATCACCTGGGGCTCTTCCTGCTGTTCTACGGCGCTCAGGAAAAACAAAATGCCAATGCCCTGCTGGTAAAAGCGGAACGCCATTTACGTAAAGCCATGCAGCTCGATAGCCTGCGGTATATGCCCAGTTTTCGTCTGCAGGCAGAAAGTAATGCGGCCCTTGGGATGTTGCATATTTTGTATTCTTCCTACGCCTACAATCCCCAGCTGGAAAAACCCGAACGCTTGCACAAAAAAGTACTGCCCTCCGAGCTCAATCTAGCCCGGACGTTTTGCGCTATCGCTTTGCGATACGACCCCAACCATGCGGCTGCCCGGCACAATTTGCAGGCTATTGAGCATGGGCTGACTATTTTGGACCAGGCTATTCCCACCCTTGATTTGAACCCATTCGTATGTGAACCGACAAAACGCCAACAAACTGCCTCTGTTCAGGACACTTCGGCCGAAAATCAATCGTCCGGAATCACAGCGAATAGCCCTTTGCGCCTCCTGAATCTGACGATGCTCGATTCACTCAGCAGGTATGATGAACTGATACTGGTTCTCGATATCAGCGGTTCTATGGATGCCCAGATGTTTCCTGGCCGGTCGGAAACGCGTATGGAGGTGATGAAGTTGATCGCTTTGGAACTGACCAAGATTATCAAAACCCGCACGAGAATCGGATGTGTTACCGTTGGTGGTGAATGCGGGGCTTCTCCTCAGATTTATTTAAAAACCAAAACGCCTCGTCATGACATCTTTCAAGCGATTAGCCATTTGCAAATCGACGGGATGACGCCCTTGCATTGCGCTTTAAAAAGCGCCCCCGATCTGTTCTCCGATGGACGGAAATCATCCTCCAACCGACGGGGAATTTGTGTGTTAAGCGACGGGCTGAACTCCTGCCCCGACCCGGATATGATCTGTCAGATAGCACAGGATCTGGCTGTACTGAATATCCAAACCAATGTAATTAGCCTGTTGCTGGAAGATGAAATGCGCAATCAGACTGAATACGAAGCCTACCTCTGTATGTCGACCTTCGGCGGCGGAATGCTGGTTGCCCCATCGGGTTCCGGAGCGTTTAAAAGTACGACAACGCCCAATGAAATTTTGACCTTCGATGTTTTGTTGCCTGCATTTAAACTGGACCGTTGTGTATCGGTAAAAAACCTGGTGATGCTGCCTGCTACCGAAATACGAGATGCTTTTGATCAAAAAGCAGTCCCAATGGTCGGTAGTCCTCCTATGCGAATGCCTCCTGCTACAAATTAACCTGGTCTAAGCCGCCCTCTAGAAAATCCCGTAGGCATGCAGACTGCACTAAACCTTTTACCTTTGCCCGGTCTAAGCGCGTCTATCCAACCCATGCCCATCGATCAGTTACACGAAGTGGAACGACATACGGAAAAAGCGGAAATGACTTTTTTCGAGCACGTTGCCGAGTTGCGCAACCACATCCTGCGCTCCGCCCTGGCCATAGCGGTGGTGGGCACGGTTTGTTTTATCAACAAGGAATTCATTTTCAATACCTTGTTGTTTGGCCCGCGCAACCCCGATTTTCTCACCTACCGGGTCTTGTGCGGCTTTTCCCACTGGGCGGCTTGGGGCGACAGCCTGTGCTTCACGCCGGTCGAATTCACCATCATTACCCGGCAGCTGGGCGAGGTGCTGATGCAACACCTCTACCTCTCGTTTTGGCTGGGTTTTATCGGGGCTTTCCCGTTCATCTTATGGGAATTCTGGAAATTCGTGCGGCCGGGCCTGCACGAAAACGAGCGCAAAAACATCAAAGGCATCATCGGCATTTGTTCTTTCCTGTTCATACTCGGCGTGGCCTTCGGCTATTTCGTCATTGCCGCTTTCTCCGTCAATTTCCTCGCCGGCTATACCGTCGAAGGTACGCAGGTTTCGCCCACGCTCGACTCCTATGTGACCTACATGACCATGTTTACCATCCCGACCGGCCTGATCTTCGAAATGCCGGTGGTCATTTATTTTTTAACAAAAATCGGCATAGTGGGCTACCGCTCGCTGCGCACCTACCGCCGCCACGCTATTGTGGCCATCCTCATTGTTGCGGCAATCATCACGCCGCCCGACGTCGTTTCCCAAACGATTGTCAGTATTCCGCTTTACCTGTTGTATGAAATTAGCATTCTGGTGGCGCAGCGGGTGCAGCGCCGGCGGGAACGCGTTTGAATTCGGAATGCGGAATTCGGAATGCGGAATTCGGAATTTTTTAACCTATTCGAAATTAGAAAAAAGGGTAGACTAAAGCCACGAACCTTCACCTACCAATATGGTGAACAAATTCCGCATTCCGCATTCCGAATTCCGCATTCAACCGCCAGCGTAGGCCGCAGCGCCAATAATTCCCGCGTTGTTGAGCAGTTGGGCGGGCGCCACGCGGGCGGCGGGCCGGAGGATATCCTGGTAGGTATCGAAAAATTTGCTTTCGCCCCCGCCGAGAATGTACAGGTCGGGTGAGAACAGGCGGTCGAGGTGCAGGAGGTAGTCGTTGAAACGGCGGGCCCAGTCCTGCCGGCTGATTTTGAGCCGTTCGCGGGCGCTGGAGGAGCAGAAATGTTCGGCGGGGCGGTTTTTTTTCCAGATCAGGTGGCCGAGTTCGGTGTTGGGTATCAGCTGGCCTTTGTAAAACAGGGCTGTGCCGATACCGGTGCCAATGGTAATGAGAAACACCAGCCCCTGCTCGCCCCGGCCGGCGCCGTAGCGCATTTCAGCCACACCGGCTGCGTCGGCGTCGTTGGTGGCGCGCACGGGGTTGCCGCACACTTTGCCAAAAACCGCCTCGATGTTGGTTCCGATCCAGTGTGGGTCGATATTCGCTGCGGAATGCGCGACGCCGTTTTTGACGATCGCCGGAAAGCCGCAGCCGATCAAGCCTTTATAGTCGAAAAATTCTACGACCTCGGCAAAAGCGCCGGCCAGAGCCGCCGGGGTTGCCGGTTGGGGGGTGGGTACGCGGATGCGCTCGCCGAGCAAACGGCCGTGTTCGAGCTCCACCAGCGCGCCTTTTACGCCGGAGGCGCCTACATCGATGCCTAAGAGAGTGGTCATGTCGTTGGTGTTTGCGATTTACGATTTAGCGATTTACGATTTACGATTGGGTTCACCTTTCCGGATAGGGGAGTATGACGCTTTTGAAATGTTCACAAAATCTGCATCCTTTCCTTCTTCCGGAAAGGTGAACCCAATCGTAAATCGTAAATCGCTAAATCGTAAATCAATAAAATGCTGGAAGAAAACTACTCTTCCGCTGGTACTTCTTCCACTTCTTCGTCTTCGCCGGTTTCGCTTTCCAGGGCCTTGCGTTTGCGGGTTTCCAGCGAGTTGGCGTGCATTTCGAGGTATTCGTTGCGGTTGCGCACGATGTCGGCAGCCAAAAACAGCGCGCGGATAAACGAGGCCTCATCGGCTTCGCCCTTGCCGGCGATATCGTAAGCCGTGCCGTGGTCGGGCGAGGTGCGCACCGCCGCCAGCCCGGCGGTATAGTTGACGCCTTCGCCGAACGACAGGGTTTTGAACGGCACGAGGCCCTGGTCGTGGTACATGGCCAGCACGGCGTCGAACTTGGTAAACTGCCCGGAGCCAAAAAAGCCGTCGGCCGGGAAGGGCCCGAAGGCCAGGATGCCTTTTTCCTTGGCCTTGTCGATAGCCGGCCGGATGATAGTATCGTCTTCTTTGCCAATAGCGCCTTCGTCGCCGGCGTGCGGGTTGAGGCCGAGCACGGCTATGGTGGGTTTGCCCAGGTTGAAGTCGATGCGCAGGGTTTCGGCCAGGATTTCCAGTTTGCGCAGCACCAGTTCGGTCGTCACGGCCCGGGCCACGTCGCGGATGGGCAGATGATTGGTGACGATGCCGATGCGCAGGTTGTCCGACACCATGAGCATGAGCGAGGCCTTGGCGCCCAGGGCGTCGGTGATGTATTCGGTGTGGCCGATGAAGGGGAAATTGGCCAATTGCATGGCTTTCTTGTTGATCGGGGCGGTGACGAGGGCATCGATAGCGCCCGATTTCAGGTCGGCGGTAGCGCGTTCGATGGCTTCGAAGGCGCATTTGCCGCTCACGTCGGTGGGTTTGCCCAGGGTAATGTTGACGTTGTCTTGCCAGCAGTTGATCACGTTGATCCGGTCGGCCTGGGCTTCTCCGGCGTGCTGGATGGAGTTGAATTGGATATTTTCCTGGGTAATGATGTTTTTGTGGTAGGCCACCACTTTGGTGCTGCCGTAGATGACGGTTTTGAAGGATTTGCCGGCGTTTTTCAGCGCCAGGGCTTTGAGAATGGTTTCCAGGCCGATACCGTTGATATCGCCGCTGGTTATTCCGATGGTTATGTTTTCCATTGTTTTAAAAAGTCGAAGATCAGGCGGACACCAACTCCGGTGCCCTCTTTGGGCCGATAGCCGTTAGCAGCGCGAAGATAAGCAGGTCCGGCGATGTCGAGGTGCAACCAGGGAAAATCTGCGAAATGTTCGAGGAATTTTCCAGCCGTGATCATGCCAGCCGGGCCCGAGCCCATGTTTTTCAGGTCGGCAATACTGCTCTTCAGTTCGTCGCCATATTCCTTCCACAGCGGCAGCTCGACCACGCGCTCGTAGGTGTTCCAGCCGCTGGATTCCAGCGCGCGTTTCACCTCGGGGCCGGCCGTACCCATGTAGCAAATAGCCTGGTTGCCCAGGGCGCGTACGGCGGCGCCGGTGAGGGTGGCCAGGTCGACTACCAGCTCAGGCTCGAATTGCTTGGCATAGTGCAGGGCGTCAGCCAGGATGAGGCGGCCTTCGGCGTCGGTGTTCACCACTTCTACCGTGGTACCAGAGTACATCCGGATCACGTCGCCGGGCGACAGTGCCTGCTCGCCGATTTTGTTGTCGGTGGCCGGAATCAGGCCGATCACGTGCACCGGTAGCTGGGTGCGGGCTGCTGCCGACAAGGCGCCGACGACGGCCGCCGCGCCGGCCATGTCGCACTTCATGCTTTCCATGCCGTCGGGGGTTTTCAGGCTCAGGCCGCCGGTGTCGTACACTACACCTTTGCCAATGAGCACTACCGGACGGGTGTTGCGGGCATTTTCGGGCTTCCATTCGAGGATGCAAAAGCGGGGCGGTACCGAACTGGCCTGGTTGACCGCCAGCAAGCCGCCCATGTGCAGGGCTTCGAGCGCTTTCCGGTCGAGTGTTTTTACCGAAAATCCGTGGGTTTGACCCGCTTGTTCCACGGCCTGGGCCAAGGCGAGGGTATCGAAATGCGAATGCGGGGCATTCACCATGTCGCGCGCGCGGCAGACACTTTCCACCAGCACGTTGAGCTCGTCGACAGCGGCGAGCGGCGGATTGTCGTGCGACCAGGAAAGGCGCTTCAGGCCCTTGGCTTTTTTTGCCGGCTCAGAAAAATATTCCAGATACTGGTAGCTGCCCAAAAGCAAACCTTCGATGAAGGCCAGGCTGAGCGCTTCGTCGCAAAAACTGCGTACTACGGCCGAGTCAATTTTGTAGTGGTTCAGTTCGCCCAGCAGCGTATTGGCGTTGAGCCGGGCCTCTTCGAGCTGAGCGGCCGGGTCGGCGGCAGTTTCCAGAATGCGGACAAACACGGCGCGGTCGGCCTGCGGGAAAAAGAACGTTTGCACGCCCTTGGCAACCGATTGCCGCAAAAAGGCCATCTCGGTTTCCTGAAGCAGGGGGCTCAGGGCGTCGACCCGGGCGGTTTCCGTGAGCAAAATCAGGTTGTCTTCAATGGGGCCAACGGGAAGTGTAGCCAGGTGTAAGTATTGCACGGGAAGGGACTCAGTTGATGGAAGAATAACGTGTTGAATTTGGAGGAGGATTATGGAAAGGGGTCGCGAAGGTAGGCTGAGTTAGGGCATTCCCGTACATTTACGAACAAATACCATACCATGAAAAAACTCTTTCTGCTCGACGGCCACGCCCTCATCTACCGCGCCCACTACGCCTTCATTACCCGGCCGTTGATCAACTCCAAAGGGTGGAATGTCTCTGCTGTCCAGGGATTTATGCGCACCGTTTGGGATATGATAAAACGCGAGCAACCCAGCCACTTGGCCGTGGTTTTCGACCCCCCCGGCGGCACCTTCCGACACACCGAATTCGAACTCTACAAAGCCAACCGCGAAGCCCAGCCTGAAGACATCACCTTTGCCATTCCCTGGGTGGAAAAAATTATCCAGGCCATGAACATCCCCGTGCTCATCGTGCCCAATTTCGAAGCCGACGACGTGATCGGCACCCTGGCCAAACAGGCGGAAAAACAGGGCTACGACGTGTACATGGTGACGCCCGACAAGGACTTCGGCCAGCTCGTCGACGACCATATTTTCCTCTACAAACCCGGCCGACAGGGCAACGAGGTCGAAATCTGGGGCGTCAGCGAAGTCTGCGAACGCTGGGGTATCCAGCGCGTCGATCAGGTGGTCGACATGCTGGCGCTCATGGGCGACTCCGTCGACAACATCCCCGGCCTGCCCGGCATCGGCGAAAAAACCGCCGCCAAACTACTCCAGGAGTTCGATACGGTGGAAAACCTGCTCGCCAACGCCGACCGGCTCAAAGGCAAACAACAGGAAATCGTCAAAACCCACCACGAAAAAGCCACGCTCTCCAAGTGGCTGGCCACCATCGCCATCGACGCACCGGTGCAGTTCGAGGATAAATTTTTTGAAATCGAACCGTTCAACCGGGAGGCCCTCATCGACATTTTCCGCGAACTGGAGTTCCGCTCCCTGGCAGAAGAAATTTTAAAACACCCCCTGGCCGGCGGCCCCGCAGCGAGCAGCAAAACGGCCCCCGCCGCTGCCAATAACGCCTCCGGCAAACCCAAATCCGCGTCGGCGCCGGGCGCCCAGGGCTCGCTTTTTGCCGACGACGAGCCCACCGCCCTGCCCGACCCTGCCGCCGAAACCGGAAGCGGTTTCCGGCGCGGCGCCAAAAATATCCAGAACACGCCCCACACATATCACCTGGCGGATACGCCCGAACAGCGCGCTGCGCTCATCCGCCAGCTACTCGACCGGCCGGCCATCTGCTACGACTCCGAAACCACCGCCCTTGAAGCCACCCAGGCCGATCTCGTCGGCTTTTCCTTTGCCTTCAAACCCCACGAGGCCTGGTACGTGCCCATCCCGGAAGACCCGGCTGCCGCCCGCGCCATCGTCGAGGAGTTCCGCCCGGTTTTTGAAAACCCAAACATTCAAAAAATCGGGCAAAACCTCAAGTACGACGCCATTGTGCTCAAAAACTACGGCGTGGAACTCGACGGTCCGTACTGGGACACCATGATCGCCCACTACCTGCTCGAACCCGAACTCCGCCACAACATGAACTACCTGGCGGAAACTTGCCTGGACTACTCCCCGGTCAAAATTGAAGACCTCATCGGTAAAAAAGGCGCCGCACAAGGCAATATGCGCGATGTGCCCGTCGAGCAGATCAAAGAATACGCCGGCGAAGACGCCGACATCACGCTCCAGCTCAAAAACTACCTCGAACCCAAACTCGAAGCCGGCGGCAAAAGCTTGCTGCGCCTGTTTGAAGAGGTGGAAATTCCGCTGGTGAAAGTACTCGCCGACCTGGAGTTTGCCGGCGTGCGCATCGACCCGGATTTTCTCAAAGCCTACTCCAAAGAACTCGGCGCCGAAATCGACAGCCTCGAAAAAAAGGTGCTCGACGATACCGGTTTTACTTTCAACGTTTCCAGCCCCAAACAAGTCGGCGAGGTGCTCTTCGACCGGCTCGGCATCCCGTACCCCGGCCGGAAAATGAAAAGCGGCCAGTACTCCACCGACGAAAGTGTGCTGACCGAACTGGCGGCCCAGTACCCGGTGTGCGCCGACATCCTCCAGCACCGCGCCCTCAACAAACTGCGCAGCACCTACGTCGACGCCTTACCCGCGCTGATCAACCCGCGCACCGGCCGTATCCACTCCAATTTCAACCAGGCCCTGGCCGCTACGGGTCGCCTGAGCAGCCAAAACCCCAACCTGCAAAACATCCCCATCCGCACCGCCGAGGGCCGCAAAATCCGCGAAGCTTTCATCCCCCGCGACGCCGACCACGTACTCGTTTCGGCCGACTACTCCCAGATCGAACTGCGCCTCATCGCCGAGATCAGCAACGAGGAAGCCATGCTCGAAGCCTTCAGCCTCAACCAGGACATCCACCAGGCCACCGCCGCCCGCGTGTTCGGCGTACCGCTCGAACAGGTGACGCCCGACCAGCGCCGCGCCGCCAAAACCGTCAACTTCAGCATCATCTACGGCGCCGGCGCCACCAACCTCAGCAACCAGCTCGGCATCAAACGCCCCGAAGCCAAAGAGCTGATCGACAACTATTTCGCCCAGTACCGCGGCCTCAAACACTACATGGACAGCACCGTTGAGTTTGCCCGCAAACACGGCTACGTCGAGACCCTGCTCGGCCGCCGCCGCATCCTGCGCGACATCGACAGCCGCAACGGCATGCACCGCAGCATGGCCGAACGCATGGCCATCAACACGCCCATTCAGGGTACGGCGGCCGACATGATCAAAGTGGCGATGGTCAACATCTGGAAAGCCCTGCGCGCCGGAAAATTCCGCTCCAGCATGATCCTGCAAGTGCACGACGAACTGGTGTTCGATGTGCACCGCGACGAACTG
>CAZVZH010000104.1:2418-14345 GCA_964630705.1 uncultured Saprospiraceae bacterium | reverse complement strand
AAGAAAAACTCGCGCCGCTGACCCTGCTCGACCGGGCCGGTTTTGAAAAACAATATGAAGCGGGGGCAGCGCCTGCAGGCGCAGGAAAAGGCGAGCTGTGGCAGCAGATTCGGGCGGCTTTGGATTGATGCTGCTGTTTTGGCAACGAACAAGGTAAACTCGGCCGGTTTAAAAAACGCAAAAAGTATGGGCGCGGGCGCATATAGCTAGTGGCAAAAACAAAATGTTTGACAAAAGTTGAAGCATTTCAAATTGCCGTGATTATCTTTCGTGTCAATTCGAAAACTAACTTTTCACTAAAACATTGTTTATGAACCTGGTTGCATTGATCGTCGCAGCCCTGCTGCCCACCGTCATCGGTTTTATCTGGTACCACGAAAAAGTGTTCGGCAAAACCTGGATGCGCGTTGCCGGCGTTTCGGAGGAACAGGCCAAATCCGGCAATATGCTCCTGATACTCGGCTTGTCGCTCTTGTTGAGCCTGATGCTCGGCGTTTCTCTGAATGCCATAGCCTACCACGACAGCTTCGTTTCAGGCGCTTTGTACTACGTGACCGACGGTACCATGAACCCCGACCCGGCTTCCGAAGCCGGCCGGTGGCTGGAGTATTACAAAACCAACCTTTCCGCTTCCAACCGCACCTTTCAGCATGGCGCGTTTCACGGATTTTTTATCGGCGCCCTGTTTTTGGTCTTGCCGGTACTGGCCACCAACGCGATGTTCGAGCGCAAAGGCTGGAAATACATCGCGGTAAACGCCGGATACTGGATGCTGACCATCACGCTGATGAGCGGCTTGCTGGCGGCCTGGAAATAATCGGACAACTACCGACGCTGGCCCCTGCATCCGGAACTTACTCCGGTTGCAGGGGCTTTTTCATGCGCCAAAGGCTGGCATTTTACCGCTTGCTGATCCAATTCAACCGTTCGTTGAAACTCCCACCCCAACTAAAAATTCTGTTCCTGTCCATCCGTTTTGAGGGCGACAAAATAAAGGATAAAAATGCGGCATCGAAGCCACCTCCGGAAAAGCTTGGGCGTCTAGCAGGTGGCTTGTTTTATCGAATTTAATATGGATTGCCCCGCTTCCCTTTGCTGTTTTGCAGAACAAAATTTTTTTTACCCTGTTTTGCCTGCGCCGAAACACTGTAACACCATTCATAAATATGAAACTACCCATCCCCGTCCTGTTTTTTCTCCTCGTTACCTGTAGCCTCAAGGCCCAAAGCACCGCCACGATCAGCGGCCGTTTGACCGACGCTGAAAACGGCGAAACGCTCATTGGCGCCACCGTCGAAGCCCTGGGCTTGCAAAAAGGCAATGTGAGCAACGAGTACGGTTTTTACTCCTTTACCCTGCCTGCCGCAGAGGGGCCCGATTCGGTTACCCTGCGCTTCAGCTACCTGGGCTACGCCTCCGTCGAACGCCGCATCCTGCCGCGTGCCGGCGCGCTCACCCTCGACGTAGCCTTGCTCCCCGAAGGCTCCGTGCTCAACGAGGTGGTGGTGCGCGCCAATACCCTGGCCGACAAGGTAAAAAGCACCGAAATGTCGGTGACTACCCTCAGCACCCGCGAGGCCAAAGCCCTGCCCGCCCTGTTCGGAGAGGTCGACCTGATCAAAATCCTGCAACTCAAACCCGGGGTTGCTTCCGGCTCCGAAGGCACCACGGGCATATTTGTGCGCGGCGGCGGCGGCGACCAGAACCTGATCGTGCTCGACGAAGCCGTGGTGTACAACCCCAACCACCTGTTCGGCTTTTTCAGCACCTTCAACTCCGACGCCGTCAAAGACCTCAAAGTGTACAAAGGCGGTTTCCCGGCGCAGTACGGCGGCCGCCTGTCGTCGGTGATCGACGTGCGCATGAAAGAAGGCAACAACAAGGCATACGACGTGACCGGCGGCATCGGGCTCATTTCCAGCCGCCTTACGGTAGAAGGCCCGATCCAAAAAGACCGCTCCTCGTTTATCGTCAGCGGGCGCCGCACCTACGCCGACCTGATCACCCGCGGCATCAACATGGCCAATGAAGACAACCCCGACTACAACCCCATCCCCGACTATTACTTTTACGACCTGAACACCAAGGTCAATTTTACCCTCACAGAGAAAGACCGGCTGTACCTCAGCGGCTATTTCGGTCGCGACGTGTTCAAGTTCAAAGACGAAAATTTCAACTTCCTGTTCGACTGGGGCAACGCCACCGGCACCGCCCGCTGGAACCATATTTACGGCCCCAAACTATTTTCCAACCTCACCTTTACCTACTCCGACTACCGCTACCGCATCCGCAACATCCTCCAGGGTTTTTCCTTCAGCCTGGGCTCCAACGTGCGCGATGCCAATACCAAAATCGATTTTTACTACCAGCCCAGCAACGCGCACACCATCCGCTTTGGCGGTAATATCACTTACCACGAATTCGATGTGGCGCGGCTCAAATTCGGCAGCGACGACGGGCAGGTCAATTTCGAGTCGGGCCAAGGCTTCGACGGACTCGAGTATGGCCTGTATTTCGCAGACGAATGGGCCGCCACCGACCGGCTGAAACTCAGCTACGGCGCCCGCATCTCCGCCTGGCAAAACAACCCCGCCTTTTACGCCAACTTCGAGCCCCGCGCTGCCGCCACCTATGCCCTCAACGAGCGCTGGTCGGCCAAGGCTTCCTACAGTCGCATGAGCCAGTACGTTCACCTGCTGGCCAGCAGCGGCCTTTCGCTGCCCACCGACATCTGGTATCCCAGCACCGAAGGCGTCCGACCCGAAATCAGCGACCAAATCGCCATCGGTACCTCCTACCTCTTTCGCGACAAGTGGCTGATCACCTGGGAAGCCTGGTACAAATGGCTGCAAAACCAGGTCGACTTTATCGACGGCGCCGAACTCTTTGCCAACGACGCGCTGGAGGGCGAGCTGGCTATCGGACGCGGATTCGCCTACAGCCCGCTCGAACTTGAAATTGAGAAAAAAGACGGCCGCCTCACCGGCTGGATCGGCTACACGCTGGCCTGGGTGAAACGCGGCAAATTTCAGGACATTAACGGCGGCGACTACTTCCCGCCCCGCTTCGATACCCGGCACAACCTCAGCATCGTCGCCCTGTACGAACTCAGCCGCAAGTGGCAGCTCACCGCCACCTGGGTGTACACCTCGGGCTATGTCAGCTGGCTGCCGCTGGGGCGCTACACCTTCCAGGATGTGCCGGGCGCGCCCTTTCAGGCGGTGGTTCCGGTGTACGGCGAACGAAATTCGTTTCGCTACCCGCCCTATATGCGCCTCGACCTGGGTATTGTGTACAAATGGAAAACGCGCCGCAGCGAGCAAGACCTGACCATCAGTATTTACAACGCCACCGACCGACGCAACCCGTATTTCATCTATCTGGATGCCGAATTGGAAAATATAGGTCAGGATGGGCAGACGGTGGAAGTGCCGACGGCTATCGCGGCCAAACAAGTGTCGTTGTTCCCTATCCTGCCCTCTGTCACCTGGAATTTCAAATTCTGAGTATGGACAGGATTTACAGGATTTATTTATAGACAGGATTTTACAGGATTTACAGGATTTACAGGATTTTTTTCTAAGCTGTAATCTTTTTCCTACGTAGTTGTATTCATGTATTTTCCTTGTCTATAAAACACATCTATTTCATAACCCAATTTTAAATAATCCTGTCAAAGAATAAATCCTGAAAATCTTGTAAATCCTGTCTGTAAATAAATCCTGTCTATAAATAAATCCTGTCTATAAATAAATCCTGTAAAATCCTGTCTATAAATAAATCCTGTAAAATCCTGTCTATAAATAAATCCTGTCTATACAAAAGAGTGTAATTATGCTAAAGATAAAAAACATCCCCGCGTTCATCATTTTCCTTTCCGCCCTCTCAGCCTGCAACCTTGAAAAAGAAGTAACCATCGACCTGCCGGAGTACAACCCCCAACCGGTGGTGGAGTGTTACCTCGAGCCGGGCAAACCCTTTCGGCTCTTGCTCACGCGGAGCTACGGCTTCTTCGATCCGCTTGGGTTGGATTCTACTTTTTTGGAAAAAACCCTGCTCGACGGCGCCACGGTCACCATCGCCTACGACGGCCGTGTGGATACTTTGTACAACCAGATTTCCCTGGAGTTGAGTCCGCTCAAGATTTTCAACTACACCGGCCTGAACCTGGTGCCGGAAACCGCAGGCCAAAATTATACCCTGAACGTCACCTTGCCCGACGGTACCTCCTTTACCGGCCAAACCACTATGCTGCCCCGCCTCCCCATCGATAGTGTGGTGGTAGAGTGGAACCCCGACCAGGATACGCTCGCCCGGGTGCTCACCTACATCACCGACGACCCCAGCCAGGAAAATTTTTTCCGGCGAATGCTCAACTACGGCTCGCTCGACAGCGTACCGGAGCAGGATTTCCTGGCCAACGACCGGGCTGCCACCACCGCGAAAATTGCTTTTGGCACCGGCTACGAACTGGTGCAAGGCGACACGGTGTACAACACCATTTTCCACATCACCAAGGATTACTACGACTATGTCGAGAGCGTGCAACTGGCCGTTTTCGGCAACATAAACCCCTTCGCCCAACCTTCTCCGATCAAGAGCAACGTGCGCGGTACAGCTAATCCCCTGGGTATTTTTACCTGCCTGGCATACGACCGCGATACGACGGTTATTCAGCGTTGACCGTGGGTTAAAAAAATTAGTGCCACACCTCAATCCCGTTGGGCGAGGTGTGGCACTAACTTTTGAACACGCTCAAAAAAACAGCTCCTGCGCTACCCGAAACGTGTTGGCGTGGGCTTCCACGATGTCGGCCAGGCGGGTGGAATAGCCGCCGCCCATGCTGACGGCCACCGGCAGGCGGTTTTTTCGGCAGGTTTCGAATACGAACTTGTCGCGTTCGCGGCAACCGGCCCGGCTGATGCGCAGGCGGCCGAGCCGGTCAGTTTCTAAAATATCGACCCCGCTGAGGTAAAACACAACATCAGGCTGCACCTGATCAATAAGTCGCGGCAGGGTTTCGCGCAGTAGTTTCAAGTAGGGCGCATCGGTCATGCCGTCCGGCAAGGGCAGGTCGAGGTCGGAGCGCTCTTTGCGCAACGGGTAGTTGCGGGCGCCATGCATGGAAAACGTGAATACCCGGGGCTCGTCGCAGAAAATATGCGCGGTGCCGTTGCCCTGGTGCACGTCGAGATCGACGATGAGAATCTGCCGGGCCAGGCCCTGATCGAGCAGGTAGTTGGCGGCCACAGCCTGGTCGTTAAAACAGCAAAAACCCTCTCCCCGGTCGGCATAGGCATGGTGGGTGCCGCCGGCGATATTCAGCGCCACACCCTGTTCCAGGGCGAACAAAGCGCACTCGATGGTGCCCTGCGCAATGTGGCGCCCACGCTCGACAAATTTTTCATTGATCGGAAACCCGATAGCGCGTATTTCCCGCTCACTGAGCGCCACCCCGGTCAGTTTTTCCCAATACTCCTCGGTGTGTGTGCGCAAGGCCACTGTCCGCTCGAGTAGCCCTGGGTGAAAAAAGTGGCTTTCTGTTACGGTTCCCTCGTACAACAATTGCTCAGGCAACAGCTCGTACTTCTGCATCGGAAACCGATGCCCTTCCGGCAATTCGTATTTGTAGGTTGGCGAATAAGCGATTTTTAGCATGGGAAAAGAAGGTGATTAATGTGGGGAATGTGGTCAATGTGGAGTGGAGCCTGTTCAGGGTTGATCCAAATGCTTATATCCAAAAAATGTGGTCAATGAAACGCGTCCATTGACCACATTGACCACATTCCCCATAATAATCACCTTCACTGCACCGCAATGCTAAACGCCAAAACCCCGCTGGGGGTTTGCAATTGCAGCTGGTAAAGGCCTGTCGCAAGGTTAAGCCCTTCGAATGGGACGATTGTTTTACCCGGCAGGCTGTTGAGGCGCACCGTTTTGACGATTCGGCCTTGTGCGTCAAGCAGATTGAATTGCAAGTCGGCGCCGACCGTGCTGTTCAATTCCACGCGGAAATCGCCGAAGGTGGGGTTGGGCAAAATCCGGATGTCGCGCGCTTCGGGAAGTTCCTTCGTGCTAACGATGTTCACATTGAACGTTTCCGACTTGGTGGCGCTGGTGCACACATTCGTCACGGTGAGCGTGACAGTGTAATCGCCCGAAGCCGTGTACGTGTGCACCGGGCTAAACTCCGTGCTGGTGGCGCCGTCGCCGAAATTCCAGAGGTACGATTGACCGCTGGTGCTGGTGTTGGTAAAGGTGACGGTGCCTGCGCTGGCGGCCCAAGTAAATTTGGCCACAGGCGGCCCGAGCACCGGCACGGCGATCAGCGAAGTGTCGGCGCCGTTCGGGTTGCTGACCACCAGGCGAACGCTTTTGTTGCCGGCGGAGAGGTAGCGCACGGCGTGCGGGCCGGGGCCGGTGGCGTTGGACGGTTGTGCGCCGGAGCCAAACAGCCAGGTGTAGTCGGCCAGCGGCGCCGGTGCGGCGGTGTAGCGGATGGTGTCGAGCCGGCAAATGGTATCGGCCGACTGGAGAATTTGCGCCACCGGCGGCGAGGTGTTGTACTCGATGAACCCGACGTTGTCGATGTAAATATTGTTGCCAAAGTCGTTGACCGAAGCGAAACGTACAATCACGTTCTGGCCGGCAAAACTTTGGAGCGAGGCCCCCTCCGTGCGCCAGTCATTGGCCGCGTCGGGCGCAAAGGCTGCCGTGGAATTCAGGGTGGTAGCCAGGCGCGGACCGCCTTTGCCCCAAATAATAGTCGGGGTGGAATTCACATCGCAATTGGCAAACACTTCAATCCGCAGGCTGTCGGAATACGTAGAATCGTAGTTGGCATGCGCCAGATCGAAGCGGATGCCCGGGCTGGGCAGGTTGCTCAGGTTGATCGGCGGCAGGTAAAGGTAGTCTTCCTGGCCCTGGGCGTTGCCGTAGTTGAACACGTTGAGAAAAGCGGCCCGGGTGTTCTGTCCGTTTGCGCCAATCACGTTGGTGGGCGTACGGGCCCAAGTCACGTTGTTGTCGGGGTTGCCGATCGACCAGCCGGTCGGCGGGAACGTAGCGGTTTGAAAGGTTTGGGTGAAAAACTGGTTGGAAGCGCTGACGATAGCCTGAAAACTCGTGTTCAGCGTGTCGTTGAAAAATACGTTTTCATTGGCGTACGTCGACCAGATGCGCAGGGTGTTTTGCCCGTTTGCCGTGATTGACAGCGTTTGCAAAAACGTGTAATCGAGCGTTGCGCCCGAGTCGATCACCGGCAAGGCTTCCGTAACGACCGGATCGTTGTTCAACCGATAGCTGAGCGTGGCCCCGTCGATCGCCTTAAGGCCGGCATTAACCACCCGCACTTTTACCGGCGCGTTTATAGCCTGGCAACTGATGACCGAGGCCAGGGCCTGGCTGCTGGGCGCCAGAATTTGCCCCAGCGCCACGTCGTTGTCCTGCGGACAATTTTTCAATCCGCCGGCCCAGCGCACCGCGACGGCGCGACGACCGGCCAGCCCGTTCGGGTGGCTGGCTCTTACAGAAAACCATTGTTCATTGCCGGCATTTTGAATCGGGAAAGTATAGACGGAGGTATCGGTCGTGCCGACGATCTCCATGTACTTCTGTCCTAGGGTGTACACATCATAACTTAGCGTGTCGTTGACTTCCGACCAGGAAACCGTCATTTCATCCGGACAAACTTTTTCCACTTTCAGGTTTTTCGGTACCCCGACGATAGACAGCGGGAAGTCGGTGGTGTCGCGCCGGCTGCCGCGGATGATGAGCACGCGCACCTGGTTGCTGATGGTGTTCGGTATCGTCCAGTTGAACATGCGGTTGGTTCCGGCCGTAGTCGTAATAGGGTTCCAGGTAGCGCCGTCGTCGAGCGAATAGCGAAGCGTAAAATTGGCGCTGGTACCATAGGCGTCCCATTGCAGCACGGCTACTTCACCCGGCACGAGGCCCTCGCCGCCGGAAGGGAAAGTGAGTTTCACGTCGTCGTTGTAAAATTCCCAGGCCAGGAAGTAATCCTGCGGACCCATCGGCACCTCGTAACCCTTGACGGTAATGGTGTACGTGCCGCCGCCTACCGGGTCGTCGATCACTACTTGCTCGGAGTTGTTCAGCGAATCGCGGCCCCGGCCGGCCGGGGCGTTCAGGAGGATCGGGTCGGGGGCGGTGTTGAGTTTCCAGGGCAGGTGGGTCGTGGTGCCGTCCGGCGCCGTAACCACAATGTCGAGGTCGTTGATCAGGGCGCGGGAAGCATTTTGGCTGGCGGCCGGATCGGCCCAGTACAGCATGATCTTGGCCTGGCGGGTACCAAAAGGCACCTGGACGGTGTGCGTGGTTTCGGCGCCCTGTTCTACCGCGCCTTCCAGGTAGTTGCCTGCTTGCAGCAGTTGGTAAGCGCGCCAGGTATTGACGTGGCCGTAGCCGAATTTAAAATCCGGGCCAGGGTTACCCAGGTCATTGGCAGTGTTCATCAAGGCTGTTTTAAGCAGGGCTGCTTTCGGCTGTTCGCCGTTGTGCTGTAGTTTGTATGCCTGGGTAAGCACGGCCATACAGCCGGCAATGCCCGGCGCGGCGGCGGAGGTGCCGCCGAAAACCTGGTAGGTATTGTTGTGATCGGTGGAGTTTTGGTTTTGGCCGTGGGCTGCAAGTTCGGGTTTGAGGCGGCCGTCGTGGGCGGGGCCCCGGCTCGACGATTCTACGATGGTTCCGTCGACATACAGATTGGCAGTGGCAATGCAGTTTTTAGCTACTTTGTGGCCGCCGGTGATGTTGCCCCACTGATCGCCGGCGCCGTAGCCGCATTCGGCGTTGTTGTTATTGCCGCCGGAAAAAACGTGCATCAGCGTCGGGTTATCAAAGAGCTGTTGCTCGACGATTTGGGTGATGGTGGTGTAGCCGGCGTTGCAGCCGTTGGAGTAGGAGGAGTTGGTAATGGTAACGTTTTCGTTGAAGTGCAGGTCCATGGTCTGGTCCTGAAAATCGGCCTGGTACCGGATGGTAAAAATTTTCGCTCCGGTAGCCATGCCGCGCATCACGGGGTTGAGGTTGCCGGCGCCGGCCATCACGCCGCCCACGCCGTCGCCGTGGTTGCTGTTGTTGAGGTCGGAAGGGTCGAACAAATCGGTGTTGCGGCCCTGAAAGTCGATGTGCGGACCCAGCGGACCGTCGTCGCGAACCATGACCGACACTCCCTCGCCGTTGAGATGGAGGCCGCCGGGGTGGTCGACGTCGAGCAAGCCTATGCGGTGCAAGTTACGCCCACCGGTATCTTCGGGTTCGCCCGGAGGGGGCAGCAGCTCGAGGTAGCGGACGAAGGGTTGGGCTGCCAGCAGTTCCAGTTGGTCCTGCGGGATGCTCAGGTGCAGAAAACCGTTTTGCTTGCCGGAAAAAAGGACCTCGAGGTTCAGGTCGGCGCAGCGCTCGGCGGCTTCGTCGATCCGCAACTGCGGATAGGCTTGCAGGACAACTTCCACCCGGTCGCCGTGTACCGCCCAGGCGCCGAAAGGGCGCTCGCGCAGGTTTTGGGCGAGTTTCCACTGCGGGTCGACCGGCACGATGCTGCGTACTTGCAGGTTCTCCAACTGGCCGATGTCGAAATGTTGGGGGAGCGCTACCAGGTAGGCGCCGAAAGTGATGTAGTGGATAAACTGAACGCCCTGGTTTTCCAACAGGGCGCGCTGCTGGGCCGTCGGGACCTCGCGGCACTGGATGTACCGGTAGTAGTAACCGTTGACCAGTTCGGCCGGGCTGAGCTCGGGTTTTTCCCGAATGGCCTGATAATTGTCGGGGAAATACTCGGCCCCCCAGCTAAAACGAACGGGGAGATTTTGGGCCAATGCCGGCTGAGCGAGGCTGCAAGCCAGCAGCAAAAAAAGAGCAGTAAAAAATTTCATAGCGAACACAGAAGGTTTGAGCAAAAAGAAAAGTGGGCGACACTTTTCCCGGAATATTAATCGAATTAAACCAGCGCTTCGTCTTATGCGCGCCGGCAGTCAAAATCAAATTTCAACTAAGCGGATGACCGATTGTTTAGAGCAGCGTCATCAGGTCAACTTGGGAAAGTAAAAATAGATAACACCGGCAGAGTAGGGCGCAATACGGGTCAAAAAATAACTGAATGACAAATTTTTGCGCTTTATCTTTCTGCCAATAATTTTGAATGAAATCATGATCGAACCATATGTTTGGATAGGGTTTATATCCCTGGTGGTGGTGTTGATGTTTATCGATTTGGGCGTTTTTAACCGGCGCGCGCACACGCCCACAGCCCGTGAAGCGGGCCTGGCAACTTTGGCTTGGGTGAGTCTGGCCTTGCTGTTCAATATTTTCATTTACTACGCCTACGAATACAAGTGGTTCAACCTCGGCCTGTACGCCTACGAACCCATGGGCGGCCGCGAAGCCGCCCTCAAATACCTGACCGGATACCTGCTGGAAGAAGCCCTGAGCATCGACAATCTTTTTGTCATGGCGCTGGTGTTCGCGCGGTTCCGCATTCCCAAACAATACCAACACAAAGTCTTGTTCTGGGGTATTCTGGGCGTGCTGGTGTTCCGGGGCCTGCTGATCGGCGCAGGCATCGCGCTGGTGCACTATTTCACCTGGTTTTTTTACATTTTTGGCGCCTTGCTGCTTTGGTCGGCGTATAAAATGTGGGCAGACGGCGAAAAAGAGGAAGACTTCAATGACCATGGCATCGTCAAGTTTGTCCGCCGCTTTTACCCCGTCAGCCGCAGTAGTGCCGGCGGCCGCTTTTTTGTAGTCGAAAACCGGCGCTGGTCGATCACCCCGCTGTTTGTAGCCCTGCTCGTGGTGGAAACCACCGACATCATGTTCGCCTTCGACTCGGTGCCGGCGGTGTTCTCCATCACCACCGACCCGTTTCTGGTGTTCTCCTCCAACATTTTTGCCATTCTCGGACTGCGTTCGCTGTATTTCCTGCTGGCCAATATGCTCGACCGCTTCTCCTACCTGAAGTACAGTATGATGGGCATCCTGTTTTTTATCGGGGTAAAAATGGTCTTGCTGCCCCAGCATATTCATATTTCCGAACTCGCGTCCTTGCTGACCATCGGCAGCCTTTTACTGGCTGGTGTGTTGGCCTCGCTTTGGAGTGAACGCACGGCCCCGGCCGACATTCCGCCCAAACATGAAGCGCCCAACGACCCGCCTCCTCCTGTTTCCGGAAAAATCACCGGCACGAAAGTGCTGTTGAATGCGCAAGTGAAAAAAAGCGAGCCCTTAAAATTTTAACGGCTTATCCTTTTGCAAAAAATCTCAGACGCCTTTACTTTTGGGCTTGGTCTGGCGGCATTTGCTTGGTTTTATTCTGTCAGGCTATGTTTTATCCAAATCCAACACCTTTAATTAAAAGCGATTTTACCATGAAACACTGGGAGAAAAGCAAAAAAGATTTCCGTTATTCTGACGACCGCGAACAACAGTATCCCGCAAACAAAAAAAAGAAACTCAAACCGCTGGAAAAATTGAAATACCGGCTAAAAGACCGCTACGAAGAAGAAGAATAACAAACACCGCGATAAACGCGCCGCTCTTTTTGAACGGCGCGTTTTTTTTATTTCAAGTTTGAAATCAATATTCCGGGTAGTTTGCAGTTGGCGTCCGCGCTACTGCTGTACAGAAAGCCTCGGAGAGGCAAAACGTTTGTAGTACATAGAATAAGAGGAATAAACAATTTTGGAGCGAGAAGAGCCGCTCAGACATCGAGCGGCTCTTCTCGCTCCAAACAAAGGTTGCCCACGATCAGGCTACAAACATTGCGCCTCTCCGAGGCTTTCCCTACACTTGTTGCGTCCGCGCCATCAACATCTAAGTTGCTTAACGCCCGCCTAAAACCCCCATCATCCACGCATACTCCAGCGCGCGCTCGCGCAAGCGCTCAAAACGCCCCGAAGCGCCGCCAT
>CAZVZH010000104.1:0-2318 GCA_964630705.1 uncultured Saprospiraceae bacterium | reverse complement strand
GCATACTCCAGCGCGCGCTCGCGCAAGCGCTCAAAACGCCCCGAAGCGCCGCCATGCGATCCGCTCATGTTGGTTTTGAACAGCAGGCTGTTGGAGTCGGTTTTCAGATCGCGCAACTTAGCCACCCACTTTGCCGGTTCGAAATACTGCACCTGGGAGTCGGAAAAAGAAGTGAGCACCAGCAAATGCGGGTAGGCCTGCGCCCGTACATTGTCGTACGGCGAGTATTGTTTCATGTACTGGTATTGCTCGGCGACGGCCGGATTGCCCCATTCGGTGTATTCCCCCGTGGTGAGCGGAATGCTGGCGTCGCTCATGGTGGTGAGCACGTCGACAAACGGCACGCCGGCAATGATGCCCCGAAACTGCCCGGGCGCCATATTAGCCACGGCGCCCATCAGCAGGCCGCCCGCCGAACGGCCGCTGGCAAACAAGCGGTCGGAATGGGTGTATTTTTCTGCGCAAAGGGTGGCCGCGCAATCGATAAAATCGGTGAAGGTGTTCATTTTGCGCAGCATTTTCCCGTCTTCATACCAGCCGTAGCCCATTTCGGTGCCGCCCCGTACGTGGGCAATGGCCACCACAAACCCGCGGTCGAGCAGGCTGAGGGCCTCGCGGTTGAACGAGGGATCGTAAGCAAAGCCGTAGGCGCCGTAACCGATGAGCAGGCAGGGCGCGCTGCCGTCGCGTTTCAGCCCCCGGCGGTAGGCCAGCGAAATCGGCACGGCCACACCGTCGGCCGTTTGGGCCCGGATAAATTCGGTGCTGTAGTTCGCCGGATCGAAGCCGCCCAGCACCGGCTCGGTTTTGCGCAGCGTCTTTTGCCGGCTGCCCATGTCGTAGTCGAAAATAGACCCGGGCGTTTTCAACGAAGAAAAGCGGTAGCGCAGCACCGGCGTGTCGAACTCGGCATTTTGAACCGGCCCGGCCGAGTACGTCGGCTCGCCAAAATCGAGGTAATGCTCCTGCCGGTCGGCCCAGCGGATGATGCGCAACTGGTCAAGACCGTTTTTGCGCTCGGCGATCACCAGATAGTCTTTGAAAACCTCAAAACCTTGCAGCAACACTTCCGGCCGGTGGGGCAGCAGCTCGGTCCAGTGCTCCGGCCCGGGCTGGGTCACTGGGGTTTCCAGGAGCCGGAAATTGCGCGCTTGCCAGTTGGTCCGGATCAGAAACTTGTCGTTCCAGTGGTCGACTGTGTAGTAAAACCCGGGCTCTTTAGGGCGGAAAATGTGAAAGCCGGCCAGCGGCGCGCCGGCGTCGAGAAAGTGGGTTTCGAGGTTGTCGGTATAGCCGTGGTGGAGGAAAATGTAGCGCCCCGATTTGGATTTGGACAGGCTCAGGTACAGCGTTTCGTCTTTTTCCTCAAAAACCAGCGCCTCGCTTTTGCCGTCGCCGCCGAGGCGGTGGCGCCAGATTTGGTTGGTGCGCAAGGTGGCGGCGTCTTTGGTTTCGTAAAACAGGTGTTGGTTGTCGTTGGCCCAGGCCGCGCCGCCGGCCGGGATGCCGGTAAAACGGTCGGGCAGGATGCGCCCCGTTTCCAGATCGAGGATGCGGCCTTCGAACAAGTTGCGGCCGCTGAAATCGACTACGTAAAACAACAGCCGGTTGTCCGGACTGACCTCCAGGCCGGTAGCCAGGCAGTATTCCTGGCCTTTTGCCAGCGCGTTCACGTCGAGCATGACCTGCTCGGGCGCCTCCAGGCTGCCTTTTTTCCGGCAAAAAATCGGGTACTCCTGGCCCTGCGCAAAGCGGGTGTAATACCAGTAGCCGTTTTTGAGGTAGGGTACCGTGTTGTCGTCTTGCTGAATGCGGGCTTTCATTTCATCAAACAACGCCTGTTGCAAATTGGCTACCGGCGCCAGCACCGAGTCGGCGTAGCGGTTTTCGGCTTCCAGGTAAGCGCGCACGGCCGGGTTGTCGCGCTGGTTCAGCCAGTAGTAGTCGTCGATGCGCGCGTCGCCGTTGGCTGCGCGGAGTTGGTGCGGCTTTTTTTCAGCTTTCGGGGCGGTAAATTGTTCCGGATGAAAAACCGATTCAGACACAGGAAAAGGATTGTTTGCAGGTGGAGGTGCATGCTGACAGGTCGCCAGGAGCCAGCAGGCAGGCAAAAGTAAAACGGCTACAGCTTTCATGGTTTGTAATAATTTGGACTAAAAGTCGTAAAATTCAGTGGTACCTTTGTTCAGCATTTTCCAGAAACATGAGTCATCCCGAATTTTTCAGGGAACCCAGACAACCGGATTGCACGCTGTGACAAGATTTTTTCGACAGGATAAACAAGATTGATGGTTTGGTCGGCTTTGCCGACCAAACCA
>CAZVZH010000103.1:9397-14465 GCA_964630705.1 uncultured Saprospiraceae bacterium | reverse complement strand
TACCGCCAGGAATGTAAATCTGCTCCCTTTGGCGCGCGGTGTTGCACTTCATCCGCCCATTTCGGGATAAAATAGCGGTGGTAGCGCAGGCGGCTGACCGCGTTGGGCTGGCTATGGTCGCCGTTCCAGCAGTGTTCGGCCCGGTCGCCGTAATCCACTTCGCCGCCGTAGGGCGGCTGGTGGAGGGCTTGGAGCATTTCTTCGAGCAGGTATACGCCATTGTTGAGGTAATAGTTGTCCATGTCGCCGCAATAGACGTGTATTTTCCCCTGAAGTTTGGGGCCCAAGCTAGGCCAGTCGCGCTGGATGATGTGGCGCAGGTCGTAGTTTTCCCGCCAGTATTCGGCTACGGCGGGATCGATTTTGCCGGTACGGCGGTCCCAGATCGGGGCGGGGTAGCCGTCGGGGCCGAGCGGGCCGTACACCGCTTCCCAGATGTCGAACTGGCCGCCGCTGCGGTGGCGGTCGCCGAGGGCGCGTTCCATTTTTGACGAGCTTTCGATGGTGGCCGAAATGTGGCCGAGGTAGTTGCGGCTGGACGGGCGGGGGATTTTAGAAAAAGGGCCTTCACGATAATACGCATTGGAATCGGCGTAAATATCCACGGTCATGTAGGCTCGGAAGTCGACAGGGTCGGGGCAGGCGGCATAACAGCCGTTGAAGGCTTCCGGGTAAAACACTTGTACGGCCAGGGCTTCCCAACCGCCGGTGCTGCCGCCGTAGGTGAGCCGGGCCCAGCCTTCGCCGATGCCCCGGAAGCGGCGCTCGATTTCGGGAATGAGCTCGTACATGATGGCGTCGCCGTAAGGGCCCACATTGGCGGAATTGACGGCGTAGGAATCGTCGTAAAACGGGCAGGGGTGCTGAATTTCCACGGCCAGAACGCGCGGGAATCCGGGGCTGGTCCACATGGTATAAAAATCGTACGCTTCTTGCTGCTGAATGCGGTTGTAGCCGTGCAGGCGAAAGCGGCGGCTGTAGTCGGGCGGCAAGTTGGTATCGGGCGGTGTGGTGCGGAAGCCGCCGAAGTCGTGCGGAAAATGGCCGTGAAAAACCGCCAGGGGGTACCGCGCCTCCGGGTGCTCGTCGAAGCCTTCGGGCAGCAGCACATGGGCGCCCAGGTACATGGGTCGGCCCCAGAACTCGGTGAGCAGGCGGCTTTGTATCTGGATGTGTTTGATATATTTCGTATCGGCTGGCGCGGCGATGGGCGGGATTACCTGGTTGAGCGTCAGTTGGTAAATGCCTTTGAGGCGGGGGTTATAAAAAATTTTTTGCGGCTTGGAGTACAAGTTTCCCGGGGCGCGATTCCACTGTTGGCCCTCGCCGCGGTCCATAGGCATTTTAACCGTATGGCCGTCTTTCCGGTGCAACGTTTCGTAGCGGTGAAACAGGGCTTGTACGTAGTATTCGCCAGCAGGGAGTTCGGCCAGGCTTTCCAGGGGATAGCCAAATTCGAGGCCGGTAAACTGTTGCGGCTGGCCCGGCGCCCAGGCGTCTGCATTTTTTCCAAAAACTTGGGCAGAGGTAAAATCTTCGCCAATTTGAAAGCGCGGCTCGGCGCTCGAGTCGGTCGAAATCAACAGCAACAAGCGACCGTCGAGCGGGCCGTCGATTAGGCCGGGCGGATAGCTGATATAAAAAGGCGCCTGGGAAAACCCAATTGTGCAGCTAGCTGCCCAAATTATTGCGATAAAAAACCGAAGCATGAAAAAATTCTGTTTTATTTTGCAGGAAAATACCGCGAAACAAGCCTTATGCACTTGCGCTGCTCAAAGGTAGAAAAAGCCCGGCAGCCCAACCCACGCAACCATTTCGAAGCTTTACCCGTTACAGTAGAAAATTACCAGCGCCACCTCTTGTCATGTTGTTCCGAAAAGTAAAAGAGTCGCCACTCGAACGCCTCGAACGCGAGGCCAACGACGACTTCCGTCTGCTGGCGGAGCTGGGGCCCGAATACTTTGGCGCGCAACACCTGCTCGAATTGCGCGAACAAATGCGCCTGCGGATGGACCAGTTCGACCGCCTTCGGCGCCTCAACATGCTCCTGGGCGGTATGTCGGCCGGCTGGATACTGCTCGGCGTTTTTTGCCTCCTCGCCGGGTGGGTTTTGCCCGCTCAGTTGGCGTTTTCCGTTACCGGGCTTTGTATGCTGGGCTTTATCGCCGGCGCCTGGTTTTTAAAATGGAAATACGAGAGCCGCGGCGAACTGGAATTTACGCTCCGCACCATCGAAGACGAACTTCGCCGCCGAGCGGCCATGCGCGGGCGCAGCGCTCAGCTGTAACGGGGAAGGTTGGGGTTTTTGGAGGGCACTGGGGTCATTGAAAGCCATTTGGGGGTCATTGTTTTTTACATGCTTTCCACTTTTTTAGCACACTTTAAAGAGGCGTATTCTGCTGGGCATTTTGTGAAATGCACCCTTAGCAAGCCCACTGCTGCTGCGCCGGCAGATTTAAAAAATATTTACCTCCGTCTGGTGGACTTGAAATCGGGCCCGCACATCGCCTTCACCTACCGGTACGCCACCCGCGACGAGGTTAAAAACTACCCGCCGGAACTTGCCGAACAACAACTCGCCCAACTCCTCGGCAACGCGTTTTTAAACGCCGACCTCTTTACCACCGAAGGCGATTCCAGTTTGAGTTTTTCCAAAAAAGGCAAGGCAACGTTTACTTCAAAAATAGCCAGCCACACTGCGCCCGTCGATTCCCGGCACGATCGCGCCAAAAAACGCCTGCTCGACCCCGCAGCGCCCTGGCTGCACCGCCTGGGCATCACCAATGCGGCTGGAACCGTGCTCTCTGCTTCGCAGGACAAGTGGAAGCAGATCAACAAATACCTGGAAATCATCGACGGCTTGCTGCGCGCCCACCCGCTGCCGCCCGCCGCCCGCATTGCCGACATGGGCAGCGGAAAAGGTTACCTGACCTTCGCGCTCTACGATTTTTTGCACAACCACCACGGCCTTCAGCCGCAAATCACGGGCATCGAGTTGCGGGAAAATCTGGTTAGTTTTTGCAATACCGTCGCCGCAGAAGCCGGATTCTCGGGCCTCCGTTTTGTAGCCGAAGACATCCGCAAATTTCAGCAAGGGCAGCGCCTCGACATGCTCATTGCCCTGCACGCCTGCGATACCGCCACCGACCTGGCGCTGGCCGCCGGCCTGCACGCACAGGCCGGCATTGTGGTGGTGGCGCCTTGCTGCCACAAGCAAGTGCGGCGCGCCCTGGCGGCCCCGAAAACCCTGGCGCCTATGCTCCGACACGGTATTTTGGAAGAACGCCAGGCGGAAATTCTGACCGACGGCATCCGCGCCCTGTTGCTCGAAGCCGAGGGCTACAAAACCCAAGTGTTCGAGTTTGTCTCGACAGCGCATACTGCAAAAAACGTGATGATTACGGCTTTGCGGGAGGGTAAAAACCAGCAGGATCGCGCAGCGGCGCTAGCCCAGGTGGCGGCGCTGAAAACAGCGTTCGGCCTGCGTCAGCATTATCTGGAACAACTGTTGTAAAGCCGACTGGGTCGGTGAAAACAAGCGCTTGATCTAAAGCCCGGTAGCCGGCCAAATGTTTGGCCTAAACTAGCGGTGCATTAACCCACACTACTGGGTATTTTCGGTAAAGACTTTCCGGGGTTCGCAAACCTGGAAGGTCTGAATTCATCCGAAGAACAAAATTTCCGGTAGTGTGGCACTAACCACAACTTCAGCCGGCTATGTTTAAAAACACCCTGATCTCGTTCGGGCTCGCCCTGAACAACATCCGCACCAATTTTTTCCACACCGCCTTGTCGGTGCTCGGTATTGTGATCGGCGTGGCAGCCCTGGTTTCCATCCTTTCGTTTATTGACGGCCTCGAACATTTTGCCAAAAAACAACTCACCGAAACTACCAGCCTCAGCACCTTGCTGCTGCGCACGGAGTCGCACCGGACCGTCGACGGCGTGCGGGTGAAAAAAGACACTTTTGCCTTGCTCAACTATGCGCGGTTTCATCAGTTGCTCGACGGCTTGCCCGGCATTTCCCGCTCGGCGATGACCTCCAGAAGCTCTGCCGAAGTACGACTTGACACCAGTACCCGCAACCTGGGCGCTCTGCTCCAGGCGTCGACCGCCGGATTGGTGTCCGACTCCATGTTGCTGGCCGGTCGCGACCTTTCAGCTGCCGACCTTGAGGGGGCCGATTCAGTGGCCGTAGTCAACCAGCATTTGGCCAAACAGGCGCTGGGCAACGAACGCTGGAACGATCTGGTCGGAAAAACTATGGTTTGGAAAGCACAACGCCTGCGGGTAATTGGCGTATTCCGGGCGGCTAATCCGGAAGCGCCGCCCACCGCCCTTTATCCGATCAGCCTGCTCGATTCCGCAGCGCTGTGGGCCAACCCTGCCGACGCTTACGTTGATGTTGCCGACCCTGAGCAGATCAATGTGGTGAAAAAACAACTGGAAACGCGGTTGGAACAACTCTTTCCGGGTCATGCCGCAGATGTTCAGGTAATCAGCAACGATTACCGGGTGGAGCAGGCCGAAAAAGGTTTTTTGTTGTTCCGGATAATCATGGGCTTGATTGTCGGCATTTCGATCCTGGTCGGCGGCATCGGGGTAATGAACGTACTGCTCATCTCGGTGAATGAACGCACGGTCGAAATCGGCATCCGCAAAGCAGTGGGCGCCAGCCGGCGCGACATTCAGCGGCAGTTTTTAGCCGAGTCGATCACCGTGTCGGCCTTTGGCAGTTTTTTGGGCTTGGCGGTCGGCGTACTGGCAACCATGGTTATCGTGCCCATCATTCAAATGCTGACCGACTTGCCTTTCGGCGCCGTGTACACCTGGAACACATTTTTTGTCATCAGCATCATCGCCATTTTGGTAGGCATTATCTTTGGCACCTACCCTGCACTGAAGGCGGCCCGGCTCGACCCTGTGGAAGCCATACGCCGGGAGTGATTTTTTCAGGTTTATGCGGTTGATGAGGTTTATAGAGTTGATAACATTCGAGTTCCTTAAACCCATCAACTTTATAAACCCATCAACTTTATAAACCCATCAACTTTATAAACCTATCAAC
>CAZVZH010000103.1:0-9297 GCA_964630705.1 uncultured Saprospiraceae bacterium | reverse complement strand
ATCAACTTTATAAACCCATCAACTTTATAAACCTATCAACCGCACAAACTAATTCAACCCAATTTGCGCACAATAAACACCCACCGCATGTACCGTCCGACACTATTGCTCGCAGCCAGCTGCCTCGCGGCCAACCTTGCCGCCCAGGAATCCGTTCAGGATTACCGAACGGAAATCCGCCAACACCGTGAACACTACAAACAGGAATTCCTGACCAGCCCGCGTTCGCCGCTCGAAGCCCAAGACACCGCCCTGCTCGATTTTTACACCCCCAACCCAACCTGGCGCATCGCCACCCGCTTCGAACGCACGCCCGAAGCCCAACCTTTCGACCTGCCGACCTACAGCGGCCAAACCCGGAAATATGTGCGCTACGGGATCGCCTATTTTGAGGTAGACGGTGTGCCCCGGCAACTGTCCGTTTACCAAAACCTGCAACTTGCCACACAGGAAGCCTACCGCGACTACCTGTTTCTGCCGTTCAAAGACCACTCGAACGGCGACCAGACCTACGGCGGCGGCCGTTACCTGGATTTCCGCATGGGCGATATTAGTCCGGACGGCCGGCTGGTGCTGGATTTTAACAAGGCCTACAACCCCTGGTGCGCCTACTCCGACGGCTACAGCTGCCCGATTCCGCCGGCCGAAAACCACCTGGATATGCCCGTACCGGCAGGGGAAAAGAATTTCCGCGGCGAAAAGAAACATTGACCCCATCGTAGGGGCAGCCCTCGCGGCCGCCCTGCAATACACCGGCCCTCGCGGCCGCCGTTGTACCCGGGCGGCCGCAAGGGCCGCCCCTGCGAATGACCTTTTCTGGAAAATTGTTGTTTATTCGCTGTGCCGTCCAAAACGCATACCCGCAGGATAATCATGAAAATCGGAATCGTCTGTTACCCAACCTATGGCGGCTCGGGCGTTATTGCTACCGAGCTGGGCCTGGGTCTGGCGCGCAAAGGCCACGAGGTCCATTTTATTACCTACCGCCGCCCGGTGCGGCTGGCCCATTTTCACCAAAACGTTTTTTATCACGAGGTCGACAACGAGGACTACCCGCTGTTCGAATACCCGCCCTACGATACGGCGCTGGCCTCTACCATTGTCGACGTGGTACGGTACCAGAACCTCGATTTGTTGCACGTGCACTACGCTATCCCGCACGCAGCAGTAGCGTACATGGCCAAAAAAATTCTGCTCACCCAAGGCCGCTACGTACCGGTGGTGACTACCCTTCATGGCACCGACATCACCCTGGTGGGCAACAACCGCTCGTTTGCCCCGGTGGTGGAGTTCAGCATCAACAAGAGCGATGGCGTGACCACCGTTTCTCAAAGCCTGAAAGACGACACGCTACGCCTGTTTAACATCGAGCGCGACATCCGGGTGATTTACAATTTCATTGATTTCGAGCGCTTCCGGAAGATTGACAAAGACCATTTTAAAAAAATAATTGCCCCCGACGGCGAGCGCATCCTCGCGCATACATCCAACTTCCGCAAGGTCAAACGGGTGGAAGACGTCATTTATATCTTCAAAAAAGTGCACGATCTGGTGCCTTCCAAACTGCTCATGATCGGCGACGGCCCCGAGCGGCAAAATGCCGAACGCCTCTGCCGCCAGCTGGGCATCTGCGATGCCGTCCGTTTCCTGGGCAAACAAGACGCCATCGAGGAGCTGCTGGCCATCTGCGACCTCTTCGTCATCCCATCCGAAAGCGAAAGCTTTGGTCTGGCCGCCCTGGAGGCGATGGCCTGCGAGGTGCCGGTTATCTCCTCCAACAGCGGCGGCCTGCCCGAGGTGAACCACCACGGGGTCACCGGCTACCTGAGCGACCCCGGCGACATCGACAGCATGGCCCGGCAGGCCATCGAGTTGTTGCAAAATGAAAACCTGCTGCAACAATTCCGGCAAAATGCCCTGGCCCAAGCCAAACGCTTCGACCTGAACAACATCCTGCCCGACTACGAAGCCTATTACCAGGAAGTGCTCGAACGCAGCGCCATAAAAGTGGAGTGACCGCTATGTTGAAAATTGGACTATTCGATTGCCCGGCGGCCCGGGGCCAGGCCGCAATGGCCCAGGCGGCGCTGCAGCAACAGGGCTTGCAGAGTGCGGTTATTTTTTTCAATGTTTCTGAAACGACAACCTTCTCTGATTCAGAAATAACTGCCGCCTTGCTGCGCGGCAACCTGCACGCGGCGTTTTTACCCCTCAACCAGCTGCCAACCCGGCTGCCCGAAGGCTTGGCGATTACCGCGCTTTCGCAACGCGACCAACCAGCCGACGTGCTGGCATACCGGCCCGAGGCTGCTGAAGCCGGTAAAATTTTCAAATTAAAATCGGGCGCCAAAGTAGGCGCCGCCACAGCCTTGCGCCGGGCGCAACTACTCGATATCCGGCCCGACCTGGCCCTGTATGCGCAGGCCGGACCCTTCCAGGACTTGCGCGAGGCCCCCCTCGACGCCTGGATACTGGCCGCTGCTGATGCGGCACTTGGGCCTACTGAACAGCGCAAACTTGAAATGCTCGAACTCCAGCCCCGCGAATTCATTCCGGCTCCGGGACAAGGCGTACTAGCCTGGCTTTGCCTCCGCGACGACTTGGTCGTCCGCCGCGCTATGAAGCCCCTGCATCACCCGGAAGTGTCGGTGTGCACGAACGTCGAACGCCGGGTGCAGCAAGCGCTCGGCGACGAACAGTCTGTAGGCGTTTTTGTAGAGCGCGATGCCGGCGGAAATTTTCATGCGTTTGCTGCGCTGGCGGCCGAATCCGGCCTTCGCCGGGTGCGGCTTTCGCAAAGCACCCATCTGGGACTGGGGGATCGCATCGCCAGGGCCTTGTGGGCAGGTTGAGAAAAATCTATTTTTACGAATATGCGCATCTTGTTGCATCTGTTGATCACCCTCACTTTGTACGTCTTGCTCGACTTGGCGTTCATCAATATTTTAGCCCGGGCATTCATTCAAAAACAAGTGGGGCCGCACCTCGCCGACCGGCCCGATTGGATGGCCGGCGTGTTGTTCTACTTGATTTTCAGCGCCGGCTTGTTATACTTCTGCGTTTGGCCGGCTGCAAGCGGCATACGTGCCTTGGCTAACGGCGCATTTTTCGGCCTGGTGGCTTACGCGACCTACGAACTGGTCAACCGGGCGCTGCTGGCCAATTGGCCCTGGGCCCTGGTAGCGGTCGATTTGGCCTGGGGCGTTTTCGCTGGCGGCCTGGTGTGCTGGGCCAGCTGGACCCTCGGGCGGCACTTTTCGCTTTTTTAAAATTGAAACCTTGACTGAACTGTCCAACAACGAAATCGTCATCATTCTCGGCAGCTCGCGGAGCGACGGCCATACCCGAAAGGTGGTCGACGCGCTCGCCCAAAAGCTTGGCTGCCCGGTGATCGACCTTAACGATTACGCCATCGGCTATTTCGACTACGATTTCAAAAACCAGGGCGATGATTTTCTCCCCTTGATGGAACAGCTGACGGAACGCTACGCCACCTTCATTTTTGCCACGCCGGTGTATTGGTACACCATGAGCGCCGTGATGAAAACCTTTTTCGACCGCATCAGCGACCTGCTGAAAATCCGCAAAGACCTCGGGCGCCGCCTCCGGGGCAAGGCCATGGCGGTGGTCAGCTGCAGTGGCGACGACGATCTGGCGGCCGGCTTCGACATGCCCTTTCGCGAAAGCGCCGACTACCTGGGCATGCGCTACCTGGGCAGCAGGCATACTTGGCTGGAGCAGGAAAGGATTGCGGAACCAGCTTTACTGGCCCTGGACCAGTTGGTGAAAAATCTGTCGGAAAAGGCGTAAATTTGATTTGCCAATAAATGATCGCTTATGGAAGCCGCTACGATTCGCAAAATTGAAGAACAACTCGCCGCCGGTCAGCAGCCCGGGGAGGAGCCGCTCCGCTTCGACACGCTGGAGGAGTTTCTGGAGTGGCAGCAACCCGAAGACGGCTACAAATATGAATGGAATGATGGTATAGCTGAAAAATCGCCGAAAATGATAACTTTTCAAAACCTGTACATTGTAGAGCGTTTGGATGATTTATTTCAATCATTAAAACCTGCTCTACCGGGCCGTGGCAATATTTTTACCGAACCCCAAACCATGACCTCCTCCCGCCAGCTGCGCATACCCGACATGGCGTACTATACCGAAAAACAAATTGCGGAGGCGGCGCGAGGGGTGGTGCCTACGGTGCCGGAGTTTATCATCGAATTTATTTCCGACAACGACCCGCACCCCAAGGTGCTGGCCAAGATGGAAGAATATTTCAATGCCGGCGCCCGGGTGGTTTGGCTGGTCGTTCCGCAGGTAAAAACAGTATATGCCTACAGTTCGCCAGTAGAAGTGGTCATTTGCAAAAACGAGCGGGAATGCAGCGCGGAGGCGGTTTTGCCCGGGTTTAAAATCAGCGCTGGAGAACTTTTCGCTTAAAATTTTCTGTTTACCTTTACGCCATGCTTTTTTCACAAACCATTTCCAGCAGCATTATTATTCGCACCGGTGGGCACACCTGACGCGCGGATGGCTGTTTTGGAAACAGAAACCCCGGCAAGTGTGCAAAACTTGCCGGGGTTTTTATTTGTGGTATTTTTGCGCCCGTTTTTAATTGATCCACCATGTACCGAGAATTCAAACACCTCAACCTCCCCGCCATCGACGCCGAAATCCTGCAATTCTGGGAAGACGAGCAGATTTTCCAAAAATCCGTCGAGCAGCGTTCCGCCGAAAATGCCTTTGTTTTTTACGAAGGCCCGCCTTCAGCCAATGGCCAGCCGGGCATCCACCACGTGATGGCGCGCACGGTGAAAGATATTTTTTGCCGCTACCAAACCCTCAAAGGGCACCGCGTGGAGCGCAAAGGCGGCTGGGATACCCACGGCCTGCCCATCGAACTCCAGGTAGAAAAAGAACTCGGCATCACCAAGGAGGATATTGGGAAAAAGATCACGGTGGAAGAGTACAACCAGGCCTGTCGCGCCACGGTTATGCGCTACAAAGACCGCTGGGACGACATCACCCGCCAAATGGGCTACTGGGTCGACCTCGACCATCCCTACATCACGTTTGAAAACGACTACATCGAGTCGTGCTGGTGGCTGCTCCGGCGTTTGTACGACAAAAAAACGGAAGACGGCGCGTCGTTCCTGTACAAAGGCTTCACCATCCAGCCCTACAGCCCGGCCGCCGGCACCGGCCTGAGTACCCACGAACTCAACATGCCCGGCTGCTACCGCGACGTGACGGATATTTCCGTGGTGGCTATGTTCAAAGTGCGGCAGGAGCCCGCCGCGGCTTTCCTCTTCGACAACCCCGACGAAGACGTGCGTATCCTCGCCTGGACAACCACGCCCTGGACGCTGCCCAGCAACGTGGCGCTCACTGTCGGCCCGGGCATCGAATACGTCAAAGTACGCAGCTTCAGTCCGTACACCGGCGCGCCGATCAGTCTGGTGTTGGCCAAGGAACGCCTGGGGGCCTATTTCCCTGCGGAAAATGCGGAATTGCCCTTTGAGGCTTACCAAACGGGGGATAAAAACATTCCTTACCGGGTGGAAAAATCGTTTCCGGGCAAAAACCTGGTCGGCCTGCATTTCGAACAACTGTTGCCCTACGTGAGCTCGCCCGAACTGGAAAAAGACGGTTTCCGCGTGCTGCCCGGCGATTGGGTAACCACCGAAGACGGTACCGGCGTGGTGCACACCGCCCCGTATTTCGGCGCCGACGACATGCGCGCCTGTCGCGAAAACGGCGTGCCCATGATCGGCGTGCCCGACGAAAAAGGGCGCATCCAACCCCTGGTCGACAAGCAGGGGCGCTTCGTGCCCGAGGTGGCCGATTTTGCCGGCCGCTACGTGAAAGCCGAGTATTACCCCGCCGAAGTGCAAGCCGACAAAGATTTCAAACCGACCGACCTGCTGATCGCGCTCAAACTTAAGGACGAGAACAAGGCCTTTCGCATCGAAAAATACAAACACCCCTACCCCCACTGCTGGCGCACCGACAAACCGGTGCTTTACTACCCGCTCGACTCCTGGTTTGTCCGCGCCTCCGCCGCCCGCGAGCGCATGGCCGAACTCAACCGCACGATCAACTGGAAACCAGCATCCACCGGTAGCGGCCGCTTCGGCGTCTGGCTCGACAACCTGCAAGACTGGAACCTCTCCCGCTCCCGCTACTGGGGGGTGCCGCTGCCCATTTGGCGCACGGAGGATGAAAACGAGGAAATGTGCATCGGCTCGGTGGAGGAATTGCGGCTGGAGGTGGACAAGGCTGTTGCGGCGGGGTTGATGGAGCGTAACCCGTTCGACCCCACCCCCAACCCCTCCCCAACAGGGAGGGGAGACGTAGAGCAGGCTGCTGTGGTCGGATATGGAGGAAATACCTTTTTTAAAACCGACCCCGAACGGTGGAAATTTCTAAAAGAATTTGTGCGCGCGAACAAAAAAAATCCGACATCGGCAGAAGAGCAGATGTGGGAGGCCCTGCGCGACAAACGTTTTAATGGTATCAAATTTCGCCGTCAGCATGCCATCGAAGACTTTATTGCCGATTTCGTAAGTCTGGAATACCGGTTGGTTGTAGAAATCGACGGCGGTATCCACGACGTACAAGTCGAGTATGACCAATATAGAACAGAATACCTCAAAGCATGTGGATATGCCGTAATACGCTTCAAAAACGAAGAAGTTCAATCCGATAGACCCGCCGTACTGAAACGCTTGTGGCAATTCATATTAGAGCGAAAGTCGGTGCTGGAACAAGAGGGCAAGGCCTCTACGGCTCCCCTCCCTGTTGGGGAGGGGCCGGGGGTGGGGTTTGACCTCCACCGCCCCTACATCGACGAAATCGTCCTCGTTTCTCCTTCCGGCAAACCGATGCGCCGCGAGTTGGACCTCATCGACGTGTGGTTCGACAGCGGCTCCATGCCCTACGCGCAGTGGCACTATCCGTTTGAAAACCAGGAAAAATGGCGGCAAAACTTCCCGGCCGATTTCATCGCGGAAGGGGTCGACCAAACGCGCGGCTGGTTCTACACCCTGCACGCTATCGCAGTCATGTGTTTCGATTCGGTGGCGTTCAAGAACGTGGTTTCCAACGGCCTGGTGCTGGACAAAAACGGCGAAAAAATGTCGAAATCGAAGGGCAACGTCGTCAACCCCTTCGATACCATCAACGACCACGGCGCCGACGCCACCCGCTGGTACATGATCAGCAATGCCGCGCCCTGGGAGAACCTCAAATTTGACGAGGGCGGGATCGTCGAAAGCCGGAACAAGTTTTTCGGTACCCTTTTTAACACCTACAACTTCTTCGCGCTGTACGCCAACATTGATGGGTTCCGCATGGACGAAATGAATGTGCTGCCTTATAACCAGCGCACCGAACTCGACCGCTGGATCATTTCCAAACTGTACAGCCTGGTTGCCGACTACCACGCTGCCATGGACGATTACGAACCGACCAAGGCCTGCCGCGCGATCGAAAATTTTGTCGACGAACACCTCTCCAACTGGTATGTGCGGTTGAGCCGCCGCCGGTTTTGGAAAGGCTCCCCCCTCCCTGTTGGGGAGGGGCCAGGGGTGGGGTTGGGAACCGACAAAATTGCCGCTTACCAAACCTTGTTCGAATGCCTCATGGTAGTCGGACAACTCGCCGCCCCCGTCGCACCTTTTTTCGCCGACTGGCTCTACCGCAACCTCACCGCGCCCATCCGCGAATCGGCGAAAGCCAAAAACACGCCGCTCCGGCACGAATCGGTACACCTGACCGACCTCGTTCAACCGGACGCCGCCAAGGTGGATGCGGCGCTCGAAAAGCGCATGGACTACGCCCAGCGCATCTGTTCGCTGGCGCTCAGCATCCGGAAAAAAGACCAACTGCGCGTGCGCCTGCCCCTGCAAAAAATGCTGCTGCCGGTGCTCGACGAACGTTTTATGGCCGAAGTCGACGGGGTGAAAAACCTCATCCTCAGCGAAATCAACGTCAAGGAACTGGAGTACGTCACCGATGCTTCCGGCCTGCTGAAAAAAGCTGCCAAAGCCAATTTTGGCGCTAAAGACGCCACAGGCAAATCCCTCGGCGCACGGCTTGGCAAAGACATGAAAGAGATGGCCGCTCAAATTGCCGCTTTCGACAACGACCGTATCGGCGCCCTCGAGCAAGCCGGCGCCCTGGAACTGACCGTCAACGGCACGACGTATACCATCACGCCCGACGACCTGATCGTGACCACCGAAGACCTGCCCGGCTGGGCCACGGCTTCCGACGGCGCACTTACCGTGGCCCTGGATGTGACCCTTACGCCCGAGCTCGAAGCCGAGGGTATGGCCCGCGACCTGGTCAACCGCATCCAGAATATCCGAAAGGATAAAGATTTCAACGTGACCGACCGTGTGGTGGTAAGCCTGGAAAAACACCCGGCCATTTTGCCGGCCGTGGAGCTGTTCCGCGATTACATCAAGGGCGAAACATTGGCGACCGATTTGTTGGTGGTCGACGCTTTGCCGGATAGCGACCAGGTAGCCTTGAACGACGAACTGGAATTGGGCATAGCTGTACAGGTGGCATGAGTCGGCCCGGCAAGAACGACAATCCGGACATCTACGACCCGGCGTTTGTCGAAGACTTGTTTGAGCGCATGAGCGCCAGTTACGACCGGGTGAACCGGCTGACCTCCTTTGGCTTTTCCACGCGCTGGCGCCGGCAGTGCGTGCAGGCGCTTCAGTTGCAGCCGGGTATGCAGGTGGTGGATCTGATGTGCGGCATGGGTGAAACCTGGCCGTATGTTATGCGAAAAATTGGCCCGGGTGGGCGCTTGGCGGCTGTGGATTTTTGTCCGGCCATGACCCGCCTGGCGGCGCGCCGAAAACTGCAATTTTCTGTACACGACATTGATCTGCGCACCGAAAATGCGCTGAGCAGTTCGCTGCCGGCCGGCGAAGCGAACGCCGTGGTTGCGACCTTTGGTTTGAAAACGTTTTCAGCGGAACAGCTCGAATTGCTGGCCGCAGAGGTGTGGCGTTTGCTCCGGCCCGGCGGCAAATTTTCGATGGTCGAAGTTTCAGCTCCCGACCATCCGGTTTTGGCTGCGCCGTATTTATTTTATTTGAAAAAAGTAATCCCGCTGCTGGGCAAGGTACTGTTGGGCGACCCGTCGAGTTATCGGATGTTGGGGGTGTACACCGAGCGGTTCCAAAATTGCCGGCAGGTGCAGCCATGTTTTGAAAAAGCCGGTTTTCGGGTGCAGGCATACAACCTTTTCGGGGGCTGCGCCAGCGGCTTGTT
>CAZVZH010000102.1:0-14473 GCA_964630705.1 uncultured Saprospiraceae bacterium | reverse complement strand
ATTGGCCGGATCGTTTCCGACCTCCGCCTGCGCGGCTCCTATGCTGAGGTGGGCAACGTTCGGATCGGCAACTATCCCTACATCGGTTCTTTTGGCTCTGCACCTTACGGCTTGCAAAACGGCATTGCCTACAACAACTTCGGCAACAACAACCTGCAGTGGGAAGCTCAGAAAAAGATGGACTTCGGCATCGACTTCGGTTTGTTCGACAGCCGCATCAACGCCTCGGTGGCCTACTGGCGGCAAGACAACGACGATATCATCCTGAGCGCCCCGACGGCGCCCTCGCTCGGTATCCCGGGCAACCGGATTTTCACCAATATCGGCAGCATGCGCGGCGATGGGATCGAGTTCACGGTGGATGCCGTGGTACTCCGCAGCGGCAATTTCCGCTGGAACACCAGCCTGAATTTTTCAACCCAGAACAATGAAGTGCTCTCCCTGGTAAAAAATCTGGACGGTACCGACCAGGATATCATCGGCGATTTCAACATTATCCGCGCCGGCCAGTCGATGAACTCAATTTACGGCTTCGACTACCACGGCGTCAACCCGGCCAACGGCAACCCGGTGTATAAAAAATCGGACGGCACGCTGGTGCAGCAGAATATTAATACCGGCGCTTTCACGGTGTACAATCCGGACGAGCCCGGCGCTACCGGCGCAGCAGCCACCCTGTCGACCACAACGGACCGCCGGATTCTCGGTTCGTCTTTACCGAAATGGTTTGGCGGTTTTGACAACAACTTCACTCTGGGCGCTTTCGACCTCAATGTGTTCTTGCGTTTCTCCGGCGGCAACGTGATCATGAACCGCACCCGGGCCGACCTGCTCGATATGGGCTTCAACAACAACGGCGAAGAAATTCTCGGCCGTTGGCAAAGCCCTGAAAATCCGGGGGATGGCGTAACGCCCAAACTGCGCCTCAATGCCAGCAATACGGTGAATAACCCGAACGTAGCGTCAACGCGCTGGGTTGAAAAAGGCGATTTTCTGCGCTTGGCCAATGTTGCTATCGGCTACACCATGCCGAAAACGCTTACCCGCCGCATCAACGTCGAATCGTTCCGCATTTTTGTACAAGCGCAAAACATGCTCACCATTACCGGCTACTCGGGCCTAGACCCGGAAACCAACACCAACGGTTTCGGCGTAGATTTCAATGGCAACCCCCAACAACAAGTGTTTACTATCGGCGCTAACCTGGGTTTCTAATCAAAAAACATTTTAACTAATGAAAAATATCCATAAACTTTTTGCCTGCGCGCGCATGTTTGCCCTCATCCTGGTGTTGAGCCTGGGGGCTGTTGCCTGCGACAAAGATGTTACCGACCTGCAGCCTTTCGACCGGATTACCGAAACGGCGGCTTTCTCGACTCCCGAACGCTGTGCGCTTTCCATGACCGGAGTTTACGATGCCGCCCAAAGCGGCTTTTACGCCGGCGGCGCCGTGCGCGGTTATCCGTTCGGAGCAGCCAACGTAGAACAAGGCGACAACCGCGGCGAAGACATGCTCAACGTCGCGCTCTTTTACGCCATCACCTACGAGGCTACGTACAACCCGACGACTGCCAACAACGTGTTTCACTGGGAAACGCTGTACGGCCTGATCAACAAAGCCAACATCGCCATTGAAGGCGTTCAAACCGCCCAACAAAACGGCGTACTCACCGAAGCGGTCGCAAAAGGCTACGAAGGTGAAGCACGATTCCTGCGCGCTCTGGCGCACCACGAACTGTTGGTCCACTTCGCACGGCCATACAACCACACGCCGGATGCTTCGCACCTGGGCGTGCCCTACCGCACCCGCGGCGTCAACAATGTAGCTTCGAAAGAAGCTGCCCAACAACAAGGCCGCAATACGGTGAAAGAATGCTACGACCTGATTCTTGAAGATCTGAACTACGCCGAGCAAAACCTGCCTGCCACCCGGGCCGGTACGCTCAAAATCAGCCGGGCAACTTCGGGCGCCGCTATTGCGCTGAAAACCCGGATTTACCTGCACATGGGTCGTTGGAACGACGTGATTACCGAGGGCGCCAAACTGAACGGCGGCACCTACGCCCTGACCGCTACGCCCGAAGGTCCGTTTGCCAGCTATAGCGCCAACACAGAGTCCATTTTCTCCATTGAAAATGCCAACGTCGACAACCCCGGTGTCAACGGCGCGCTGCCGGTTATGTACGCCGTATCGCCGGGCCGCGCTCTGGTAGCCATCAGCCCGATCATTTTCAATGCGCCGTATTGGGATGCCAGCGACTTGCGCCGCACCCAAGTGGCCAAACACAACGGCCGCGCCTATTTCAGCCACAAGTACCGCAATATCACCAATCAGGACGACTGGAATCCGATCATTCGCTATGCTGAAGTGCTGCTGAACGTAGCCGAAGCGCAGCTGCGCATTTCCACGCCGGATATGACCGCTGCTCTGGGCCTGCTCAATCAGGTGCGCAACCGCGCCGTAACCGACCCGGCCAAACAATACACCGCCGGCACTTTTGCCGATGCAAAAGCCATGCTTCAGGCAGTGTTGAACGAACGCCGGATCGAGTTTTTGGCAGAAGGTCGCCGCTGGGCGGATATCCATCGCCTGGCTAAAGACCCGGATTTCTCCACCGGAGGTATCCCGGCCAAAGTGTTGTACAACCAAACCACTTTTGCCAGCTGGGGCCCCGGCGTAAACTACGACGCCAACGGCGTGTACACCGGTACACTGGGCAAACCCGCTATTCCGTACGACGACTACCGCTTCCTGTGGCCGATTCCGGTTTCGGAACTTAACACCAATCCGGTGCTGGCAGCACAGCAGAACCCTGGCTACTAAGACCAGAACCACTTTTTGATGAATACCCAAACGGCAGTTGCGGCGTTGTCCCGCAACTGCCGTTTTCTTTTTTAAACGAGAAATCTTTATTCCGGAAAGGTATATTAGCGACCCCGCCTTCCAACATTTTTTGATTATGACGCTTGCATGCTGGTCGGGTTCTTTTTTCCCCGGACGCGCTCTTTTCGGCTGGATAACTATTGGGCTGACCTTACTTTTTCTTTTCTGCTGTAACGTTGACCCATCGCCCCGAATCCTGATTTTTTCCAAAACGGCCGGCCACCGCCATGCCTGCATACCAGCCGCCACCGATGCCCTGCGCCAACTTTGCCGGGAACACGGTTATCTGCCCCGGGACACGGAAAACGCCGCCGAATTAGACGCGGAAAATCTGAAACATTACAATGTTGTGGTCTTTTTGTGCACGAGCGGCAACGTGCTCGACGCTGCCCAGCAATCAGCATTGGAACAGTTCATTCGTAAAGGCGGCGGATTGGCCGGTATCCATTCAGCCGCCGACACCGAATACGACTGGCCCATTTTTGGGCAAATTATTGGCGCCCGCTTCAAGGACCATTCCAATATCCTGCCCGCCCAACTACGCGTCGTCGACACGCAACACCCCGCCACCTGCCACCTGCCTACCTCCTGGTCGCGCACCGACGAATGGTACAATTTCACCGCAGTACAACCCAACCTTCAGGTTTTGCTCCGGATCGACGAAACGAGCTATAGCGGCGGGTCAATGGGCGAAAACCACCCCATGGCCTGGTGTCAACCTTTCGGTAATGGACGCGTATTTTACACTGCTTTGGGGCACACCGAAGCCTCGTATGCCGAACCGGCTTTTTTAAACCATCTCTTAGGCGGCATTCAATACGCAGCAGGGCGGTAATGCAGCTGGTTCGGCCGGTTTTACTGAAAAAACGGTATGCTTTTAGCATGAATCAAAAAAATCACGAGTATTGAATTATGCGACCATTTAAAAACATCTTTTGGAGACTGGGCTTGATCCTTCTTTGGTGCTGTGCGGCGGCCTCCTGCAAAAAACAGCGCAACGAACCGCGCGTGCTGATTTTTAACAAAACGGAATTTGTATTTCACGAAAGCACCCAAGCCGGCTCGGAAGCCCTGGAAAAACTTTGTAAAGAACAAGGTTACGCGGTCGAAATTACCGACGACGCCGAGGTATTTACCGCGGAAAACTTGCGCAAAGTAATTGCTGTCGTGTTTCTCAACACCGCCGGCGATGTGCTCAACCCCAGCCAGGAAAAAGAACTGGAGCGCTACATACAAGCCGGAGGCGGGTTTGTCGGTATCCACACTGCCATCGATACGGAACACAATTGGAGCTGGTACGGCCAGCTCGTGGGCGGCCACTTCGACAGCCAGGTGCCGGAACAAACCGGTGTGCTGCAAATCGAACAAGCCGATGACCCGGCCACGAAACACCTGAACGAGCGTTGGCAACTACACGACGAGTGGTTTAACCTCCGGAACGTCAGCCCAGAGGTAAACGTCCTGCTATCGCTCGACGAAAGTTCCATTCAGGGTGGCAACATGGGCACCTTCCACCCCATTGCCTGGCGGCAGGAGTTTGACGGCGGTCGCAGCTTTTTTACCGCTTTGGGCCATAACCCTGAATTGTACCGTCAGGATGACTTTCTGCAACTCCTGCTGGGCGGCCTGCAATACGCCATCGGCGATGGAAAGGGGCCGGATTATTCCCGCCTTGCTACACCCAAAGCAGCCCCGAAAGCCGGGGGCGGTTCCGGGTTTGTAAAAACCAGTCTGGCTTGCAACTTGTACGAGCCCATGGGCTTTGACCAGCTACCCGACGGAAAAATTGTTTTTATCGAACGCCGCGGCAGTGTCAAATTGCTCGACCCCGCGAATGGAAGCATCCGGACCTTGGCTGAAATTCCGGTGTATATCCAAAATGAAGAAGGCCTGCTTGGGCTGGCGCTCGACCCCAACTGGGCCGACAACCACTGGCTGTACCTGTATTACGCGCCGGAAAACGGGGTGGAGGCCATCCGGCTTGCTCGTTTCAAACTAAAAAATGAACAACTCGAGCTCGGGTCCGAACAGGTGCTGCTGGAAATCCCAACCGACCGCTCCGTGCACAACTACCACGCCGGCGGTTGCCTCGAATTCGACGACCAAGGCTACCTCTACCTCGCTACCGGCGATAATACCGACCACTACGATGACGGCTACACCTCCATCGACGAGCGCCCCGGCAAAAGCCAGTACGACTCGCAAAAGTCGGCCTCCAACTCCATGGACCTCCGGGGTAAAATACTGAAAATCAAACCCCTGCCCGACGGGACCTACCTCTGCCCGGCAGACAATTTGTTTACCGGAAAAGAAATTCGGGTCGGCCCAGGCGGGTACCGCTTGCTGCACGACCCCTTTTGGTCGCAAATGATCGGAATACCAGCCGCGGCGCCCTACCCGGCGAGTATCTCGGCGCGCTACGCCCAAGGCATTGCCACAGGAATGGGCCGCCCCGAAATTTTCGTGATGGGCTGCCGCAATCCGTTCCGGATATTTTACGACCGCCGGCGCCAGTTGCTAATCTGGGGTGAGCCCGGGCCCGACGCCGGGGTGCCCGATAGCCTGCATGGGCCGGAGGGTTACGACGAAATCAATATTGCCCGGACGGCGGGTTTTTACGGCTGGCCCTATTTTGTCGCCAACAACAAACCCTACCGCGATTTCGACTACGCTAGCGAATCTGCCGGCGCCTGGTTCGACCCGGCCCGGCCTATCAATAATTCGCCGCACAATACCGGCGCCCGCCAATTGCCAGCCGCCCGGTCGGCTTTGATCTGGTATCCGTTTAAAAGTACGGCCGAGTTTCCGCTGGTCGCCAACGGCACCCGCTGCGCCATGGCCGGCCCGGCGTACTACTGCGATCAATACCCGGAAGAAAGCCGCTTTCCGGAGCAGTACGATGGTAAAATCATCATTTACGACTGGATGCGCCACTGGATGCTGGCCATCGATATCGACTCGCTCGACCAGCTCGCCGGAATGCAACCGATCGGCGGTACGGTCCGCTTGTCGCGCCCGATCGATATGTTGATCGACAAAAACGGCGCGCTGTGGGTACTCGAATACGGCACCGAATGGTATTCCGCCAACCCCGACGCTTGTATCAGCCGCATTGATTACCGGCGCGGTAGCGGCGGCAGCGCAGCCAACCAAGCCCCCGTAGTGTGGTGGGATTTTGCTGGAAAAAATCGCAGTTTTTACCGGCCAGGAGATCAAATCCGGTATAAAATCGGTGTTTCCGACGCGGAGGACGGCAGCCTTTCAGAGGGGCGTATCAGTTCGGACGCGGTGTCGGTCGCCATCGAATACATGGAACCGAAAGGCGGCGACCCGTCCGGAATTCTGCGCAACTACCAACCCAAGCCGCGCGCACAGCCCTTTGCGCAAGGCAAGGGGCTCATAGAAAAATCGGACTGCGGCTCCTGCCACGCTGCCGACAGGCAAATCAACGGACCGGCCTACCTGGCTATCGCTTCCCGCTATGAAAAAGACGCGACGGCACTGGGTCGGCTGGTGAAAAAAGTGATCCAGGGCGGCAGCGGCGTTTGGGGCGACCGGGCCATGAGCGCCCACCCGCAGGTGCCGGAAAAAGACGCGGCAGAAATGGTACGCTGGATACTTTCGCTCAGCGACCCGAAAAACCAGCCGACTCCGCTGCAGGGCGCGTACGCCTTGCAAACGCCCGCTGGAAAAAACGCGGCTCCTGGAACGGGTTACTACATTTTTCACGCGGCCTACACCGACCGGGGCGCCGGGCCATTGCCACCAGTTAGAGGCAGCCAAACCCTGCTGTTGCGGCCCGCGCAACAACAGGCTGAATACGCAGACAGCCTTTCAGCGAACTGCAAACTGCACAAACGCCCGCTCAACAACGGAACGGCCACACTGGTGCAAATGCCCGACCAAGCCTATCTAGTTTTGAAGTCTATCGATTTGAAAGGGCTCTCGGCGATCAGCCTGGCGCTGGATGTGGCCGCTGCCCGGTACTCGGGAGGTGGAAAACTTGAGCTGCGCTTGGGCAGCCCAACTGGTGCATTGGCTGGCTCGGCGGTCATTCCGCCGGCCAATAATTCGCCTGGGTTGGTGGAAGCGCGCTTGGCCATCGACCGGGCGGCCGGGCCGAAGGACGGGGAGTTGACAGATGTTTATCTGGTAGCGCAGGGAACTGGAGCGGAGGGGAAAGCGGTGGTTGGGGTGGATTGGTGGCGGGTGGAGTGGTGAGGGGTAAGACTAGTTTGGTAACAAACGATCAAGATACTGCTTGATCATTGGTAAAGCAAAACGGCTTACGAGCAAGCATGCATCGTAAGCCGTTGTTTTATAAAGTGATCCCGATGGGACTCGAACCCATGACACCTTGATTAAAAGTCAAGTGCTCTACCGACTGAGCTACGGGATCAAAAAAGCGGTCGCAAAGATAAGCCGGAGTAGGCCTAAATTCCAACCCGGAACTTAAATTTTTCCAATTATTATTTGGAAGACACTCCTGAAAACAGCAGTTAAAACAAAAATGTTTCGTTGGGCACGGAAACCTTAGCCCGAAAACCACTGTTAAAGGTAACGCTTGTCTGGGTAAACAGCGTAAAAAATTCGGGTTCAGGCCCGGTTTTCGCTACCTTTGCCAACAAGTTTTCGCAGGCTTTCTCCTGTTTTTACACACAGAAATCCGATCGTTATGGAAACCATCCGACAGAAACAAGTAGGCGAATTGCTGCGCCGGTACTTCAGCATGATCCTCACCCAGGAAGGCAGCCTGATTTACGGCCGCGACAAGCTGGTGACGGTCACAAATGTGAAAATGTCACCGGATTTGCTGATCGCCAAGTTTTACATCAGCGTGTACGGTACGGAAAACAAGCAGGAGGTGATTCTCGAGCTGGAAGAGAACTACCCGCGTTTGCGCCAGGCCCTAGCCGCTAAAATTGGCAAACACATGCGCCGGGTGCCTAGCCTGGAGTTTTTCCTCGACGATACTGTCGATGAAATGTACCGGGTGGAAGCGCTGCTCAACCGCGTGAATGAAGAGGATCAAAACATGAAAAAATAAGCTGTGAAAATCGGGTTATTCTTCGGTTCTTTCAATCCAATTCATATCGGGCACCTAATCATTGCCAACTACATGGCCACCCAAACTGACCTTGAAAAAGTTTGGCTGGTAGTCAGCCCGCAAAATCCGCTAAAGCCCAAAAAAACCCTCGCCCGCGACTACGACCGGTTACACCTCGTTCGCCTGGGCATCGGCGACAACCCGTCACTGGAAGCCTCCAACGTAGAATTCAACCTTCCCCAGCCATCGTACACCATTGACACCTTGGCATATCTGCGGGAAAAATATCCGCAGCACGAATTTTCCCTGATCATGGGTGGCGACAACTTGGGCACCCTGCATTTGTGGAAAAACTATGAACAGTTGCTTGAGCAATACGATATTTATGTATACCAGCGCCCATCAGCAAAATTGGGGCCGTTTGCCGAGCACCCGCGCGTCCGAATTTGTGAAGCTCCGCTGCTCGATATTTCCGCAACCTACATTCGCAGTTGCCTGAGCGACGGACGCTCGGTGCGCTACCTGGTTCCCGATGCGGTTTTTGAGTATTTGGAAAGTGGTAATTTGTACCGAAAATAGTTCCACCCGACCATATTACCGGGCAACCTCGCCAAGTGCTTTTGCACCATTTCCTCCATTACGCTAACTGTTTCAAGTTTTTCGCTATGCGCCTACCGATTCGCTTTGCATCGCTTGCCGCCTTTTTTTTGCTGTTGTTTGTCGCCCAATCTTCCAGCGGCCAAACGGACCAAACCGTCGATTTCCCCTCCATCGGTATTGGACAATGGCAGCAGCACCTGCCCTGGCAACGGGCGGTATCGGTGTCGCAAAGCGCAACTAAAATTTACTATGCTAGCGAGTGGGCGCTGGTTGAAATTGACAAGGCCGATCGCGCCCCCCGATTTTTAACCAAGGTGGAAGGGCTCAGCGATGTGGGCATGAATTTTATACGGTTCAACCCGGAAACCAATATTTTACTTATCGCCTACAGCAACAGCAACCTGGATCTGTGGCGGGCCGCAGATGGCACCGTCGTCAACCTGCCGTTTATTCAAAAAAACGTCAACATCAGTGGCGATAAAAAAATATACGATGCTGTGTTCGACGGCAAGTTTGCCTACCTGGCGTGCGGGTTCGGGATTTTAAAACTGAACCTGGAAGCTGCCGAAGTGGAATATACGGTATTCACCGACTTACCCATCCTGTCGATCGCGCTCTATGGCAACAACCTGCACGCCGGCACCGACGACGGCATTTACCGGCTCCCGAAAGATGATATCAACCCCGCCGACTTCAGCCGTTGGCGCTTGTTGGGCACTTTGGAAAATGTTCCTCAAGGGCACAGCGTGCAGGCGCTGCGCAGTTGGGGCGATTATTTGTACGTCGGCATGGAAAAAGCGCTGTGCCGCTACAACAGCTTCAGCTGGGATACCCTGGCCACCCAGCCGGTACAGGAGGTAACGTTTCTCAGCTCGGAAGGCGCCGGGTTGGTGATCGGCTGGCGTAAAAACTTCGACGGAAGGGTCCAGTACCTCGCGCCAGGCGCCAGCCAGCCTTACGATATCCATTGGCCGTGCGAATCGTTTGTGCCGCTGTACACCGTGGAAGATGGATCCAAAAGATTTTGGATGGCTGATGCAAATGACGACTTCCGGTATTACGATGACAACCAAGGCAAATGCGACCGCTTTCGATTTAATTCGCCCTACACCCATGATATTGCCGAAATTGCGGTGGCACGCGGGCAGGTTTTTATGAGCACACCCGGCCAGGACGTAAACCTGAACCCCGTGTACAGTAGGAACGGCGTGTATATCCTGGGCACCGACCGGCAATGGTCGCGTTTTTTTGGCGGCTCCAACCCAGAACTGCAAAACGGTGACTGCGACAAATCGCTGTGGCGTGTGACTCCACACCCAACCGAGAATAAATTTTATGCCGGCAGTTTTGTCGGCGGTTTGGTAGAAGCAATCGAAGGTGGGCAACAGACCAAATGCTACACCCAATACAATTCTATTTTACAAAATGCCGGCGCCTCCGGCACGCTGCGCACGGCAATCGGCGGCATGACATTCGACGAAGCCGGGAATTTGTGGTTGAGCAATTACGACGCTGTTGCGCCCATTGCCGTGTTAAAAGCCGATGGCACATTGCGCAATTTTTCCGGCGCGCCAACCAGCAACTTGTTGCAAGTAGCCGTCGACCGCAATGGATACAAATGGTTCGTGCCGGCCTTCAACGGCGGAATTTTGGTGTACGACAGCGGCGACGACATCGACAGCCCGGCCGACGACCGGTACAAACTTTTTACGACAGCCAACAGCGTTCTGCCTTCCAACACGGTGTACTCGGTTGCTGTGGACCTCGATGGCGACGTGTGGGTGGGCACCCAACAAGGGACGGTGAGTTTTGAATGTGGCAGCAATGTGTTCGACGCCAATTGCAAAGGCTCCCGGCGCATCATTAATGTGGATGGGTTTAACGGCTATTTGCTTGAAAACGAGGAAATCCGCTGTATTGCTGTCGATGGCGCCAACCGGAAATGGTTCGGCACCGCGACGGGCGTTTTTGTTCAATCGGCCAGCGGAGAGGTTCAGGAAGCACATTTTACCAGCACCAACAGCCCATTGTTCGACAATGCTATTTTGGATATTGCGATTGACCCGAGCACCGGAGAGGTTTGGATCGGCACGGCAAAAGGCCTGATTTCCTATCGAGGCGAAGCAACGGTGGGCGGCAAATTCAATACGCCCAAACCCTACGCTTATCCCAACCCGGTGCGCCCCGATTATCATGGTCCGATCGCTATTTACGGCTTGGCCAGCAACGCTAATGTGAAAATCACCGATGTGGCCGGGAATCTGGTTTTTGAAGGAAAAGCATTGGGTGGGCAAGCCGTTTGGGATGGACGCGATTACCTGGGGCGCCGGGCTGCCAGTGGGGTGTATTTAATTTTTGCGACCAGCTCCGAATTATTTGAAAACCCGGATGCCGTAATTGCCAAAGTGGTGATTTTGAACTAACGGCCTCAAAGCACCGAGTACTCGATGAAGGGCAGCTGCTCCGGATAGTCCGTCGTATAATGCAAGCCCCTGCTTTCACGCCGGTGTGTGGCGGAACGCGTGATCAAGTAGGCGATGGTGATTAAATTGCGCAGTTCCATGAGTTGGGGGCTGATGGTTGTCGTCTGGTACAGATCTTCCGTTTCCTTGTACAGTAAAAACAACCGGTCGAGTGCGCGTTTCAAACGCACATTGGAGCGCACGATGCCCACATAGTACGACATGATTTCCTTGAGTTCGCGAATGCTTTGGGTGATCAACACCATTTCGGACGGGTCGGTTGTTCCCTCTGCATTCCAATCCGGGACTTCATCCTGATATTTCCATTCCTCCAGTTTGCCTTGGGTATCCAAAAAAATACGGTGCGCAAACACCATCCCTTCCAGCAAAGAGTTGGAAGCCAAACGGTTGGCGCCGTGCAGGCCGGAAGCTGAGCACTCCCCGGCGGCGTAAAGGCGGTGAATACTGCTCCGCCCTTGCGCATCGATAGCCACCCCGCCACACAAGTAATGGCAAGCCGGCACTACCGGGATCATGGCCTGCATAGGGTCGATCCCTTGGCTCAGACATTTTTCATATATAGTGGGGAAATGTGCCACAAACGCCTCTTTATTCAGGTGCCGGCAGTCGAGATACATACAATCGGTACCGCGTTTTTTCATCTCTGCATCGATGGCGCGCGCCACAATATCACGCGGAGCAAGGGAGAGTCGTTCGTCGTAGAGCTGCATAAACGCTTCCCCTTCAGCTGTTTTTAAAATACCGCCGAAGCCGCGTACCGCTTCAGAGACTAAAAAAGAAGGATTTTCACCAGCTGGGCTAAAGAGGGATGTTGGGTGAAACTGCACAAACTCCATGGCATCCACGCGCGCCTTTGCCCGGTAAGCCATTGCAATGCCGTCGCCGGTGGCAATAATCGGATTGGTCGTTGCTTTATACACTTGGCCGCCGCCGCCTGTACAAAGTATCGTTACGCGAGAGAGGATGGTATCGATTTCGCCGTTTTTTTTGTTCAGCGCGTAGCAGCCATAACACTCGATACCGGGGGTCACCCGGATTACCATTCGGCCGAGGTGGTGTTGGGTGATCAAATCAAGGGCGAAGTAATGTTCCCGGATTTCAATATTGGCATAGCGGTGCGCCTCCTCCATGAGGGTGCGTTGCATTTCCCAGCCGGTGAGGTCTTTGTAGTGTAAAATGCGCTTTTCGGAGTGCCCGCCTTCCCTGGCAAGATCGTAGCTTTCCGATCCTTTTTCCTTGTCGAACCGCGCACCCCAATCGATGATTTCCTGAACGCGCTCCGGCCCTTCCTGTACAACAATTTCTACTATTTCCTTTTTGCAGAGCCCGTCGCCAGCGTCGAGCGTATCCTCTACATGTTTGGTAAAATTATCCGTTTCGTGGTCCCAAACAGCAGCGACGCCTCCTTGAGCATACCGGGTATTACTTTCGCCCTCCACTGTTTTGGTGAGCACCAGAATTTTCCGATCGGGGTTTGCCTGTGCGGCTTTAATCGCGAAGGTCAGGCCGGCAATTCCGGAGCCTAGGACGAGGTAGTCCGTTTTTATTCGTGCCATAAATCAAATGGTCAAAAAACACGTATTTCTGGGCGAGGTTCAAACAAGACACTAAAATCCGTATGCAAAACTGAGTGTCCAGGCTGAATTTTTCAGCGAGCCAACCAAATCTTCGATGGACTGGTCGCCACCGACGCCTTTCAAACCGCGCGCCAGGCGGAAATGCAGGCCGATATTTCCGAGGTCGATACCGGCGCCGAGGTGCCAGCCGAAATCCAGGCTTTCCAAACCGCTTTTGTTAAACTGGATAGGATTTCCTTGTTCGTCTTTGAATTCGCCCTTGGAGTTGGCCAGGTAGCTGGCGCTGAGGCCGCCGTGCAGGTTGAGAATGCTCAGGTTAAATTCCAGCGAAAGTGGCACTTCGATATAAGCAAATTTCAGAGAAGAAATAAAACTATCCCGTTGATATTGGGCGCCTTTCGTGGCGAGCAACACTTCGGGCCGGAGGGAAAAACTACTTTGGCCAAGCGGAATTTTTGCAAAAAGGCCACCGGTGATCCCGATACGCCCATCGCGGTTTTCGGCTTTTGCATCATCGTATAGGTTGGTACCATTGACACCCAGTTTAAGGCCGAATCGGGTGCTGCCTTCGGTCATTTGGGCTTGAAGTTGGGGCAAGGCAAGTGTGAGCAGTATGAGAGCCACGAACCACGTTTGGAAAAGAGCGCTTGTCGTTTTCATAGTCGTATTTGTTTTAAAAAGTGGATTGCTAAAATAGAAAAGCCGGTGGGAGAACGACCACCGGCTTTTGAATATTCTGTTTTTATTGGTCCAAATCGTCGTTGGAGGGTAGTTCTTCCTCTGGCGTTTCGGATTTTTTGCCCGTCGACGGATGTCCGGTAAAATGTTTGAGCATGATAATTTCGCGTTGGGTTAGCTCGCGGAAAGCACCGCGTTGCAGGTCGCGTTTGGTCAGGCCGGCAAAATAAAACCGGTCCAGTTTGCGCACGCGGTAGCCCAACGCTTCGAACAGGCGGCGGACGACGCGGTTGCGGCCTTCGACGATTTCCAATTCAATTACATCGTGGTTGGGTTGCTCTTCTGAAAAGCGCACCCAGTTGACCTCTAAAATCCCATCCTCCAGCTCTACCCCTTTTTCAATTCGGTCAAAATCTGCTTTGCTCAATGGCCGGTCTATCCCGATGCGATATTGTTTTTGCACCTGATGGCTGGGATGCGTTAGCTTGGCCGCCAGATCGCCATCGTTGGTGATAAGGAGCAAGCCCGTGGTGTCACGGTCGAGGCGGCCGACCGGATACAGGCGTTCGGGGTAATGCGGATCAACAATATCTAATACCGTAGCCCTGCCACGATCATCCTCCGTGGTTGTGATAATTCCCTTAGGCTTGTTCAGCAGCAGGTAAATTTTGCGTTCCTGAATTTGGACGAGCTGCCCATCGCAGGTAATTACATCGCCTTCCTGAACACGGTAGTAGGGTTCCAGTTTGACCTCTCCGTTTACCGTAACCAAACCTTGCTCGACAAATTCTACGGCTTTTCGGCGGGAAGACAAGCCGCAATGCGCTAAGTATTTATTCAGCGGCATTTCTACGCCAGAAGGTAATTCTGGTTTGGGCTTGCGCTCTACATGAAATTCTTCCCGCTTGAAAGGCTTCTTGCCAAACGGCTTTTTACCACCAAAGCCACCACCTTTGTTGAATGGTTTTTTATAACCACTGCCGCCGCCTTCGCGGTCTTGCCAGGGACGGCGTTCGCCACCGCCACCGCCACCTTCGCGATTTTGCCAGGGACGACGTTCACCGCCGCCGCCGCCACCTTCGCGATTTTGCCAGGGACGACGTTCACCGCCGCCGCCGCCACCTTCGCGATTTTGCCAGGGACGACGTTCACCGCCACCGCCACCTTCGCGATTTTGCCAGGGACGACGTTCACCGCCGCCGCC
>CAZVZH010000101.1:10889-14519 GCA_964630705.1 uncultured Saprospiraceae bacterium | reverse complement strand
GCGCTCCCAGCCTCCGCCTCGGGCAATCCTGTACCGTACTCAATCCAATCACCACGCAACCGCCTTTTTCTTTTGAATTCCATGAAATTTCGCGTTGTTCCGATCACAATTTTCCTGTTGGCTTGCCTCCCGCTTTTTTCGCAAACCGCCGCTGAACGCTGGCAAACGGATATCCGGTTTGTACAGCAGGAACTGCCCAAACGGCACCCCGACTTGTTCCGCTACTACCCGCAAGCCAATTTTGAAACCGACCTCGCCCAACTCGGCAGCCGCCTGGAGGGGAAAACCGACCTGCAAATTGCGCTGGAACTCCAGTCGGTCCTCGCCAAACTTCGCGACGCCAACACCCGCCTCGATCTCACGCCGCTGCTGCAGCAAAGCCCGGTTATTCCCATCGGCCTGGGCTGGTACGCCGACGGTTTGTACGTGAGCGCCACAGTGAAAAAATTCGCGCCGGCCCTAGGCAAACGCATACTGGAAATCAACGGCGTGAAAACCGAGGCCGCCCTGGAGCGCATGAGCCGCTTTTTCGCCCGGGAAAACGACGAGTCGGCCCGCCGCGATGCCGCCCAGTGGCTGCGTTTCCCGGAGGCCCTGCGCAGGGCTGGCCTGTCGCAAAACGACACGCTTTCTCTGTTGATCGTCGACGAAAAAATGCAGCGCTTCTTTATCCAAACCCACCCGATTGATTTTAAAAAAGATAAAACCGGCCTGCAACCGGCGCAGTTTGTGCCGAAAAACCCCGACCTGCGCTGGAACCCTGAAAAACAGGTGTTTAGCCTCAACTGGCTGGAAACCGACAGCATCGTTTACCTGCAGTACAACGCCTGTTTCAGCCAAGAAATGCAAAGGGCATTGGGCGATAGCCTGGGCGCCCTGCAGCTGCCGCCCTTCCAGCCGGTGGCCGACACCGTGGCCGCCCTGCTCGACCGCTATCCCGGCGCCCGTTTTTTCTTCGACCTGCGCTTCAACAACATGGGCAACCCCAACGACGGCGTTGCCCTGGCCCGCCGCCTGGCAGCCATGCCCTTCGCCAACCTGCCCAACCGGATTTACGTGGCTGTCAACCGATACACCGCCGGCCCGGCCCTCGAAATCGCCGCCACCTTCAAAGCCAACACCAACGCTACCTTGCTCGGCGAGCCGCCCGCCCAACGCCCCAACCACTTCGGCGATCCGCGCGATCTGATTCTGCCCAACAGCCAACTCCAATTGTTTCACAGCTCGCGGATCGTGCGCCTTCTTCCGACCAACCCCGACAGCTTACCCCTCGACGTTTCGATCCCTTTGCCCTTCAGCGCTTTTCGCGAGGGCCGCGACCCGGTGCTCGACTATGTGCGCGCACGCCGCTGAGCAGAGAATGGTCCATTCGCGTTATCTTTTTTAATTTTGACAAAAAAACAGCTCCGGCAAGGCGCTATCGCCACGCTGCCAGCGCTGGAAAAAACCGGATGACCATGAAAAAACAAGTACTCTTTTGGGTAGCAGCAACGGCCTGCGCGCTCAGCTTGCCCGCACAACAACCCCTTTCCCGGCCTCCACAAGGCGGCGGCGCCTTTGAAATGCCCGCCACCGATCGCTGCCTCGACAGCGCCGATCATGCCCGCATCTGGGCGGAAATCCGGCAAAATGTACGGGATTTAGAACGGGCCGGTACATTACCGGCAGCCCAGCCGGAACAAATTGTCAGTTTCTCCTGGCCGCTCCAGGCGGCTCCCGGCCTGAATTATTTCAACTACTACGGCATCTCCAATTTCGTCGACCACGACAATTCCAGCGGCCTGCTCGACTACAACTGCGATACCCGTACCTACAACGGCCACCAGGGCACCGATATCTTCACCTGGCCTTTCCCCTGGTACCTCTACGACAACAATGCCGTGCAAGTGATCGCCGGCGCCACAGGCACGATCGTCAGCAAATTTGATGGCCAGGACGACAACCACTGCTCCTGTTCCGGCTCCTGGAACGCCGTGTACGTGCAGCACGCCGACGGCTCTATTGCCTGGTACGGCCACCTGAAAAAAAACTCCCTGACCAACAAATCCGTAGGGCAAACCGTCGCCAAAGGCGAATACCTCGGCATTGTAGCCAGCTCCGGCTGCTCTACCGGCCCGCACCTGCACCTGGAAGTGTACGACAACGCCAACCACCTGATCGACCCCTACGCCGGCGCCTGCAACGGCTTGAATTCCATCTCCTGGTGGGCAGCCCAACCCGACTACCGCGAACCCACCGTCAACGCCGTTTTTACCCACGACGCCGCCCCGGTACACGGCTGCCCCGGCACGAATGAAAATCCCCACTTCGACGACCATTTCAGCCCAACCCAAACCATTTTCATGGCCGCCTATTACAAAGACCAGCTGAGCGGCGACGTTTCCACCTACCGCATCCGAAAACCCGATAATTCCATCTGGGCCAGTTGGACGCACACCTCGCCCGCTACGTTCAACGCCTCCTGGTGGTACTGGACCTGGACGCTGCCCTCCAACGGACCTTTCGGTACCTGGACGTTCGAAGTGGAATACTATGGCCAAACTTTTGCCCACACGTTTACTTATTTCGACCCGCTGCCAGTCGAATGGCTCGATTTTACCGCCCGCAGGCTCGGCGCAGCCTCCATCGGGCTGAACTGGACAACGGGTTCCGAACACGGCAACGCCGGTTTTTTCGTGGAGCATTCCTCAGACGGGACGCAGTGGGCCAGCCTCGGTTTTGTAGAAAGCCTGAGCGCCGATGCCCCGAATCCGCACCAGTACCAGTTTGTTCACCACCAAGCGCCGCAGACACTGAATTATTACCGCCTGCAACAGCTGGATTGGAGCGGGGATATCGAATTTTCGCCTATTGTGCAGGTGTTGCCGGTAGCCGCTGCCGGGGCACTTTACCCCAACCCGACCACCGGCCAGGTGCAGCTGCCCGGCTGGGAAGGGCTGCCGTTGGAAGCCGATATTTATTCCGCAACCGGCCAGCTGCTGGGCCGGCTTTCTGCCGAAACCGGGCTGCTGGATTTAAGCCGGTTTGAACGTGGAGTTTACTTTTTAGGTGTTTCCACAAACGGACAACGGAGGTTTTGGCGGGTGCTGCGGGAGTGATCTTGCCAGGGCTCTAGCGCACCAGCGTCACATCGCCCGAAAGCACTTGCTCCGCGCCATCAGCCAGTTCCAACACGCATAGCCAGGTAAAAACCCCCGGGTTCAGCGCGCTGCCCCGCAAACGGCCATCCCATTGGCCGGCAGCAGTGTTGGCCTGGAAGTTCTGCGCTTCGAACACCTGCGTGCCCCAGCGGTCGAACACTTCCAGGCGTTTCACCAGGGCTACTTCCGGCCCGGTGAATACCTCGAAAAAGTCGTTTCGCCCATCACCATCGGGGCTGAATGCCGTGGGTACGTACGCCCGCAACTTGCGGTCGACCCGCACCCGGACGGCGGCTTCTACCAGGCACCCTTCGGCGCTCCAGGCACGCAGGCGGTATTCCGCCGTTTCGCCGGGTTTTGCCCAGGGGCTCAAACAGGCGGTACAACTCAGCCCGGCAACCGGGGGGAGCCACTGCAGCGAATCAGGCGTGAAATTGAGTTGTGGTTCCAGCCGCAGGCTATCGCCCAAATGGATTTCCAAAACCGGCGG
>CAZVZH010000101.1:0-10789 GCA_964630705.1 uncultured Saprospiraceae bacterium | reverse complement strand
GGTAAATTCGACAGATCAGGATCGTTACTCCCGGTATTCCAAATCACGGTGTAAGGCGCCATGCCTCCCGAGGCGACAACAGCGACCGAGCCGTCAGCCGCTCCGGCGCAACTCAGGGCAAAACCGCCAAAATTGCTGAGTACCGCGATGCTTGTTTGCACCGGAGGCGCCGCTTGGAGGTACACGCTCCAGTCCAGGCTGTCGCAGCCAGAGGCATATTTCCAAATCTGCCGGTACAGGCCCGGCTGGCCGACCGTTTGCCCCCAGGGCAAGGTGTAGAAATTGCCCGGGCATACCGAAGCCGAATCTACCAAGATGGTCAGGGGCAAGCGGTTGAGCGCAATTTCCCAGGTGCTGTCGCAGCCGTTTGTTGCGGGTAAGGTGATCAGGTATACGCCGGTTTGGTCGGCCGTTTGCCCGTTGGGCAGTAGGTAGGCGCCGTTATGGCAAATCGTTGCGGCTGTTTTTTGAAAAAAAGTATCGCGTACCTCGAGCGTCAGTACCAGTACGCTGTCGCACCCGAAAACAGTGTGCAAGGTGTCGGTGTAAACGCCGGGGCTTTGCAACCATTGCCCCCCGAACAGGTAGCTCTCTGAAGCGCAAATGCTCGCCTGGAGGTTCTGTTTAAAAACAGGATGTACGGTCACCGCCACCGCTTGCCGGGAACTTACGCAACCCGCAACGCCCGGCTGAAAAGCCTCCACCCAAAAAATTGTATCGCTCGTCAGGGCACCGGTGGTAAACTGCGCGCCGCTACCCAGCGGTACGCCGCCGGAAGTTGCACCGTACCAGTTGTAGTTGCCCGATGAACCGCTGGCCAAAAGTGTTGCAACCGCACCCGAGCAAATCGAAACAGCAGCCGCTTGCGGCGCTGGCAGCGCGCCAAATTCTACGATGAAAGTATCGCGGCGTACCACGCAGTCATCGGCATCCCGACTTTCTACCCAGTACACGCCTGTTGCTGAAGCTGAAAACGAAGCCTGCGTCGAACCATCTTGCCAAATGTAGGTTGCCGCTCCCGCCGGCGCTGGCAGCGGCAGGCTCGAGCCCTGGCAAGCCGACAAAGCCGTCGAGCTGCTTTCAAATTTTTTGAATAACAAGTCGACCGTCCAGATGCTGTCGCAGCCGTTAGGGGCAAGCCCCGGGCGTACCAGGGTTTCTGCGGGATGCGCGGCTGTAAAAATTTTGCCGAACAACTCGACGCTATCGCCATGGCAATACGTGCCGGTGACGGCGCCGGTAGCCGGGGCCAGCACGGTGAGGTTGACCGCCACCACGCTATCGCAACCCTGCGCCGTCGTCAAAACTACCTGCCCGGAAAGCCGGTTTTCATCAAAAATTTCCAATCCCACCTGCACCGATTCGCCCGGACAAAGTACCGGCTCGTAGGCCACTTCGATTTGCGGCAAAAACGCCACCTGCACCCACACCGCGCTGTCGCAGCCCAGGCTCGCCGCGCCGGAAAGCACCACCAGGCCCTGCGGCTGTTGCGCGGTAAACTGCATACCGCCAAATTCAAAAATTTCATTCTCGCAGCGCTGAACGGCCAGCACCGCCGTGTCGGGCTGGTAAAAATAGGTTTGCACCGATACGGCCGTATCGCAGCCGCCGGGTGCGGCAGAGGCGATAAGCACGGTGCCGGAAGGCTGCAATTCTGAAAAAACCTGCCCGCCGAAGGTCCAGCTCTGGCCCGCACAAAGCGTTTTTTCCACCGAGTAGCCAACCGGCTGGGTGAACGTCGCGGCCACGTTCACCCGCAGCGCGCAGCCGTGCGGCGCCTGGCCGGGCAACCAAACAGCGCCGCTTGGGTTGACGGCAGAAAAAGTGGCGCCGCCCAGCGCAAAACTCAGGTTTTCACAAAGAACGGTATCCAGGTTTTGAACGACTTCAGGATAAAACTGAAGCGATACGGTCAGCATGCTGTCGCAACCCAGCGGATGCGCTCCGGCCAGTTCGACAACTCCGGCAGGCGTAGTCTGATTAAAAACCTGGTTGCCGACCACAAGAGAATCGCCCGGGCAAAGTGTGGGGTTGATCGTGCGCCGGGCGTCCACAGCGGTTACCAGCACCGTGTCCGACAAATCGCAACCGTCTTTTGTAATCCGCACGGAATAGGCCCCCGGCGCTTGTACCGTCAGGGTCGGTTCGGTCGATTGGTCGTTCCACAAATAGCTCGCTCCTGGCAGCCCGGCGTTCAGCACCAGATTTACCGGCGCATTGCACACCACGGTGTCGCGCAAGGGCAGGTAGTCGGCAAATGGCGCGCTTACCGATACGTTCGCGGTAGCCATGGCCGTCAGGCCGTTGGAAATATTGGTCACCGTCAGCGTCACCGGATAGCTCCCCTGGCCGGGCGGCAACCACACCGGTTCCGCCAGCGCGCTGGTCGAGCCGTCGGCAAATTGCCAGAGGTACACAATGTCTGAGCCTGCGGTGGAGGAATTGACAAAAGCAACTTGGTGGCAATCGGCAACCGGTGAAAAATTCGCCTGCGGCGCATTCGGGTTAGTGGGCGCACACACCTGGTCGGAATTGGGCTGCGCCGTTACGGTCAGGCTGATCGTGCCAGTAACCCGGGTGTTGACCACTTTTTCCGGCATGGCCACCTGCACGTAGTAATCGCCGGAGCCCAGGCAGTTCTGGGTAATACTGTTGCTGCCAACAGCGCTGCAAAACACCGGCGTCAGTGCGCCGCAGGAACCTGCGAACACCCGGTAGGCCAGGGCGTTGAGGTTGACCGAACCGGGCGCCAGGTTTTCGGCAAGGCTGAAATTTAGGTTCACCTTCGGCCCTGCCGTCACGCGCACCCGGAACCAGGTGGTTTTTTTACCGGCCGGTCCGAACAAGCAGCCCATTCCGGTGGTCGTCGTTTCGCCAAAATCGGTGCCGATGGTATGACAATCCACGGAAGCGGCGATCGAAACCGGCGCAAAACCAGGGACATCCAGCGGCACGGCGTTGGTGCAAAAGTCGCCCGGCGAATCGGTCAATCGAATTACCGGCCGGTACAATTGCAAAGAGTCGATCGACAGGCAGGAGCGTACCAACAGATAATACACCCCCGGCCCGATGCAACCACTGACCCACTCGTGTTCGCCCGAAACGTACTCGTAAGCCAAGGGCAACTGCACGAGCGATCCGCCGGGCGCCGTTTCCTGCCATACCGTCATGGCGGTGGTATTGGCAAACCAACCGTTGGCAACGCCTATTTCTGCGAGCGCCGCGTAAAACTTGCCAGTTGTTGCCACCTCAAATCGGAACCAGGCCGATTTGGCATCGTTGCTGCCGCAATACACCGCAGGGTCGGTCGGGTTTTCCGTGTAGCACAACAGCGAAAAATCCGGACCGGTAAACGTCGCTCCTGGCGTCAGCGGCACGGTATCGTAGGGCGGCTGCATTTGGCCCAAGCCATTTATTGCATTTGCAGTGACCGTTTCATCGTACAGCGCCGGCAAAGTAGTTGCGCCGTCGTATTTTATGGAAACAGAAATTACCTGGTTGGGAAAATTCGGTTCGTCAGCGTCAAAGCTGACCACTACAAAATACCGGACCCGGTTTTTTACGCAGCCGCTTTTGTCGAACAACAAATCGGCGCCACCGAACTGCCCATCTGCGTCGCAAACGGCATTCACATTTTCATCCAGCCGAACCAGACCGGTAGCAAGCGCAGCGTCGCCCAGGGCCTTTAGGTCGCTCCAGGCTTGATTGGCATCGAGCGGACTTTCGTACACCGCCATCAGCGGCCGCGCCGTGCCCGGGGTCAGGAGGTTGACCCGGATCGAAGCTGTGCCCGAACCTTCCAGCACGAAGGTGTACCAGAGGTTGCGCCAGGGCTGGGCAACCGGGCTGGGCGGCGAGCCGGGCAGGAACAGCGGTTGCGGTATACTGCCCGCGTAAATCAGCGGGTTGAGCTGGGTGTTGCAGCGGGTATCGACCGGGTCGGTGCTGCGCGCGCCGGTGGAGCAGTAAAAAACGTCGCGGCTGGGGTGTTCGGTGGGCAAAGTGGGATGCAGGTCGCCGACCCGGCCGTTTTGCCACACATCGTTCGGTGGAATCAAGTCGTGGTTGTAGGCCTGGCTGGCGTCGTCGAAGCGCGATTTTTCCACAGCTTCCACGTACAATTGCGGTGTCAGGGAAGCGCCTTTGTGGCTGTCGTTGGCAAAAATAGCGATGGTGTAGGCGCCCGGCGGCAAGTCGCACAATTGGCGGTAGTCGCGGGCGATACTCAGGCACTGGTACACCGGCGGCACGGTGAGCAAACCGGCTGGATTTGCCGAAACATTAAACGGGAACACCTCCACGTAAAAGCCCAGATCGACGCTGCGGATTTGCACAAACGACGGCCGCGTGATCGTAAAGGTGTAAAACGCCACCCGGTTGTAATTCGGCGCGCAGGGCAGGATGCCCGTAGGGATAAACGGCGTATCGGGGTCGCAAAAACGTTCGGTACCCAGGGTGTACAGCCTGCCTGTAACGGCATTGGGGCTGTTGACCTGCGCCGGCGTCCAATCGGTTGTACCGCCGGCATAGGCTTTGGCCGGGCGGTTGAATTTCGGCACGATAGCCGAATCGAGGGCGATGGAAATGCGGCTGGCTTTGCCCACATCCATGCGCTCGCCCAGGTTGTTCCACACCCGTTTGTCGGTGTAGTTTGGCCCCCGGCCATACGACACTACGGTGTACCAGCCGGCCGGCAGGGGCGTGCAATCGTCGTAAAACCGGTTGGTGGTAAAACAGCCCGTCCCTACTGGCGTCAGCACGGCTGCGGGGTCGGTAGCCTGGCCGGCAAACAGGCTGAGCACACTGGTGGTATTGCCCGTTTCGGAAATCGTCACCACCGCAGGTTCGGGCAGATAAAACTGCCGGAAGATCAGTTTTTTACGGTCGCCGCAAGGCGGCATGGCCCCCAGGTTGTCGGTGCAGGAAAATACGTCGGGTTGGCTGGAATAGGCGCCGGGCAGCGGGCCCAGGCTTACCGTTTCGGCAGCAGGCCGGCTGTCGTGCAAGGTTTGATGGACCTGGAGCCTGAATTTCGGCTCGTCGCCCTTGCCGACATTTGTGGAGTCGCCCAGGCTGGCGAGGGTATACATGCCCGGCGCGGTCACGCAGGTGCAGAAGGTGTCTAGTCCGGGAGGGTTGGAAGTGAGATCGTTGTCGTCGATGCACAAGCCCAGGTAGTCGCTCATGCCGGCTATAGTTTGGCCGGGGTTATGCGCGTTTTGCGCGGTGGCCAAGGCATTGGCGTCGGTGTTGAAAAACTGGTAGCGCACCGGGCGGTTGGGGGAAGCGTCGGTGCGCAAATTGATCAGCGACAGCAGACCGGCTTGCTCCACGCGCACTTCGCGGTAGAGGGCTTTGGTCGCCCCAGCGCAGGCCAGGTTGGTGGGTAGCACCGTGTTTTCACAAATAAAAACATCTGGTTCGGCCGGGTAAATCAACCCGTTTTGCAGGGCTTGAAGCAGGTTGATCGGGTCGAAACGGCCCGGCGCATCGAGCCGGAATTTGCCGTTGGCTGGCAGGTATTCGACTGTAAACCGCAGGTTAAAATCGGTGCCGAGGTTGCCATAGCTCCAGGTGTTCCAGTAGCCGAAAGTAGTGGTTTGTGGGTACACGGAGCTCGACAACACCTGAACGGCGTAATCGCCTGCGGGCAGGCATATTACCGAGCCGGTCACACCGGCGAATTCGTAGACCAGGTCGGTCGCAGGGTCGGGCGAGGGGCAGGCGCCGGTGAGCGTTTTTTTAAAAATACGGGTATGAAGCGCCGTCGAATAATGGTAATCCCAAAACCGGAAATCGACATTGGCGTCGGCGCTCAGGCTGAACGTAGCCCAGGTGGCCATATTGAAGGTGCGGGCGCTGGCGCCGGTACCGATGGTCACTTTGCCCGAATCGGGGTTGGCGGGCGGGCAGGGGTTTTGGTTGATAAACGCACTGCAATCAAAGCGGTCGATCCACTCCGTAGGGCCGCCGTTGGGCAGGGCGCCCAGCAGGTTGGCCGCCGCTACGGGCGGCTGTACGGGCCGGGGCCAACCGGTGGGCGTTTCGCCGCGCTGACGGGCATATAGCGTGAAATTATTGCTGTTGTTGTTGAAATCGCGGTGAAACAACAGCGTCAGGCTGTAGGTCGTGTTGGACTTTAGCTGGCAGGGAAATTCGATGTAGCGCAGGCCACCGTCTTCACTGGCCATGCCGCAGGCCAGCTGCGGCAATCCGACCGGCCCCCCGGGGCGCACGTCGCCTTCAAAAAGCCGGAACCCGACCCGCTGGCTCGACGGCGCCGCCGTGCAGTAAAACGACAACAGATCGGCCCTGACGCCCGTGCGGAACACATACCAGGTACTTTGCAGGTACTGGTTTTTATCGGGCAGTGGCAGACAGGCGTATTCCGTGCTATCGTCGAGGCTTTGGCAACTGATTTTATGACCGCTGCTGCTGGTATTGCTGTTTTGCGGGAGCGGATTGCCGGCGTTGAACAGAAAAGCCCCGGACGGGCAATCGTACAGCGACTCGACCGGGTCGGCCGGGCACGAAAGGGTGATGCTGATGTACACCGATGCATTCAGCCCGGCCAGCGCCGTCACCTGCACCCGGTAGGTGCCGTATTCGGAGCAATCGTTGGTGATATCGGCGCCGGCGTCGCCCTTTACGGCACCCGACAGCGCTGCGGCGCCGGGCAAACAAGCGGCCGGACGGTACAGCGTGACCGCGGCATCGGTCAGGTTTGTGCCAGCCATTTCTACTTTGAGGCTGCGGCGGGCCGGCAGGGTAAATTCGTACCAGACGGACTTCACATGGCCCGGCGCGAAATAAAAATACTCGCCGGTTTCCGCAGTGGCGTTGTCCAGGCTGGATGGCGCCGAAGTGAAGGTGCCATAGTCGAAACCGCCGCCGGAAATGGCAATCGCCGAAGCCGTTGAGCACTGGTCGTTGGCGGGCGCCTGGGCACGGAGCCTGGTCGAAGCATTCAGCAACAGGAAGAGCAGCAGTGCAGCGCGTGATATTTTACGATTTGGCATGGCGTCTGTTTTTTAATGGCATTTGAAAAAGAGGGTGAAAAAGCCCGGAGAAATGCTGCAAGCCAACCACGTTTACGAAACTTAAAAAGTTTCGTAAACGTGGCGCAGCCGCATGCTGAAAACTTGACAGAACGGGGTATGGCATTCGGAAAAATAGGGAAAAAGTAAAAACGTCCGGCACTTATTTTGCGCCTGCTCCAACCATTTGATTCTTTTGGTGACGAAATTTTTATCCGGAAGGATGCCTTTGCCCAATTTGTCCGGTGAGGGAAAGGCCGTCCGCCTCGGTCCGATCATTAACAAAGGCCTCACCACAGGTAAATGACCGGATGGAATTTATCTGCCGAACTCTTGCTCCACATCATGAATTCCGACCCTTTGCGGTACACTTCCGGTTCGGCCTGTCCGGCCCGGTAAATGGTCACTGTTTTGAAATCAAAGGCGCTCACACGGTCGAGCTGGGTTTTGTCTCCGCTGAGCCAGATGGATGCTTTGGAAGTTTTGGGGTCGAACGACAATTCATCCATCAGATAAATACCGATGCCGCCCACCGGTAATATTCCACAGACACGAGCGCCCCTTTTTCCCAGTACCCACTGTATTTTTCTCCAGCCGAGGTTTTGCTTTCCCGGCTTTCCATCAGGCTGACGCCGGAAGAAATGGATGGCGAAACCGGCGTATACGTCGGATACGGCGTGCGGGAGCCGTACCGTCGCGGAGGCGGTGCCGGGCGCGGAGCGGGCGCCGGACGTGGGTTGTCCGCTTCCATCTGCCGGTTGCTCATAACCATTTCGGTCCGGGTTTTGGAGGCTGGCAGCCAACTTTCCGGAGGAAACAGCGCCAGAAAGGGGGCGATTTTTTGCATCACTTCAATTTCAGGGAGGGTTTCCACTGCAGGTGGCCGGATGCCGGTCCGTTCGGTGATCAGGGTTGAAATTTCGGAAAGCCCCTTCAACTGGGCGATACTTTGGCACGACGTTCCGTCGGGCAATTGGGCGGCAGCGTTGGCGCCGGCATCCAGCAAGGCCGTCACCAACGCTTTATTGTTGTTGGAAGTGGCCAGCATCAACGGCGTGACGCCCTTTTTGTTTGCTGCGTTCGGATCGGCCCCTTGTTCCAACAGGAATGTTGCTGCGGCGGGTTTGCCCAGATAACAGGCGATCAGCAGCGGGGTGTCGCCCTGTCGGCTGGTGAAATCGGCGCTGTTGCCCGCGGCGAGCAAAGTGGCGAGCGCCGCCCGGTCGTCGGCTTTGATCGCGTCGAATATTTTCTGGCGGGCAGCCCAGGCCGGGGCGTCTTTTAAGGTTGCCAGGGCCGCGCGGCTGTTGAGGAACAGCTGGTCGGCGGCGGTTTTATGCCGGCCGGCTCGGTCTTTGGATTTGCCGGTGGCAGTTCCCGTAGTGGTGATGCTGGCCAGCGGGGCGTCCGGTGCGCCGCCGTAAAACTGCCATTCGATGCTAATTTCGGTATCCGTTTTCTTCTTTCCATCCGGCGAGGGCCGCGATTGCGCCCGCACTTTGGGGACGAGCAGAATGGCGGCGGAATTCATCGCGTCCGTTTTTTTGATTTCCCAAACCTTGTCTGCTCCGAACACGGCCTTTACCAAACTGAGGCCGCGCGATTGCAGTTCGTAGCCCAAACTGGTGCGGACGCCGTCTTCCGTAATCTGAAAATTTTTGAAATCTTCGGTGAAATGAATGGCTACGGATAGCCGGAGCGGCTCGAGGGTGGCAGCCGCCTGCGCCTGGAGCGGCCGGGAACTGGCGAGCAGTGGTATCAAAAAAAGGAAAAATGGCAATCCGGTGAGGCGGGGTGTGACCTGTTGAAAAATGGTGTCGTTTCGCATGGCGATACTTTTTTTTAATAGTTTGGAGATAGTTTTTAGGTATTTTGGAAGGCTACAAAGGGCCGTCGAGCCAGTCGAGGCGGCGGAACACCTGTTGGGCGAGCGGGCTGTCGGCTAGGGTTAGCTGGGCATTGATTTGGATGTCGCCGGTAGCGTCGCGGCTGATGTGCAGGCGGCCGGTGGCGTGGAGGGTGTTTTCCGGAAATTCAAGATTTCCTTTCCAGGCATGGGAGTCCAGCTGAAGGCTGATATTGAGATCGTGTTGGTGTTTTTTCATGATAAAATTCAATCTAGGCGTTCAAGCGGGGCAGCCCCAGATTTTTCTTACAGGCATGCCTTGGACTGGATTTGCAGGATACAAATCATAGAACCAGCGTGAATAGAAATTGAAGCAGCGTGAAAGTTATGCTCAGCGCCAGGCGTTCTTCCGGATTGTTACCAGAACTGCCACCACTTCTTTTGAATAGCGCGATAGTTTTTCAATAACCTCGTTATGTGATGCAACCTCAAATGCTCTGAAAGAAAAAGGGGGGTGCAGTTTTTTTCATCTTTTACCGAAACGTCGGCCCCGCTTTTTATCAACAATTCAACAAGTTCATAACTTCCTTTTACAACAGCCAGATGCAAGGCAGTGGCGCCATTATTTTGTCTAGCATTAATATCCAGCCTTCTTGCTTTTGCCAGGTATTGTACCATTTCAATACTGCTTTCATTTATAGCGGTGTGAAATGGCGTGTATCCAGCCACCTCTTTTGAATTAATATCCGCGCCATTGGCCAGCAGTACTTTTACCACTTCCAAACAATTGGGTTTGTCAACCTGCATTACGGCTACATGAAGCGGAGTAACTCCATTTTTCGATTTGGCGTTTACATTGGACTTGCCTTTTTTGATAAGTAGTTTTACAAACTCCAGCTTGGCATGGTGCGCGGCATAATGGAGTGGCGCCCAGCCTTTTTTGAAATCCTGGGCATTTGCGTTTGCGCCAACAGACAATAAAAGTTGTGGTATCTCCAGACCGCTATCTATGATTGCCCCCGTTGATTTGAAGTAATCCGCATTTGCCTTGTCGGTAACCGTACAGAATTCTATTGCATAGTGAAGCGGCGTCCAGCCTGTATCGTCCGGTTTGTTTACGTTTTCTTTATTTACAATTTGTTTTAGTCTGTGCAAATCCTGTGAGGAATACAGGATGGCATTGTGCAGATATTGAGTTTCCATTTTTTAAGTTTGTTATTGATTTGTATTTTGTATTGTCGGCCGACAATAGGTCAAGAATACCCTTCACAGCTTCACCAGTCTTCCTGTTGCCTGCCGCCCAGCCGTCACCGCCCGCAAATAATACGCTCCGGGCGGCAGCGCCGACAAATCCACCGTCAGCATTCGGCCGCTGCTGCCCTCTGTTTGCCAAACCGGCCGCCCCTGCGCGTCGAACACCGTAAACTGCGCTGGCTCGGGCTGCGCGGCCGTCAGCACGGCGGTAAACAGCCCGGTCGACGGGTTGGGAAACACCAGCAAGTCGGGAAGCGCCGCGCCGGACGGTTCGCCGGTTGAAACGGAGCCGCCGATCAGGGTCAGCTTTCCGCTTGCGCCGCCCAGCGGCAGGTAAGCGCCGTCGCTGGTCAGGGCTTGCGCGCCGGCGATGCTGAACCCAATGGTGGCAGTATCGCCCAGCCCGATGTTGTCTTCGATCACGATGAAATCGGCCTGCGCCACCAGGCTGAGTTGGTAGCGGTTGCGGTGGTCGAGCGGCGCGCGGGCGAGGTGCAGGCTGTTGTTGCCTTGCGACCAGAACCGGCTCCAGACATTTTGCCCTTCCAGGCCGTACAGCGGCGCCACATCGAAATGGGCTTCGGGCGGACCTGAAAGTTTTACATTCGGCGACAGGAGCCAGTGCAAGGCCAGGCCCATAGCGGAAAAGGCG
>CAZVZH010000100.1:0-14609 GCA_964630705.1 uncultured Saprospiraceae bacterium | reverse complement strand
CGATATTTTATTTGATGAAAAACTCTGCGAAAACGGCCGCAACTTCTGCAACAAGCTCTGGAACGCCCTGCGCCTGATCAAAGGCTGGCAAACCGCCGACCAGGCCGAATCGGAGGCCGCAGCCCGGAAAAATGCCCTGGCTGTGCGCTGGATGCGGGAAAAATTCCAGGCCGTACTGGCCGACATGGACGCCAATTTCAAGGCGTTCCGCCTTAGCGAAGCCTTGCTCAGCCTGTATTCTTTCATCTGGGACGACTTCTGCTCCTGGTACCTCGAAATGATCAAACCCGGCTTTGAAAAACCCATCGACCGGGCGACCCGCGAAGCGACGCTCGATCTGTTCTCCGAACTCATGGTCGCGCTGCACCCGTTTATGCCCTTTATCACGGAGGAAATCTGGCATCAGCTGCGCGAGCGCGCCCCGGGCGACGACTGTATGATGCAGCGCTACCCGCAAGCCGGTACAGCCGACGCCGGCCTCATCGCGCGGGTAGAGGCGGCCAAAGACATTATTGCCAAGGTGCGCGACCTGCGCAACCAAAACCAGCTCAAACCCCGCGAAGAACTGGACTTGCTGGCGCAAAAATCGGCCAGTGCCGAAGCCTTGTTCGCCGAACCTGGTTTAAAAGAAATGGTGCAAAAACTGGCGGTGCTTTCCAGCCTGGAATGGAGCGCCGGCGAACTGCCCGCCAATGCCAAATCATTCATTTCAGGCGCCGACAAATACTACGTCCTGCTGACCCAGCAAATCGACGTGGCTGCCGAACGGGCCAAACTCGAGCAGGAACTGGAGTACCAGCGCGGCTTTTTGCGCGCCATCGAAGCCAAACTTTCCAACGAGCGTTTCGTGCAGGGCGCGCCGGCCGCTGTAGTGGACAATGAACGCCGCAAGCAGGCCGATGCGCAAACCCGGATCAAAAGTTTGGAAGAATCGCTGGCCGCCCTGTCCTAGCACTGGGTTTTTAGTGCTTTTAAGTGTGTTTAGTGGTAAAAATTATCTATGATCGTCGATATACTCATTACCTTATTACTGGTGCTCCTCAACGGCTTTTTTGTCGCTGCGGAATTTGCCATCGTCAAAGTGCGCCTGTCCCAGATACAGGTTCGGACTCAGGAAAGCGTCATGGCCCGGGTGGCGGAAAACGTCGTTACCCACCTCGACAGTTACCTGGCCGCCACGCAGCTGGGCATCACGCTGGCTAGCCTGGGTTTGGGCTGGATCGGCGAGCCGGTTGTCGGCGCTATAGTGTTAAAACTTATGGCCTGGATGGGTATGCACCCCGACCCGGAGTTGGCGCACCGCATTTCCTTGCCGATCGCTTTCGCCACCATCACCGTGCTGCACATCGTTTTTGGCGAGTTGGCCCCCAAGTCGCTGGCCATTCGTTTCCCAACGAACACCACACTGTGGGTGGCCTGGCCGCTCAAAGTTTTTTACTTTGTTTTCCGGCCCTTCATCTGGCTGCTCAACGGTCTGGCCAATTTTCTGCTCAAACTACTGGGCATCGAGCCGGTACCGCATGCCGAAATTCACTCTGAAGAAGAGTTGAAAATGATTATCACCGAGAGCGCCGAGGGCGGCGCCATCCAGGCTTCGGAACGGGAGCTGATCCAGAATGTGTTCGATTTTGACGAACGCCTCGTGCGCCAGATTTACACCCCCCGCACCCAGATCATTGGCATCGAAGTTGACACACCCTTGAGCGAAGCCGTCACCTTTGCCCTGAGTGAAAATTTTTCGCGCTACCCCGTTTATGAAGATTCGCTGGACCAAATCGTGGGCTTCGTACACAGCAAAGACTTGCTGTTGTCGGCCATGAAAAAAGAACCGCAAACCCTGCGCGAGCTCATGCGCCCGGTGTTGTTCGTGCACATGAACAAAAAAATCGTGCAGCTGCTCCGGCAATTTCAGCGCGACCGGATTCAGCTGGCCGTGGTAACCAACGAGTTTGGCGGCACTGTGGGCTTGGTAACCATGGAAGACATCATCGAAGAACTGGTCGGTGAAATTCAGGACGAGCACGACCAGGAACAACCGCCCGTGGTCAAATCGGGCGAACGCAGCTGGCGCATCCTGGCCCAGACCAACCTGGAGCGCATCAACGAGAGCCTGCCTGTGCATTTCACCCTCAGCGACGACTATGAAACGCTCGCCGGCCTGCTGCTCAAAACCCTCGACGGCATCCCCGAGGAAGGCGGTGAAATTTTGGTGGACGGCTACCGGGTCAAGGTGCTGAAAATGTTTAAAACTAGCCCGGAACTGGTCGAGGCTACGCTGGAAACTTAAAAGGTTGGAAGGTTTTTGGTTAGAAAGTTAGAGGGTTGTACATCATCCGAAATGATGTACAACCCTCTAACTTTCTAACCAGAAACCCTCTAACCTAACTTACATTTTCCGAAGGAGCAGCATGTACACCGGCAGGTGGTCGCTGTAGCCATTCAGGAAAATATCGCCTACGAAGGTGCGCATCGGATAGCCGCGAAAGGCGCCGTCTTCCTGAAACATCCAGGGCTGGCGGTACACCACGGGTTTGAAAAACTGCCAGCCGCCCGCTTTTTTCCACACCAGACCTTTGGACACGATCAATTGGTCGAACAGGTTCCAGGCATCGCGGTAAGCGAGCGTGCCGTCGCCGTTTTTAAACAGGTCGTACATGGGGTTGTACAGTTCGCCGGATTTGAGTTTTGCCGCGCTGGGCGCCGCGCGCAGCACCTTCGCCACGCTTTTGTTGGTAGGGTCGTCGTTGAGGTCGCCCATGATTACAATCTTGGCTGCTGGATCGGCGGCGAGCAGGCTGTCGACCAAGTTGCGGCACACCTGGGCGGCCGCCTCGCGTTTCCAGGCCGAGCCGCTTTCGCCGCCGCTGCGGGAAGGCCAGTGGTTGACCAGCACGTGCAGCGGTTCGCCGTAGAACATGCCGGCTACGTAGAGTACATCGCGGGTAAAATCGCGACCGCTGGTGTCTTTTTCCTCAATCAAAACAGGCAGGGCTTCGGAGTGGGTGGGCTGAAAATACTTCGGCTGATACAGCAGGCCCACGTCGATGCCGCGCTCGTCGGGCGAGTCGAAATGCACCACCTGGTACTGGCGGCTTTTCAGGGCGGGTTGGGCTACCAGGTCTTCCAGAACGGCGCGGTTTTCTACCTCAGCCACGCCCAGCAGAGCCACGCCGTCCGGAGTTTTGTCGGTAGCCAGCAGGCTGATTACTTTGGCCATGTTGGCTTGTTTCGACCAGTATTTTTCCGAGTTCCAGAGCAGCCGGCCGGTGGGCAGGAAATCGGCGTCGTTGGTGGTCGGACTGTCCAGCGTGTCAAACAAATTTTCGAGGTTGTAAAAGCCGATGGCGGCAACGGCGTAATTGTCTTTTTGAGCAAAAAGATTGCCTGTGGCGAGCAGGCAAATCCAGAGAAACAGCTTCGTTTTCATGTATTTTTCAATTGTGGAGAGCAAAGAAAAGGCATTTGGCCAGGAACATTACAGCCTTTGCAATTATTTTACACCGCTTGCGCCTTCCTCCTCGATGGGGCTTTACTACCTTTGCGCGAATTTTCACGCTATTTCCAAATACCATTTTACTGGATGATCCAAAGACTTTTCTTCTGCGGCCTGCTCTTCCTGGTGTCGACCGGGGCTGGCGCTCAAACCGCTACGTTGCGTGGCGCCGTAACCGACGCTGAAAACAATGCGCCGGTGGTAGACGCCTCGGTGGTGCTGGCCCAAACCGGCCGATTTGCCGCTACCGACAACCAGGGCAACTTCGCGCTCTTCGACCTGCCGCCGGGCGAGTACACCGTGGTGATCAACCGCGCGGGCTTTGTCCCCCTGGAACAAAAAGCCAGCCTGCAGGCCGGCCAGGAACTCCGCCTGAAGTTTTCCCTGCCCCGCGATCCGGCCGCTGTAGGCAACACCGTTTCCGACATCCCGACCATCACCCTCGACGAGGCGGAGTCGGAGAGCGAAGGACTGGGTGAAATTGCCAACCTGTTGCACGCCTCCCGCGACGTGTTTCAAAATGCCAGCAGCTTCGGCTGGAGCGTGTTCCGCTTCCGCGAACGCGGCTACGACTCCGAGTTCTTCCCTGTGTTTCTCAACGGCATCAACATCAACGACCCCGAAACCGGCATCGCCTTCTTCGGCGAGTTCGGCGGCCTCAACGACGTGCTGCGCAACCGCCAGAGCGTGATCGGTATGGACCCCGCCGACTTCGCCTTTTCTGAAATTGGCGGCGCCTCCAACATCGACACCCGCGCCAGCGCCCAGCGCAAGCAAATCCGGGCTTCCTACGCCATCAGCAACCGCACCTACACCAACCGCGCCATGCTCACCGCCAGCACTGGCCTGATGCCGGGCGGCTGGGCCGTGTCGGTGTCGGGCAGCCGCCGCTGGGCCCAGGAAGGCTGGCACGACGGCACTTTTTTCGACGGCTACGCCTATTTCCTGTCTGTCGACAAACAGTTCAGCGAAAAACACGCGCTGAATTTGACCGTCCTGGGTTCGCCCAACAGCCGCGGCAGGGTAGGGGATACCTTTCAGGAAATGTTCGACCTGGCCGGCACTACCCGCTACAACCCCAACTGGGGCTATTGGAACGGCGAAAAACGCAATGCCTACGTCAGCAGCAGCCACCAACCCATCGCCCTGCTCCGCTACGACCTGAAACCTTCGCGCAGCACCAATGTCATGCTGGCAGCCTACGGCCAGGCCGGTAAAAACAGCTTCACCCGACTCGACTGGTTCAATGCTTACAGCCCGGAACCCGACTACAACCGTCGCCTCCCCAGCGCGATCGAAGACCCTGCGCAGGCCGAAATCTGGGCGCAGCAACTGCGGGAAAACGAAAACCTCCGCCAGATCGACTGGGTGGGCATGTGGGAAGCCAACACCATCAGTACCGAAACCATCCAAAACGCCAACGGCATCGCCGGCAACGCAGTTACGGGCAAGCGCTCGCAATACGTCGTGGCCGATTTCCGGGGCGACAGCAAGGAGGCTGGTTTCAACGCTATTCTCCGGCAGGCAATTGGCGATCGCTTCACGCTCAACGGCGGCGCTAACTACCAGTGGTACCTTGGCCGGAATTTTAAAACGGTCGACGACATCCTCGGCGGCGACTTTATCGTCGACTGGGATCGCTTCGCCCAGCAGGACGTGCCCGACAACCCCAGCGCCCGCGACAACGACCTGCGCACGCCCAACCGCATTGTGCGCGAAGGAGAAACCTACGGCTTCGACTACGACGAAAACATCCGCCGCGGCGGCACCTGGGTACAGGTGCAGGGCAATTTGCGCCGGTTCTCGGTGTTTGCCGCCGTTGAAAACCAATACACCCAGTTTTGGCGCACCGGACACATGCAGAATGGCCGTTTCCCCGATGAATCGCTCGGCGACTCGAAAAAACAAAGCTTTTTTACCTACGGCTTCAAAGCTGGCGCTACCTACAAAATGAGCGGCCGCCACTACTTGTACGCCAACGGTTTTTACGGCACCCGCGCGCCTTTGTTCCGCGACCTGTTCCTCTCGCCCCGTACCCGTAACCAAACGGTGGAAGACGCCCAGCCGTACGACATTCGCAGTGTGGAAGGCGGCTACGTGTGGCGCTCGCCGCTGTACAAGGCCCGGATTACCGGTTATTACACCCAGATCGAAGGTGAATACGACAACTTCCTGGTGTACGCCACCACCTCCGGCGTGTTCGGATCGCTGCTGCAAACCGGCATTGGCCGCCAGCACACGGGCGTGGAAATGGCGGTGGAAGCCCGGCCCTGGACGAGCTGGACCTTTACTGCCGCTGCCAACCTGGGCGAGTACATTTACACCAGCCGCCCTACCATGTACCTGACGCTGGACAATACCTCGCAAGTGATTCTCGACGGCGTGACTACTTACCAAAAGAATTTCTACGTACCCCGAACCCCGCAAACGACGGCCTCTGCCGGGGTGCGCTACGAAGGCAAGCGCTTCTGGTTTGCCAATCTGACGCTCAACTGGGCCGACAATTTCTGGTACCAGTTTGACCCTACCCGCCGCACCGCCGGATTTGTGGAAACCTTCGAACGCGGCACCGACCTGTGGCGCCTCATCATCGACCAGCAGCGCGCGCCGGCGGCCTTCACGCTCGACTTTTTCGGCGGCAAATCGTGGCGCATCAACCGCAACACCTTTGTATACTTGAATGTAGGCGTCAACAACCTGCTGAACAATCTGAACATCGTCACCTCGGGCCGCGATGCCTACCGCAATGCCTACCGCAACGAGGTAACCGATGTGCGGCTGTATTCCAGCCAGATCACTTACGCCCCCGGAACCAATTATTTTATCAGCCTGGCCCTGCGGATCTGATCCGGCGCCGCGCCATTTTTTAAAAACTCAAAATTTGAAAATACCATGCTTTTGAAAAACATAGCCCGCCCGTTCGCTCCGCTGGCTGCCCTGTTGCTGGCCGTCTCGTTTTCCGCTTGTGTCAAACGCGATTTCGACGAGCCGCCCACCGGCGGCGAACCCGTCAACATCACGGCCAACACCACAATCGCCGCGCTCAAAGCGCTGCACGTGACGCCCGGCGGTTTTGATAAAATCACCGACGACCTGATCATCGAGGGCATTGTAGTGATGGACGACCGCTCCGGCAACTACTACAAAACCCTGGTCATACAGGACGCTACCGGCGGCATCGAAGTGAAATTCAACGACGGTTACCTGTACAACCAGTACCCCGTCGGCCGGAAGATGTTCATTCGCTGCAAAGACCTCATTCTGACCGACTACAACAAACTCACTCAGCTCACGGGCAGCACCGTGCAACAGGCCGGCCAAACCAGCGACGTCGGCCTCACCCAGGCCCAGGTGCGCACCAACGTGGTCAAAGGCCCGATCGGCGCACCGCCGGCCCCGACCGTACTGAGCGTGAGCGAACTTAACAGCAGCCACATCAGCACGCTGGTCCAGCTGAAAAACGTGCAGTTCATCCCTGCCGACGCCGGTAAAACATACGCCGACCCAGTCACGAAGTACAGCCTCAACCGCACCTTGGAAGATTGCAACAAAGACCAGGTCGTGTTGCGCACCAGCGGCTACTCCGAATTTGCCGGCGCCCTCACGCCCAGCGGAAACGGCACCCTCACCGGCGTGCTCGGCATTTACGGCACTACCCTGCAGCTCTACGTGCGCGACCTCAACGATGTGAACATGAGCGCCGACCGCTGCAGCGGCGTGGCAGGCACCCGCATGAACATCAGCGAGGTGCGCGCCCTGTTTACCGGTACCAATACTACGGGCCCGGCCGACCGCAAGATCCGCGGCATCGTCATTTCCGACCGGGTGGCCAACAACCTGAACGGCCGCAACCTCTTCGTGCAGGACGAGTCGGGCGGCATTGTCGTCCGTTTTACGGCCAACCACGCCTATAATCTTGGCGATGAAATCGAAGTGAATGTTTCCGGCATGGAAATCAGCGAGTTCAATCAACTGCTTCAGGTAAACAACGTGCCGCTCGACAAGTCGGGCGCCCTCAGCAGCGGCAATACCCTGGTGCCGCGCACGGCAACCGTGGCGGAGATCAACGCCAATTTCAACGCCTGGGAAAGCACCCTGGTAAAAATTGTCGGCGCTACCATTTCAGGCGGCGGCACGCCTTTGTCGGGTGGCAAAACCGTGACCGACGCCAGCGGCAGCATCCCGATGTACACCCAGACCTATGCTACTTTTGCCAGCGTAAACACGCCTTCGGCGCCGGTGACGGTTACGGCTATAGTGTCGGATTTTAACGGCAAACAGATTATTCTTCGGAACGCTACGGATATTCAACCCTGACCAGTCTGATTACAGGTAAACCAAAGCCGGGGGCAGTCTTTTTAGACCGCTTCCGGCTTTGGTTTTTTAGCCCGGCAGGTTTTGCTTTTCAACTCCAGGCATCATTTTCCCGGCCCAAGCGTTACTTTTGTCCCATGCGCTCGACGATTATTCTGGCACTTATTTTCAGCAGTATCGCCCTGGCTGCCCAACAGCCGTCCCCTCTGGCAGTACCGGCCCTCGACACGCTCGGCCCGCAGGCCGCGTCGACGACGACGGTTTTTCCAGAGGCCAGCCGGCCCGGCCTGTGGAAGCGCATCTGGACAAAAGACTACCCCAACCCCCGCACGGCAGCGTTTCTCTCGCTCGCCCTGCCTGGCGCCGGCCAGGCCTACAACAAACAATGGTGGAAAATGCCGATTGTGTACGCCGTGCTTGGCGGCTTGACCTACGTGGAAATCGACAATATTTCGGAATACCGCCGCCTGCGCGACAATTATCGCTGGGTAGTCGACGGCGACCCCGACACCAACCCCACTGAATTTCCCTACAACCAACTTGACGCCACCAGCTTGAAGCAGTACCGCGATCAGTGGCGGCGCTACGTTGAACAAAGCTCCCTCGCGCTCGGTTTAGCCTACATCCTGACGGCAACGGAGGCCTTCGTCGGCGCGCATCTTTCGCGGTTCGATGTCAGCGACGACCTTAGTTTCAAGCTGCAACCGCATTTTCAGGCCAGCCCTGACACCGGCCCGGTTTTCGGTCTCGGGCTGTCGGTCCGCCTCGGCAAACCCTGAGAAACGGCAAAATAGCAGGCCCCGTCTTGGCGGGGTAAAATGAAAAATTTTAAATTTTAAAGGGAGTTGGCGGGAAGGGAATCACAACTTCGACTTCAATAACCAATTACCAATTTCCAAAGGCACAACATGCGCGGGATTTTTGACAGCGAAACCGACAGCCTGGACCTCACCCAGCGCCATTTTTACGACAGCCTGCGGTTCCCCCTGGCAGTGGTTGCTTTTATTTGGCTGATCCATGTTTACTTATCGGCAGTTGGCGCCGACCCGGGCTGGTACGGCATTATGCCCCGGCGGTTGTGGGGCTTGCGCGGGGTGGTGACGGCCCCGTTGGTGCACGGCGGCTGGGAGCACCTGTTGTCCAATTCTTTTCCCCTGTTCGTGCTGAGCGCGATCACCCTGTATTTCTACCGGAAAGTGGCCATGCGGGCGTTCTGGATGGTTTATTTCATCACGGGTTTTTCGGTGTGGCTGCTGGCGCGGCCGGTGTTGCACATCGGGGCGAGCGGGGTGGTGTACGGCCTGGTGGCGTTTATTTTCTGGAACGGCGTGTTCCGGCGCAGCCTGCGCTCGATCATCCTGGCCCTGATCGTGATGTTGTTTTACAGCGGTATGTTTCTGGGCATTTTGCCCGATCAGGAAGGGATCTCCTGGGAAAGCCACTTGTTGGGTAGCCTGGCGGGTATTTTCACCTCATTTTGGTTCAAAGGCGAACTTGAGGACGACGAGTTGGAAAGGCACGACCCCTGGGCCGAAGAACGCAACCGCGAAAAAGAATACTTCCTGCCGCGCGATATCTTTGAAAAAACAAAAGTCCAACGCGCCCTGGAGGCTGAGGAAGAAGCCCGCCGCCGCCAGCAACAGAACGATACGTTTTACCCGCCGTTTTGGAATCAGGACCGGACGTTTTGAATGCGGAAAAAGGCTAAAACCCTGAGCGCCGCAAACGGTTACTCAAACTAAATTGTGCGGGTTAATCAACTTTAGATCGGGAATTTTCCTAAAGTCAGATTCATTTCTGGTTAACAGCGAAAGGTTGTGCACAAGGGCAGTTGCTGCAACAATGGCATCGGGCAATTTAATTTTATGTGCTTTTCGCAAGCTAATGCAGCGGTTAACCACAGTTTCATCCAAGGGCAATACCTGAACGGTAGCAACAAGTTCTTCAAAAGGGTGCAAATCTCTCGGATCGTCGGGATTGAAACCGAGCATTTCAATTTGGTTGATTACCGAAATTGCCGTTTCATTTTCCACGATATTGTCCAGAAAGGCGCTTGCTTTGGCAGAAAATGCGCCACCAATGTAATCGATAGCCACATTGGTATCGAGTAAAAAATTTACGGCCATTCCTCGCGCATTTCTTCGAGTTGCTTATGGAGCTGCGCAGCCGACGCAGAAGAAATTCGCCCGGCAAATCGGCTCGAAGGGGTGTTTTTACCTGGTTTTTTTTTCTTGGAGCCTGGTTTTTCGGCTTGCTTGTGCCGACTCAACAGGAATTCTATGTAATCCAATACCTGTTTTTGCAGCTCTTCTGGCAGTTGCTCGAATTGGCCATACAAATTTAATACACTCATAACTACGTGAATTTTCTCGTACAAAAATACTGCTTTTCGATTGGCAAAGAAAACAGCCGCAATTTTGATCCCTCCTACCGCGCCACAGCAAACGGCCCGGCAACGCCCGAAAGTCCTCCCCCCGACACAATAGCCCAGTACATGCCCGGCGCCCAGGCGCTGGCATCGAGTTCGCAACTTTGCGCCATCTGAAACGTGCGGTCGAGCACCAACACGCCCCGCGCATCGAATACCAGCACCCGGTTGAAAGGCTGGCCGGCACGGAGCTGCAACTGGCGCCGGACGGGGTTCGGGCTGACCGATATGTCGGGCAACACCGTTTCGGCTTGCCCAACAGCCACGGTGCCCACCCCCTTGGCGATGGCGTACTGCCCCGGAGGCAGCTGCGCGGGGCGCAGGATGCCGAAGCGGTCCTGTGCGGAACCCACGGTGTTTTTGGTGTAATTGGGGTGCTCCTGCCAGGAATGACCGGGGCCCGGGCGGTAGGCGAGCAAAATACTGTCTTCGCGCGGACCGGTTTGCGCGAACAGCTCGGCGTCCAGTTGGTCGAGCATGCCTTTGCCATCGTACACGAGGGTGGCCTCGGCTTCGAAAGGCTGGAGGGCATCCACCGTCCAATAGCGGTTGCTGAGCCGGAACCCCTGCGGATTGGCCGCGCCGGCAGTGTCGGGCATGGCGTAGTGGTGCTCGATGCGAACGAGGGCGGTGTCTTGCGGCAGGGTTTTCAGGTTTAGCGTCATTTTTGCAGGAGCTGCGTTGAGCATGCCCGTCGTTTTGATCGTGCCTTCCCAATCGGCGCGCGCCAGGGTGAGCTGCTGCCGGGTGTTGACCCATACTTTTGCCGGAAAAAACCAGAAAGGGACGGTGATTTCGACCGTGTCAGTTTCGCCGGAAACGAGCGTTTGGCGGTACTGGCGGTTGCCCAGCGGATCGACCACGGTAAACTCCAGGGGCACTTTTTGATAAAAATGCCCGGCCCCGCGCAGTTTTTGTTTTGTAAAAATGCGAATGCGCGTAGGGGCGTCTACCGGTGAAAAAAAGACCTGGGTGGAATCGATGGAAAAGTGGGCAAATCCGGGCTGAAACACCCAGTCGGCAAAAAACGGACTCAGATCGTAACCCGTGGCGGCGCTGAGGGCGTCGCGCAGGCCGGCGCTGCTCCAGTCGTCGAACTGGTACTGGTCGAGCGCGGCGCGCAAGCCCTGGCGGAAGAGCGAATCGCCCAGATAGCCGCGCAGGTTGTGCGGCACGACGGCGCCTTTTCGGTACACATGCTGGCCGTAGGTAAGCGCGTGGGGCAGCCCGGAAACGGCGCGGTAACCGCCTTCCTGCACATGGGTGTTTTCGAGCACCTGGAGGAAATTTTTACGTACCTCGTCGTCGTAGCGCGCGCGGCCATACACCTGTTCCAAAAACAAATGCTCGGAGTACACCGCCCAGCCTTCGTTGAGCCACATGTCTTCGGCGGTCGAGCAGGTGGCCAAATCGCCCCACCAGTGGTGGCTGAATTCGTGGGCCATCAGGGTTTCGGAAGCCGTGGTGCCGTCGACGGCGTCGCGCATGTAGGCGACGTTGGTGGCATGTTCCATGGCGCCCTGGTTGAATGGCACGACCGAGTAGCCAATCTTGTTCCAGCGGTAGGGGCCGTACCAGTGTTCGAAGGCGGCCAGGGCGTCGGGCAGGTGCTGGAACGACAGCCGGAGTTTGTTCGAATCGGCAGGCGCGACGGCGATATCGACCGGTACAGGACCCGTTTCACCTGAATATTCGCGCCGGAAACTGGCAAAAGGACCCACCGCCACGCAGGCCAGGTAGGCTGGAATGGGTTCGAAGAGCGCCCAGTGCTGCAACAGATTGCCGTTTGGGAGGGTGTCGCGTTGCACCAGCCGGCCATTGCAGTAGGCCGGTTTGCCCGCCGACGAGGTAACCCAGAAATTAAAGGCGCAGCGTTCGACGAAGTTGTCGAAACAAGGGAACCAGGCCCGGCCGAAACTGTGCGGATCGGCCGCGAAACCCACACCCAGGTTGTAGGCATACTCGCCCTGCCAGTAAAAGCCGCCCCAGCCGGAAGCGTCCTGCACAGGCTGGCCGCGGTAGTCGATTTGCAGGCTGAAGCCCTCGCCGGCAAGTAAGGTTTTATTGAAAAAAATGTGCAGCGTGGCGCCGTCGTAGGTCCAGTGGTCGAGGTTGAAAGAAAACACCGAGTCGATGGTGAAATTGAGCAAATCCAATCGGATTTCCTGCACGCCGTTCACCAGGGCGCGTCCTTGTAAAAAAGCGGAAACCGCGATCGTCCGTCCGGAAAAATCGGTGATATCGGCATATAAGCTGGTCAGTTCAATATCTATGGAATCGCTGCGGCCGTCGGCGGCCAGGGGCGGCGCGAGCAAGGGCGCCCGGCTTTTGGCGCACCATTCGGCGGCAGGCAGCATGGTTTGTGCGGCGATATTCGAGCCGAGGAGCAGGAGCAGGGGGTAAAACAGACAACGCATAGAAAGGCAAAATGTAAAATGTAAAATTTAAAGGGCAAAAGGTGCATGGAGCTGGCCATCGGCCTGATCGATAAAGATACATGGTACAGGCCGAAGGCCCGGCAGATATACCTTTTGCCCTTTACATTTTACATTTTGCATTTTGCCTTTTACCGGGGTAGCCAGCGGCGCAGGCGAATGCCCAGTCCGATCAGCAACAATCCGAAAAAGGTCGCGTAAAAACCGACCCACCAGGCAATGGAAAGGGCGCCGGCATTTGGCTGGACGAGCATGAGCACCCCCAAAGCGATGGAGATGACGCCGGCAAAAGCGAGCTGCCACTCGTCTTCGATTTCTTTGCGAATGCGGATGGCGAGGGCAATTTCAAAGGCGCCGGTGAGCAGGCACCACAGGGCAATGAACAGCACCAGCAAGGCGGCCGACAGCTCCGGGTAAACCAGGGTGCCAATCCCGAGGCCCACGCCGATCAGTCCTTCGAGTACGGCGACCCACCAATCATCGTCCTGGCCGCGCAGACGAAAGCCCGAATAAGTGGCCAGGGCGCCATCAGCCAGCAGGAACAGGCCGATCATCATGACCAGGACGTCAAAAGTAAACTCAGGCATCAGAAATGCCGCCGCTGCAAATGCCAGGGAGACGATCCCGCGCAGGACCAGCACCCACCAGTGTTTGGCTAGAATTTGTATCATGGCTGTTTTGTTTTTCTAATCAAGTTCTATTACCCACATTGCTCCCATTGACCACATTGCCCACATTAACCCTCATTGTTTCACCTTTTGGCTATACGCCCGTTCCAGGCTATCGACCAAAAGTTGATACGCGGGATCTTCGAGCGGGTTGGCGTAGTCGGGCGTTTTATTTTTTCCAAAAATTTTGAGTTTCACGGTGTTGTAGCGCTTGGGGTTGAGGCGCAGGTCTTGCAGCAGCAGATGGAGTTGGCGGGTGGTGCGCACCATATTGGTATAAAATTCGGGATCGTTGAGCAGCAGGCCCATAGAGCCGTTGCCGGCGGCGAGGTTGCCGGCCAGGGTGTCGAGTTTGGTGATGGCTGACTCGGAGGCTTCGAGCGTGTTGCGGAGGGAGTGGATCGCTACCGTCATGGAGTCGAGCAGAACGCCGGCTTTTTGTCCCGACTGGTCGATGCCGGCGGCTTTGAGTTGGCTGCTGACGGTGGCCATGTTGTCGAGCATAGTTCGGATGCTGGCGTTGCTTTCGCGGATGGCGCGGGTGATTTCTGCGGTATTGTTGGCGGTGGCGGTGAGGCCGGCCGTGCTGGCGTCGAGGAAATGGTTGATTTTGGAGGTCATGATCGCCATGTTTTGCAGTGATTGTTGCAGGGCGAGCAGTGTGCGGCCGAAGCCTTGCGGATCGCGGGGGTCGGCGATAGAATCGTAGATGGCAGTGAGGCCGATTTTCAGCCGCTCGGTGTAGGCGTCGAGTTGATCGGGGTTGCCGATCAGGCTTTCGAAAAACGACTTGGTTTTGCCGCGCAGGTAGTCGCCGCTTTGTGCGCAATCGCTGCCGTCGCAGGTGCCGGTAATCTCCAGGGCGATGGCTTTGCCGCCCATCAGGCTTTCGCTGACGATGGTGGCGATGGTGCTTTTGGGCACGTCGATCCGGCGTTCGATGTTGATGATGGCGATGATGGTTTGGTCGTTTTCGGGGTCGACAAAAATATCTTTGACCATGCCGACTTGCAAACCGTTGATCAGCACCGGGCTGGAGGGCCGGAGTTGCTCGACGTTGTCGTATTTGATGTAAAACGTTTGGGAGGTGGTGAGCACATTGATGCCTTTGAGAAATTTAAAGCCCCAGATGCCCAGGCCCACGGCTACGATGGCCAGGAGGCCGATTTTGGTTTCGTTACTTAGTTTTAGCATTGTGTTGCTGGTTACTGTTACTGGTTTCTGGTTAGAGGGTTTCTGGTTGGAGGGTTTCTGGTTAGAGGGTTTCTGGT
>CAZVZH010000099.1:6575-14925 GCA_964630705.1 uncultured Saprospiraceae bacterium | reverse complement strand
TTTGAAGGTAAAATTTTGAAGTTGTGGGTATGGTCGGAACAGGAGTAGCGCCGGGTTCAAAAGAAGGAAATAAAGAAAGCGGGCACACCAAACTTGAGGCGTAGATTTTGACCTTTCCAAAAACAAAATTTCCCATTTTTGCCAGCGCCCAAGCCCACCCGTTCTAACCATTTCCTAAAATCAAATTCACCATGCCCAAACAAGTTTACGAACAACACCTGCAATCCTGGATTGAAGACGAAAAAGCCGCTCTGGAACTGATCGCCGTCGTCGGCAAACTCTGGTTCGACCACTCCATCGAACTGGTCATTTTCCGCAACCAAATGGTCGACCGCAGCGCCTCCGAACTGCTGAACCTCCACCACTACGCCCGCGAAGTGGTGCGCCACCCGCTTTCGGTGCACGATACCCTGGCCCTGGCCCGGGCGATTTACGACAATAAACTCGCCCCCTCGCGCCTCGACATCGGCCGCATCGGCGTCCAATGGCTCGACGAAAAAGCCGGCTATGCCGACGCGTCTGATTTTGTACAGAAAAAACTGAGCGGTTTTATCGGCGACGACAAGATCAGCCTCCGCCCCAAAGACGTCGTGCTCTACGGCTTCGGCCGTATCGGCCGTATCGCCGCCCGCGAACTGATCGCCCAGGCCGGCAAAGGCGAGCAGTTGCGCCTGCGCGCCATTGTCACCCGCGACAAAAGTCCGGACGACATCATCAAACGCGCCGACTTGCTGCGCTCCGACTCTGTGCACGGCCATTTTCCCGGCACGGTCATCGCCGACGTCGAGCAGCAGTGCATCTGGGTGAACGGCCACAAAATCGACATGATCTCGGCCTCCACCCCCGAAGAAATCGACTATACCGCCTACGGCATCGAAGACGCCCTGGTGATCGACAACACCGGCGTGTGGCGCGACCGGGCCGGACTGAGCCGCCACCTCCAATCCAAAGGCGCCGCGCAGGTGTTGCTCACCGCCCCGGGCAAAGGCGATATTCCCAACATTGTGTACGGGGTGAACAACCACAATTTCGACATTGCCAGCGAAACCATCTGGTCGGCGGCCAGCTGCACCACCAACGCTATCGTGCCGGTGCTCGCCGTGGTGCATCAGGCGCTGGGCATCGAAAAAGGGCATATCGAAACGGTGCACTCCTACACCAACGACCAAAACCTGCTGGACAATTACCACAGCAAATTCCGCCGCGGCCGTTCGGCGGCGCTCAACCTGGTGATCACCGAAACCGGCGCCGAAAGTGCCATCGCCAAGGTGATGCCCGAGCTGGCGGGCAAATTCACCGGCAACGCCATCCGGGTGCCCACGCCCAACGTGTCGCTGGCTGTCATCAATGTGCAAATCGATCAGGCGACCACCAAAGAAGCCCTGAACGAGATCATGCGCCGGGCAGCGCTGGAGGGCCCATTGGTCGAGCAAATCCAGTATTCTTTTTCCAACGAACTGGTGTCGAGCGACCTGGTGGGCAGCTCCGTAGCCTCGGTGTTCGACGCGCCGGCTACCATTGTTTCCAAAGATGGGAAAACTGCCGTGCTCTACGTTTGGTACGACAACGAGTACGGCTACACGCGGCAGGTGATCCGCCTGGCCAAACAATTGGCGGGCGTCATCCGGCTGCGGTATTATTGATGCGGAGTACGTTTGGAGGCCGGCCTACCTCGAAGAAAACTTCCAGGCCGGCCTCCAAAGCAGTTAAAAGTCGGTGCCCAAAGCCAGGTGAAATACCGGGTCCTGCACCACCCGGGTTTCGATGCCCCAACCGTAGTCGAGCCGCAGGTACATGCCGAAAATCGGGGCTCGCAAGCCGAAGCCGTAGCCGGCCACCAGCGGGTCGCGGAAATAATTCACCTTGACGGTCACAGTCGGCGGGTTGTACACAAACACGGTATTGAGCGGGTTGTCGCCCCGGTACGGATTTTTTCCTTGCCAGGCCGTGCCCACATCGAAAAAGCCGATCAGCTGGAAATTGCGCCAGAAGTTGCCCATTACCGGTTTGCTGGAGAAATATTTGAAAATGGGCACGCGCAATTCCGTGTTGATCAGGCCGTAAGAACTGCCGTTTCGGATATTTTGTTTGAACCCGCGTAGATTGGCAGCCAGGGTTTGGTAAGCAAAATTGCCGGTTTGCGGCACGGGGATATTGTTATTAAACGACGGAAACAACCAGTTGTCGACCCCGCCCAGGAAGTACAAAATCCGCTCGGAGCCGAAGGTTGTAGCCGCGGCCAGCCGCACTGCCAGGATGGAGCGGCGGTCGAGCCGCTGGTAATGGCGGGCGTCGAGGCCGAGCACCGTCATAAAGCCGGAATTGAATTTCAGGCTCCATTGCGGTTGGGTGTTGAATTCGAAACGTTTGACCGCTTCCACAAAAATTTTAGCCCGGGTGCCTGTGCGCAGGTTGAGGTCGATGTCGACGGTGTTGTCGTACACCGCGCTCAGGCGCAGGGAGGCGCGTTGTTCGGCGTAATCGGGCGCTTCCAGCGAGTTGCGGTTGGTGCTGAGGGCGATGGCTTTGTCCTGTCGCAGGGTAGCCATGGCGCGGAGGCTGAAAAAGGGGTCGAAGGGGTAGCGCACTTCGTACTGGCCGAGCAGGGTGTTGGTGCGCACCTGAAGGTTGTTGGGCGGGTTGCCGGGGATGTTGCTGAGGTCGACCGAATTGACCACCGTTTTGCGGTACAGGGCGATGCGCTTGTCGAGCCGGCGTTTTTTGTTGTCCATCCAAAGGTAGTACTCCGCGCCATTGAAGGTAGTGGGCAGGCGGAACCCGGCTTCTATGACATAGTCTTCCAGCAGGTCTTTAAAATTGGCCCGGAGCAAAACGCCCGGTGGCGGCGTGCTAAAACCGTCGGGCGTACCGGCATAGCTGTCCATACCCTCGAACAACAGGTTGTTGTCCATAGTGGTCGAAATAAAATCGGTGCGAAAGCGCAGGCGATAGGGCACGATGCGCGAGGGCTGGAAACGGATTACCGAATTTTGCTTACCCAAGGTCAGGGCGGGGCGCTCGTCAAAGATTTTGCGCACCGGAGGCAGGCGCAGGGTGTCGGGTTCGGGGACGAGCGGTTCGGGGGCGAGCGGTTTTTCCGACTCGGGCTGCGCGGCAGGCGCCGGCTCCAGCAGGTGGGCGGGCACCTGGAACAACCAGCCGGGGTCGACAATCAGCAGGCTATCCTTGATCGGGCGCCAGGTCGCGCCGTCGTCGCCATTTTCCTCCAGTCCATCGGGTTCGGCCGGCGGCGGGGCGTCGGGGTCGGGCGCGGGTCGTTCGGGCACAGGCAGGCCAGCGGCGCGGAGTTGGAGTTCGCGGTAACGGGTAACCCAGGCTGGCGCGCGCAGTTCGGTTTGAATAGGGCGGGTAAAAAACTGCGTTTTGGCGTCGCGGCGCAACATTTCCACCATTTTTCCAGCGCGCGGCGACAGGTGTTGGTTGGCGATATTGCGGTCGTAGTTGGTTTGGTTGTACGTGAGCGGCCGTTTTTTAAACACCGGAAAAGTGCGGATGCTGTCGATCATCGAAGAGTCGACGTTGAGCAACACTGTATCGAGCGGCGCCAGGAAGAACAGAATCCGTGCTTCGGGCCATTCGCCGGTGTGGGGCAGGTGCAGCGCTTTGATTTCCACGCCGTCGTTCAGGTACACAATATCCTCGTAATAAGCGGTATATGTTTCCAGATAGCCGGCCTGGCGGTTAAACACGCCGCTTTCGTCGCTCAGGAAAGTAAAGTGTGTGCTATCGACGCCCAAGGGCGCCCGCTCATCGGCCAGCGGCGTATTGCTCATGCGGATGAGTTCCGGGCTGCGCGATTCCAGGTCGAAAAAGAAAATATCGAAGGCGCCGAGCGGCAAAATGCTGTCGAGCCGCATGGGCGACAGGGTATCGCTCAGCCGGTTGCTGGCAAACAGCACCCCTTTACGGCCATCGAGCACGGTGACGCTGGCGTCGAGGTCGTCCCAGAAATCTTGAGTCAGGCGCTCGGTATTCCGGTTGACGGTGTGGTAAATAAACAAGTCGGAGTAGCCTTTCACACAGGCCGAAAAAACCAGATCGATGGGGTTGACGAAGTCGATGCTGTACACGCGCTGAAACTCCGGAGAAAGCACGTCGGTTTCTTTTTTTCCGGTTTCCGGATCGAGGAACGTGAGTTGGCACACGTCGCGGCGTTCGGCCAGCACAGCCAGGCGCTGGTTGTCGGGGTGCCAAGCGAGCAGCGGGTAGTTGTAATCAGTGGCTTGCAGGGCGTTGCGCACGCCGCCTTTGAGTACGCATTTGCGCTTGTCGGTTTTCAAGTCTTGCACCCAGACTTTCCATTTGCCGATGTCGTTGCTCACCCAGGCGATGCGTTTGCCGTCTGGACTGATTTTGAGTTGCGACAGCGGCAGTTCCCGTTTGTTTTTCAGCGACACCTGACCTTTGGCGGGCGGTTTGCGGGTGCCTTGCGACTCGTCGCGGTAGCGTTGGCGGAAGTAGTCCATCAGCGCGTCGGTGGTACGCCGGTATCCGCCGCCCAGCACGTAGAGAAAGCCGGCGTCGACGCTGCGGTTGATGCGGGTGAGGTAGAGCAAGTTGCTGATGGTTCCTTTTCCGAAATGCAGGGCGATGTAGTACCAAAAAACGTGGCCGGCAAGGCGGGGGTGGTCTTTGGCTAGTTTGTCGAAGTTGTCGTACTTGCCGGAGAGCAGCAGGTCGCGCAGTTGATTATCGATGTTGGTGTTCCACTCCTCGCCGCAGTAAGCCGTGAGGCCCACGGTGTACCAGCCGGGCAGGTTGAGCAGCACGGCGTTTTGCACGATTTCCTGCAAGTTGGCGCCAAAGAGCATGGAGTTGATGAGCACCCCGGCAGCGCCCTCGCGGATTTGGGCGCGCAAGTGGCGGTGATCGCCGTCGAAATACACAAAAATTTTGTTGCCCACCACTTTGGTTTCGCCCGCTTGGGTAAGAAACAATTCGTCTTCGCCGATATTGCTTTGCTTCAGGTCAGTGACATCGCTGAACACCAGCAGTTCGATTTTGCCCGACATTTGGTGCTCCAATATTTGCTGCACGTAAGCAAAATCGTACTCCGCCATTTGCAGCGCCGACTGGGCGATGTTGCGCGCGTCGCCGTACCAGTAGGTATCGAAATTGGCGGTTTCATAGTGCATCCACTCGTCGAACTGGCGGTGGTACTGCACCCGGTTTTTTCCGAACGAAGTTTGCGCCGTCGTTTGCGAAAAAACGCCGGACGGCAATAAAAGATGGGAACAAAAGAAAAACGCGAGGAAGTGTAAACGGCGAATAAAAAGCTGCATAAGCGGTGCCAGGTTTTGGTCAAAAGTGCGGTTATTTACCCAAAGAAACAACGCCGACCTTGGCAAAACATTGGAAAATAGAAAAAGATTTGCCCCTGGTTTTCAATTCCTTTCATCCAAGCGACAAAAGTGGAACGAATCATGGAACAACGACCCAGAATTGCCCTGGAAACGACCGGTTTCGACTGGATACTGGAAGGACTGGCGGGCTTTGGCCTGCTGATGCTCCTGATACTCCCCCTGGTATATTACAGCGAACTGCCCGAAATCATTCCCCAACACTTCAACGCCCGGGGCGAAGCCGACGGTTTCGGCCATAAATCGACCCTGTGGCTGCTGCCGGGCATTGGGCTGGCCCTGTACCTGGGTCTGAGCGTACTGCACCGCAAACCTGAATGGTACAACTACCCGGTCCGGATCACGGCGGAAAATGCACCCCGGCAGTACCAGGCTGCCGTTCGGCTAACCCGGGCGCTGAAAGCGGCGGTTATGCTGATCTTCGCCTACCTGTGCTGGGGCTCCATCCAAGTGGCCTTGCAGCAGCGCAGTGCGCTCCCTCCGGCTTTTTTAGGCCTGGCGCTCGCCCTGGTTGTTGGCGTGCTCGGCTGGTACCTCTATAGCGCCTTTCGGGAAAAATAGCCCAGCCTGCCATGCAGTTGTTTTATCAAAAAATGTTGCCCTCCGACATCGACTTGCTCCAACGCGCCGGCCGGGCCAGCTACGAACCGTATTACCCGCACCTGTGGAAACCCGGCGGCCTCGACTGGTACCTGGAGCGCTGTTTCGGCCGCGAAACCCTGGAGCGCGAACTGGCCGATCCGAACATCGCCTATTTTCTGGCCTGCACCGCCGATCAGCAACTGGTCGGGCTGCTCAAACTGGTGTGGGAAAAACCCATGCCCGGCGGCCGCTGCGACGATGCGCTTTTTCTGGAAAAAATTTACCTGATGCCGGCATTTTTCGGGCGCGGCATCGGCCAGATCCTGCTCGCCTGGGTACTGGAACAAGCCCGCGCATTGGGCCGCGCCGCCGTGTGGCTTCAGGTGATGAAAAGCGGGCCGCGGCAGGTGTATGAACGGGCGAGCTTCCGGGTGGTGGGGGAAGCGCCTATCGATTTTGAATTGATGAAGGAGGAAGAGCGGGGGCTGTGGGTGCTGATGCGGGAGATACCCGCTTTGAGCATGGTAGGAATCCTGCTTTTTGCTTAGCAGAACCGCATCATTTTGATGGCTATTTTTGATATTTTTGTTTTCGAGTAGGTTTCGGGAATGAACATTTTCGTCTCAGGAAGGCACCTATCTGCAACCATGTTGAAAACAAGCCGCTTCGCAAGCCCTGCTGTGTGGTTCCCCCCTGTACTAGCAGTACTGCTGTACTTGCGCAGCGCCACCGTATTTTCCCAGCAACAACAATTCCCCTTCAACTATTTCGGCGTCGAACACGGCCTGCCCAGCGGGCAGGTGTTGACGGCGCTGGAGGACCGCGCGGGCTTCCTCTGGTTCGGCACCATGAATGGTCTGGCCCGCTACGATGGCTACCAGTTCAAGGTGTTTCGCCCCATGCCGGGCGACAGCGCCTCGATCTCCGACGCAACGGTAAGTTGCCTTCTGGAGGACCGCGACGGCGCCCTCTGGGTCGGGACCAACCGCGGCCTGAACCGCTACGACCCCAACACCGGAACCTTCAAACGCTACCTGCACCGCGATGGCGACGCATCCAGCCTGCCCGGAAATTTCATAGGAGCCCTTAGCCAGGACTCCAGCGGGCGCATCTGGACCTCGACCACCGTTGGTATCGCTTTTTTAGACCTGAAAGCCGACCGCTTTACTCCAATCAAATACATTTCCGGCAGCGAGGAGCGGGATTGGCGGGCGCTTCGCGCGGGAACCGTCGCCGCCGACCGGGCCGGCAAACTGTGGTCCTGGACAAACCTCGGCATCGTACTCCTGGACCCGTACAAACAAACCGCCCAGGTTTTTCATCCCAGGCAATTCTCGAACATCCCCGACATTCCGTTCGAGCGCTGGAGCCGTGACTTACCCCGCGTGCTGTGGTATTTCCCGGAGGATCAGCCTTATGCCTGGGACCCCGACCGGCGGCAATTCGCCCGCGTGGTTTTTTCCAGAGTGGAATTTTCGACGCTGCGCCTGATTTACCAGGTGCGGCCCGACTGTTGGGTCGGTTTTTTTGCCGGCGGCCTGTTTTTTTATAGGCCGCAAACGAACCAACTCACCCGCCTGCCCTACCCTTCTGGCGAAGGCATGGAGGAGGCCACCATCCACTTCGCGTTTGCCGACCGCTTTGACAACCTCTGGATCGGCAGCTCCAACGGGCTGTACCAACTGAACCGGCAGGCGGTACGGTTTCCGTTTTACCAGCAGTTTCCGGGGCGGCACCTGGTAAAAAACTACATCTACCGCGCACACGAAGACCGCCACGGCGGCTGGTGGTTCAGCAGCTACGACAAACGCCTGTACTACGCCGAAAAACCGGGCGCTCCGGCCCGTCAGGTGTTTTTCCAACCCGGCAACCAGGCCGACATCCGCGTCGGAACCTTTCACAGCGACTCGGAAGGCCGGCTGTGGATGGCCAGCAACGACTATGGATCTAATCGGAAACACGGGATTTTCGTCTGTTCGCCCCCCGGCGCCCGCCCGCGGCGCCTGGCCCTGGGCGACACCCTCGACCATTGCAGCGTACATTTTATTGAAGAAGACCGCGCCGATAAACGTTTTCTCTGGATCGGTACGGCGAAGGGGTTGTGTAAACTCGACAAACACAGCCGCATTAGAATCTGGTACCACCCGAAGCGGTCTGTGCCCTCGCTGGTTTCCAACCAAATTTACCATGCCCTGCAAACGGGCGACCGCATTTGGCTGCAAATGGGCGACTATTTCACCAGCCAACTGGGTTATTTCGATAAACCGGCGGGGCGTTTTGCAGTTCTGGACATCTCCGGCCAGTTGCCCGGCCGCCGCGCCGGCTTGCTCATCCGCGGCTTCGCACAAACGCCCGACGGCGCCATCTGGATCGCTTCCGCCCAGGGC
>CAZVZH010000099.1:0-6475 GCA_964630705.1 uncultured Saprospiraceae bacterium | reverse complement strand
ACGTTTACCAACCTCCCGCCGGGCCGCTATCTTTTTCAGGTGCAGGCCTGCAACAGCGACGGCGTTTGTTCGGGCGCAGCGCAAACCCTCAGCGTTCGCCTGCAGGTGTTGCCGCCCTGGTGGGCCAGCTGGTGGGCCATTTTGTTGTACATTTTGACCGGCGCCGGACTGCTGCAACTGATTTTCCGTTTTCGCCTGCGGCAAAAATTGGTCCGAGCGGAAGCCCGGCGCCTGCACGAACTGGATCGTTTCAAAACCCGTTTTTTTACCAACATCACGCACGAATTCCGCACGCCGCTGACGCTCATCCTGGGCCCGGTGACAAGCGCGCTCAACAAGGCGCGGGCCTTGCAGCCCGACGAATTGCGCCCGGTCAAACGCAACGCCGAGCGCCTGCTGCAACTGATCGACCAGATTCTGCAACTCAGCAAACTCGAAGCCGGTATGCTTCAGCCCGCGTTCAGTCGGGACGATCTGGTTCCGTTTCTGCGCTACCTCGCGGAGTCGTTTCACAGCTACGCGGAAAGCCGCGGCATCGAGCTAAAATTTGAAACTGCAGTGGAAACGCTCGTGTTGGATGTCGATAAGGAAAAATGGCAAACCATCGTCGTCAACCTCCTGTCCAACGCCCTGAAATTTACCCCGGAGCATTGCGGCGGCCGCGTAAGCCTACAACTGGAGTACGGCGAACGCCTGCGCCTGACCGTGCGCGACAGCGGCCCCGGTATCCCGGCGGAAAAACTGCCGTTCCTGTTCGACCGCTTTTATCAAAGCGGCCATTCGGAAGCCGACCAGACCGGCGGAACCGGCATCGGCCTCGCGCTCACCAAAGAACTGGTGGAACTATTGGGCGGAACCATTGCGGTGGAGAGCGCGGTGGGGATGGGGAGTGCGTTTGTAGTGGAGTTTCCGGCACCGGAGAAATACCCGGACATTGGAAATTCCTTGCTGGATATTGGAAATTTTAAAACGCCCAATGCCCAGCAAGGAATTTCCAATGTCCAAGTATTGGAGCCACCGCTGCGCATCCTGCTCGTGGAAGACCACCCTGATACCGCCCGCTACGTTGCTTCCTGCCTGGGGCCGGGGGTTGAAACGGCCCTGGCGACCGACGGACGGCGGGGCCTGGAAATGGCTCTGAAAACTATCCCCGACCTCGTTATTTCCGATGTTATGCTGCCCGGAATGGACGGCTATGCACTCTGCCGCACCATGAAAAACGACGAGCGCACCAGCCACATCCCCGTCATTCTGCTCACCGCCAAAGCCGACCAACCCTCCCGGCTGCAAGGGCTGGAGCAGGGCGCCGACGCCTACCTGTTCAAACCCTTTGATGAGGAGGAATTGCTCGTTCGGGTGCGCAAACTTCTGGAACTGCGCGGGCATTTGCAGGCGTATTACCGGAACCTGTTTGCCGGCCAGGCGCTGTCCTCGACGCCGGTGGGGGTTCAGATCGAAAACATTTTCGTGCAAAAACTTTGCGCGGCACTGGACCGGCACCTCGATGACCACCGCTTCCAGGTATCCGCCCTTGCCCAGGCGGTGGGCATGCAGCAGCCCCAACTTTTTCGAAAACTCCGCGCCCTGACCGGGCAGGCGCCCAACGCCTTCATCCGCAACTACCGCCTGGGCCGCGCCCGGGCCATGCTCGCCGAAACCGGGCTGAGTATTTCGGAAATCGCCTACGCCTGTGGGTTCAGCGCGCCGGCGCATTTTACGCATGCGTTTACACGGGCGTTTGGGATGTCGCCGAAAGCATATCGGAAGAGTTTTTAAAATCAGGGAAGCGTAAGTGGAATTCAGGGCGTCTCAAGCAAGGCAATCACCTCCTTCTTTAACTTAGGCAATCCCTTCTTCACGGCCGCCCACACAATCGCGTCGTCGATAGCATCATATGCGTGAACAAGCCGGTTGCGGAATGAAATTATTTGCGTCGCACTACTCAGCTGGCTGCCAATCAAAGGTTCTTTTGAAAAAAGGTGCACCGCTTCGCCGATGATGGTCAGGTAGCGTTCTACAGCGGCTTTAGAGTGTGTCTGAAAAATATTCACCAGGCTGAAAACGCATCTTTTAGAACCTGTCCGGCCTGTCTTTTTCGGGCAATAGTCCACACTATTCCCCGAAAAAGAACAGTTGTCCAGAACCTAAAACCTGCTGTTTTCAGCTCTGGCAATATTTTTCAGACACACTCTAGTTTTAAGATCATTGGAATATTCCTGAAAAGAAGGTGTAGGGTCCAGGAATTGCTCGATCAATTCAATAGAATACAGGATGTCAGACAGATATTTCCGCGCCTTGGCTGTCATAAATAAGGGATTTTGTTCGCTCGATCTCCCGGATTAAATAGGGATTTCGAAGCGATTCCGGTGTAAGCAGGTCCACTTTATGTTCGAATAAACCTTCCAGTTCATCCCAGAGCCTGATCAGGTATTCCCCCTTGCGCAGCGGAGGCATTGGCAGCATTTCAACCAGCACATCTACATCGCTGGTTTTTTCATCAAATCGTTCCGTCAAGGCTGATCCGAACAGATACAAGCGTTTCACCTTGTACCGCCGGCACAAATTTTCAAGTTTCGTTGAGACCGATTCCAATTCTAGCATGATCTGGAATTTCAAACAAAGGTAACAAGTTGACAGCGGTAGTTCAAATTATCCACCCAAGGCGGACGAATGCATGATTGAAGCAAGAAAAAGTATGATGGGCGCAAGTATAGGCCCGGAAAAGCGCTGAAGCTTGTCCCCACATTTTCACAACCCCAAAACCCCCTCCCTTCACCCTCCAAATTTTTTTCAAACCATGAAAACATTCCAATTTCCGATCTCCGTAGCTTTTTGTCTGGCCATTTGCGGCCTCACCGCCTGCCAAAAACACAAAGACTGCCACGACGACGGCGATTCCGCCGGTGTGGGACTGACCATGGATGTCGAAAAAATTGAACCGATGTTTGATCTACGCGCCTACCCGGGCGTTTTCGTACGCTCGGCATTTGCTGTAAAATTCGCCTGCGGAACCATCCCGCACGGCAGCCCCAACCCGCAAAACCCACCCCCCGGCGCACCTCTGGTGCCGGGCACCTACGCCACGGCCATCAACATTCTGAACCCCAACAGGCGTCCGCTCGTGCTCCGAAAATGGGCCGTCCAGACCCTGCCGCAAGGCCGGCCCCGGGGCAAGATCAGCGAATGGATGACCGATACCCTCCTGGCCGGACAAGGCATGGAAATCGACTGCGACAACATCCGCGAACTGCTCCAGTTTCCCGCCAGCCAGGTACCCTTTGTGAAAGGATTCGTGCGCCTGGAGTTCCAAAGCCTGGGCGGCCGGTCGGAGTTTCAGCCCGAAGTCGTGGCGGTGTACACAGCGAAAAACGTATTGCAGGACACGACGCGGACGCCGCCGGCGGAGCGGGAGCAGTAGTTTTTTTAAAAAATTTCTTCACCTAACCGAACGGAAACATGAAACCTTGTCTTACGCCTTTGCTGCTCGCCGCGCTTCTGACCGGAATGGCGCCGGGGATGGTTTTTTCGCAAAAGGAATCGGCGTGTACGATCCAGATTAACCCGGCGCCCAATCCGGTGTCCGTCGGCCAACCGGCCACGTTTGGAGTGCAAAGCGCTTTCCCGCTGGATTTTTGCACCTGGACCTTCAGCCCGAATGCTACGCCGCAAAACATAACAGTACCCGGCCCTTTCCCTGCCAATGTACACGCGGTGTTCAGTCTGCCTGGCCCGGCCCAGGCTTCTGTGCTCTGCTTTTGCCTTGGAAACCCCGAACCGGTAGTCGGCGTCCATAATTTCCCAGTTGTGCAAAGCTCCCCCCCAACCGTTTCCGTCACCAGCAACAAAACCGATTTCTGCCCCGGCCAGACCCTGCTGTTATTTTCCAGTGTCAGCGGCGGATCAGCGCCCTACCAGTACAACTGGAGCGGCCCGAATTTTCCACCCGGCCAATCCAAACTTCCAAACCCGGTGCTCCCGAACATCGGCACCAACCAATCGGGCGAATACGCACTCACCGTCACCGACAACACCGGGCAAACGGCCACGGCTTCCATAACGATTGCCGTGCATCAGCCCGTCCCGAAAATCAACGCCGATAAAATACCCAACTGCGCCGGCGACACGGTTACGCTCACGGTCGCAGGTGCGTACAGTTTGTACCAATGGTCGACCGGTGCAAGCACGCCCGCCATCAAGGTAGCCGCGACGGGTGTGTACGCCGTGACCGTTACCGACCAATACGGCTGCACCGGAAGCACCCAAAGGGCGCTCAGCTTTCCGGCCGCCATGCAGCTGACCACCAGCAGCAATTCCCCCTGCGGCGGCGACCCGGCCGCGCTCAGCGTTTCGGCTACCGGCGGCAGCCCGCCGCTGAGTTTCCGCTGGCGCGACCCCTTCGGCACGCAGGTGGCCACAACGCAAAACCTGAACATCGCGGCGGCGGCGCTCGAAGCCGCCGGCAACTACACCGCCATTGTCACCGACGCGAAAGGCTGCGTCGCCGAAAAAACGGCGCTGCTGCAAGTCCGGGGGCGGCCAGGTATCGCTGCAGCGGCGGAAATGCTCATCGGCACGGGCGCTCCGGCCATCCTGGCCGGCAACCTCCACCCGCAAACGCCGGACAACCCCGTAACCTCGATCAGCGTGACCGGCCCCAACGGATTTTTTTCCAATCAGGGCAATCCGACCCTTGCCGACATCGCCCAGGCTCAGGCAGGCATGTATGTTTGGGAAGTAAGCAACGCGGCGGGTTGCACCACCTTCGACACGACACTGCTCCGCGTCCGGCCCGACTCGGCGGGCATCCCCTACGCGCCGCAAAACGTGCTGTTCAACCAGGAGGAATGCCTGGCCTGCGACAACGGCAACGACTGCAACCACGGCTCCGGCACGTCCGGCAGCGCGATCGAAAGCGCCGGCTCCACCCTCGGCAGGGTCATGCCCCCGCCCCGGATGATCGAAGAACTTTCCGGCCCGGTCAAAACAGGGCAGCCCAACATCATGGGCCCGGCCCCCTGCGAGTGCGAAGTGAATGCCTACACCGGCAACCTGCACCTGCAAATCCCGTTTTTTTACATCCCCTCCATCGGCCCCGACCTGGCCTTTACCCTCAGCTACAACAGCGGCGCCACCGCCCGCAACAGCGGCTACGGCCAGGGCTGGACCTGGAATTACAACCTTCGCTGGGAACGGCAGGGCAACGAACTCATCCTGCACCGCGGCGACGGGCGCAGCGATCATTTTACCCGGAACGGCAGCGCTTACCTCGCCCCGCCCGGCGTGTCCGACACGCTGATCGAAACCGTGGCCGACCGGTTTAAACTGCGCACCAAATTCGGCCTGGAATTCTTTTTTGAAAATCCTGCCCACCGCCGCCTCACCCGGATTCTGGACCGCAACGGCAACCCGCTGACCATCGCCTACACCGACTCGCTCGCTACCCTCCTCACCGATGCTTCCGGCCGAACTTTACAATTGCGATACCAAAACGGCCTGCTCCACGAAGTCGTCGAGGACAACACCGGCGAAGAACGACGCTACAGCCTGCAACACGACGCCGGCGGCATGCTCCGGAGTGTGACCGACCCGGCCGGTTACATCCGGCAGTACCAGCCCGATTTGCAGGGCCACATCGTGCAGATTAGTGACCGTACCTTTCACCAAACTGCCATCGAATATACCAGCCGAGGCGCCGTAACCCGGCTCCGTTCGGCTATTGCCGACATGCAAATCGAATACGACACCCTCGGACGGGAAACTCGCCGCACCGAGCTGGTAGGCAGCGCCACCCAAACCACCCGCTACGGCTTCGACGCCCAGGGCCGCGTGACCTACACCACCGGCGCCTGCTGCGGCTTCGACGTCGGCTACGAATACGACGACCGGAACAACATCAGCCTGTTCCGCGACGCCAAAGGCTACGAGTACCGCTACGAATACGATGGGCTGGGCAACGTCGTCCGGGCCATCGACCCCGACGGTTACGAGCACCGTTACGGCTGGTCGCCGGCGTTCAGTCACCTGACCCTGTTTACCGACAAAAACGGCAACACCACCCGCTGCACCAAGGAAGACGGCCGGGGCAACATCACAGAAATCGAATACCCCGACGGAGGCATCGAAACGTTTACCTGGTACCCCAACGGCCTGCTGGCCTCCCGAACCGACGCCGACGGCCGCACCACCAGCTACGACTACGATACCGACGGCCACCGCACCGCCATACGCAACCCCTTTGGTACCGAGCGGTTTACTTACAACAAAACTGGCCGCCGCACGCGCTACACTTCCCCGAACGGGCACAACACGCTGTACGAGCTCGACATCCGGGATTTCACTGTAAAAACTACCGATCCGCTCGGGCACAGCGAGGAAGTCATTTTCGACGGCAATGGCAACGTTATCCGGATGAAAGACAAACGCGGCTTCATCACGGTCATGGCCCGCGACGCCCACCGGCGCATGGTCGCGCGGA
>CAZVZH010000098.1:0-15069 GCA_964630705.1 uncultured Saprospiraceae bacterium | reverse complement strand
ATTTGCTGGATTTAGAAGCCGTTCCGGCTTCTAAATCCAGCAAATCCTGTAAATCTTGTCTAAAAAAAGAGTCTTCCTGCGACTGGAAACCGCTTACATCAAGGGCGAATTAGGAACATCATACTAAAAATGAGATGTTCGTAATTTCAAAAACCTTGTCCCAGGTGCTTAAAAAGCACTTTATTAAGTTTCCCAAAAGGCTAAAGTCGAACTAAACCAACAGAAACACCAACAACAAGGCCAAACAGTAGCCGGCATACCACTTCAAATCGAGCCAGGAGCGGGTGGGTATGCCCAGGCGTTTTTCCAAAAACCAAATCAGCCCAATTTTTTCCACCCAAAAGGCCAGCACCGCCGACCAGGCAATGCCCTCCAGGCCCCACCACCCGACAAAGCAGAATCCCAGGACAACTTTCAGGGCCAACTCTGCCAGTCCCACCGCCAAAATCGCCCCGGGATGCCCCAGGGCCAGCACGACCGCGTTGGGCAGCAATACCCTGCTCATGGTTAGTAACAGGTAAATATTGAACAGCGGAGCGCTGCCGGCAAAACCGGCGCTGAACACCACCGGAAACAGCGGTTGGGAAACCAGGACCAGCAGCATGGTGAGCGGAAACAGCAGGTGGAACAAACGCCGGGTTTTTTCCTTCAAACTAGCCAAACCCGCCCCCAGGTCGGCAGCAATCGGCGCCACCAGGGCCGTGCCCAAGGCAGTCGCCAGGGCAGTCGCCAGGGGAAACTCGCGCGAGCCGTAGCGAAACACCGCAAACACCGTTTCATCGTGAAAATACCAGCCGACCAGCCAGTTGTCGAACAGGAGCACCAAGTTCCCCACCAACAAATTGGCCACCAACGGCAGGGAAAAACCCAGGTATTGCCGCGTCAAATCGGGCCGCCAGCCCACACGGCTGTGTCGCCAAAGCAAGCGCAGCGCCCAAACGAAGCGCAAGGCGCCCAGCCCAGCCAAGCCCGCCAAGCCGCCTTCCAAACCCCAACCGATCCATACCGGAACCATCAGCGCCAACACGTAGCCGCCGAAAGAAACCAACGCCCAGGCAGTCAGTTTTCCGGGTTTGTCCAGCAACAGGTACAGGTATTCTACCGGCAAAGTAGCCAGGTTGAAAAACAAAAACAGGCAGTACCAGCCGAAATTTGGCAGGCGTTCCAGGCCGGTCAAAGCCGGCGCCAGCCAATCCTGCGCCAGCCAGAACAATCCGGCTACCAACAGGGCAATTCCACCGAAAATGAGGAAGGTTTGAAAAAAAAAGGCCGGCCGCTCGGCCTGCGGCAGCCGCGCGAATACCGCCGGCATACCCTGCAGCAAGCCGTTGGCCCAAAAAAATGCCGCCACCGTCCCTACAAACAACAAGGCTTCGTAGGCGCCGATATCGGCCAGTGTCAGGCCGCTTTTAGCCAACAATATACTGGCCAGCAAAACGGCGCCCAGGCGCAACAACTGAAAGAGCTGCAAAGCGCGGGTCAGGGTAAGCTGGCGGAGCAGATATGGGTACGCGTTGAACAGCGGCATGATCAGCCGGAAAGGTCGGGAAATACGCCGAAACCGGATGGCGAAATTTGGCTCAAATAGCCGCCAGCAGCCGCGCTTTGAGGTCCTGAAATTCTTCGGCTGTGAGTATGCCCTGGTCGCGCAATTCGGCTAGTTTCCGGATTTTTTCGATGGTTTCGTCACTCGAAGTCTGGGCGGAAGCCGCGTCTTTCTTGAGGTCTTGGGCCACTTTTTTGCCGGTATCCATCTCCTCGGTATACTCCTGCCGGGCGGTTTTCAGGTCGAGGTCTTCGAGGGTGCCGCCCCGCTGGAAATGCTTGGCGATCACCATGCCCAGGGCATACGTAGAACCGCCGGAAAGCACCGGCATGCTCAGCTCGCCGATCACCGTGCCCACTCCCGGGATGGCCTTGACCAGGCTGGCGCCCAAGCGGGCGGCCCCGCTGGTGGCGACGGCAGAAATGACGTTTTTGCCCAGGGTGTCGAAAAAACTGACCTGATACAATTTGGCCAACTGCCGCAGCATATTGAGTTGAACGGCGCTTACGGCCAACAAGTCGGCCGCGGGAAAAGGCACCAGGGCGGCGCCCATGGCAAAACCGACGTGGTTGTGAACAATGTCTTTCGCCTTGGGTAGTTTATCGGCGTGCGCCATAGTTTTTGAATTTTGGTGCAGCATTTGCTCCTGCCGGATCAGGGTCCAAAACGTGTGCAGGATACGGAGCTGGCGGTTGTAAACAGTAGCGATCATGGTGGAAAACAAGTGCAAGGATGCAGCTGCGCCGTGCAGCGCCGCAGGTTTATCCGACTGGAAAATTCAAAAATACGATGAAAATCGGACTGCGGGTCAAATCGTCCCCACCAAAAGGACCACTGTGGGCGTCGGGTTGCCCTGCGGATTGTCTTCCTCCGAAATGGCGAAAGCCTGGGCGTTTTCCACGTAAGGCAGCGTTTGAATGGAATCGGCGCCGGTCAGTCGCACCATGCCCATGCTCACGGGTTTGCCGTCGACGATGGCCCAGAATTGAAAAAATTTACCCGGGTTGGGCGCCGGCAGGCTATTGATGTCGAGCAGGGTTTCGCGGCGTACCGGGTTGGTCCATACGGTGGCGGTAATTTTGGGTTCGGGACCGTCGGCCAGCACAATGGTTTGGGTGCTGCGGTCGCGCAGGAAGGCGATTTGCTCCTGCATTTTGGCTTGTTGGCGGGCTTGTACCTCGCAATCGGTCACTTGTTTTTCCAGTTGGGCGAGGCGGTTTTCCCAGGCTTGGCGTTGTTGGCGGTTGAAAAAATAGGCGGCTGCCAGTCCCAATACAAACATCGCAGCCAATAAGCGCCAGGGCCAGCTCAACGAGCGGCTGACCAGTTTCGAACCGTCAACCGGCTTTCCCCCGGAAAAAACCTGCTGGAGCACCTTCTCCTTCAAATCCGCCGGCGGGGCCACAGCCTGAGCCAGCGCCACCTTTTCCAGGGCTTGTTCGATGGCCTCGAGTTCGGCGCGCACTTCGGCGTGAGCAGCGGCCATACGCTCCACTTCGGCGCGTTCGGCGGCGCTGCACAGTCCCATAACGTAGGACTCGAGAATACCAGATTGTATGTAGGATTGCGGATCCATTGTTCTATTAAATGCAGGTTTTTTCGGAGCAGTTTTATTTAAAATAAATACCTGCCGAACAAGGCTGCTAACAACAAGAGCAACAGCGTATGTTCAGCGAACAAGCGGCGCAGTTCGTTTATGGCGTAACGCAGCCGGGTTTTTACCGTGCCCAGCGGAACGCCGGTTTCTTCGGCGGCCTCTTCCTGGGTGTATCCCTGAAAATAGAGGAGGTCTACCAACACGCGGTATTTTTCTTCCAGCCGGCCCACTGTTTCCCGCAAACCAATATGGTCGGGGTTGATGGCCGAGCCGCCTGGAACAAATACGAGCGCTTCGGTAGATTCGGTTTTTTTCCGTTGCTGGAAATGCGCGGTGCGCGTGGCGTCGATGGCGGTGTTGCGGGCGATATTGGCCAGCCAGGTAAACAGCCGGCCTTTTGAACTATCATAGGCCGAGCTTTTGCGCCACACTTTTACAAAGGTGTCCTGAATGACTTGCTCCGCCAACTCCGGTGTCTGCACAATGCGCAACGCAATGCCGTACAGGGCGCCGCTGTAGGCATCGTACAAGTCGCCGATCACACTCGGGTCTTGCGCTTGAAGTCGGGCTATGTATTGTTCCTGCATGCGGAGGGCTTTGTACTGCCGAACCCAGTCCGGCAGCGCCATTACCGCTGCAAAACAACGGAATAATCCTGAAATTCAGAGGCGTTTACTAAAAATTGCCAGAGCGCATGCAGCATTTCTTGTTAACCGCATTCAGATATTTTTTCAAAAAAAATTCAACAAAAAAAACCGGCGGGCGCCAGCGGCTCGTACATGGCAGTAAAGTATTTCACAAAACTTTACACCATATGCAAAATGTCTTTTCAGTACCCATCCGACGCTTTGTGCTGCCTGCCCTGCTGCTCTTGGCCGGCGACATTGCCCGGGCATCCAGCCACCGCGAGGCGCCCCTGATCGCCAACGACCCGCTGGCCGACAACACCGACGTGTACGCCTTCCGCAGCCCGGACGCGCCCAACACGATCACGATCATCGCCTGTTACATCCCGGCGGAGCTTCCGCATGGCGGCCCCAACTTTCACACTTTCGGTGAAAACATCCGCTACGAAATCCATGTGGACAACGACCCGGCAAAGCCCGGCGATGAAGTGACCTACCGCTTTACTTTTACCCGGGTCAACGAAGACCCGAGCACCTTTTTCCGCATCCGGCTGGGCAAGGAAAACCTTAAAGTGCGCTACAAATGCGAACGCAGCATGGACGGCGGCCAAACCTGGCAAACGATCGTCGACAACGGCGCCGTGCCACCACCCAACATCGGACCGCGCTCCATCGAGGGGCCAGTAGGCCTCGGCGCCAGTTACGCCGACCTGATGCAGCAAGCCATCCTCAGCGCTTCCACCGGCGAACGCGTGTTTTGCGGCCCGGTCGACGATCCCTTTTTTGTCGACCTCGGCGGGGTGTTCGACCTGGGAAATATGCCGCGGCAAAACGGCAAATTCCGCGACGGCCTGGGGCAGTTCAACTGCCATGCCATCTGTTTGCAAATCCCCATCCCTACCCTGCTGAAGTCCGGCGTGGCCCCCACTCCGGTAAACATTCTGGACCCTAACTTCGTCATCGGCGTATGGGCCAGCGCCAGCCGCCGCAACACCCGTACCCTCAAATCTACTGGCGGCGGTTATTCCGACAGCGGCGACTGGGTGCAGGTCAGCCGGCTCGGCATGCCCCTCACCAACGAAGCGGTCATCCCGATCGGTTTCAAAGATTACTGGAACTCAATTACGCCCTACGACGAACTGGCCGATACCCAACTCGACGGGTTTTTCTACAACCCTGAACTGGCTCTGTACATGGACAACTCCTTGTTCGGCGGCGCCGTGCCGGCTTTTTCCAAATTGCGCATCCAGCGCAAATCGCTCGGCGCTTTCGATTTTGGCTACGGTAAAGACGGCCTTTACGGCCTGAAAGGCAATCCGGCACTGGCCGGCACCGCGCTCGACGACGCCGTTTTTGGCACGCTGCTCCTGCCCGGGCCCGGCAAGGCCCGGTCGGTCGACCTTTGGCCTATTTTTCACACCGGCGTACCCAATTTTCCACCCTACCAACTGGCTACGGGAAAAAGCGGAAACCCCTTGGCAGCCGGCAAACCGTTCATTCACAACTTTTTACCGAACGGTGGCGACATGCTGCGCCTGAATATGGCCACGCCGGTCACGCCGCGCACCGATCCGAACTTCAGCTCGGAAGGCATCGTCGCGGCGGCTGTGCTCGGTCTTACGCAGGCGCCCTACAACACCAGCGCCAACCTGGAATTCATCCCAAACATGGACGGCTTCCCGAACGGCCGCCGCCTGGAAGACGACGTGACCCGCATCGAGTTGCAAGCCGTCAGCGGTATCGCTCTGGCTGCCATCGGCCTGTGGTACGACGATTTTATCCCAGGCCAAACGGCCAGCCCGGTCACCTCCCGGCTGCTCAGCGTGCTCAGCTACGACACCGGGGTGAACAAAAACGACAAGGTTTTCCAAACTGCTTTCCCTTACCTGGCTGCGCCTTGGGCCGGCACAGAAACGGAGTAAACCACTGTCGTTTTTCTCTTTAACTTCTTCAAATTCAATAAAATGAAATTCACTATAAAAAATACTCTGACTATCGGTGCCCTGGTTTTGCTGGGCTTGCCGGTGTTGGCTTCGAGCCACCGGGAGGCGCCCTTGATCGCCGACGACCCCCTCGCCGACAATGTGGACGTGTACGCGTTCCGCAGTCCTAACCCGCAAAACACCATTACCCTCATCGCTACCTACGTACCGGTGCAATTGCCGCAGGGCGGCCCGAACTATTACTCGTTTGGCGAGAACATCCGCTACGAGATTCACATCGACAACGACCCGGCTGTTCCCGGCGATGAAATCATTTACCGCGTGGTGTTTACGATGGAAAATGAGGACCCCAGCACGTTTTTTAACATCCGCCTGGGCAAGCAAAACCTCAAAATGTACTACACACTGTACCGTTCCGACAACGGCGGTTTGTCGTTCATCCCGATCGTGGTCAACCGCCCCGTGCCGCCGAACAATATCGGCGAACGCTCCATCAGCTCGCCCATCGGCTTGGGCAAACCGTATTCTCAGCTGGCCGACCGCAGCATGGTGTATGCCGCAACCGGCGAGCGGGTGTACGTGGGTCCGGCCGACGATCCTTTTTTCGTCGACCTCGGCGGCGTGTTCGACCTGGGCGACCTGCCCCGGCAAAACGGCGGCGCCCGCGACGGCCTGGCTTGTAAAAATGTAAGCGCTATCGCCATTCAGGTGCCGATCAATTACTTGTTGAAAAGAGGCGCGCCGAAAAATCCGGCCAACATCCTCGATCCCAACTACGTGATCGGCGTGTGGGCCAGCGCCAGCCGCCAGCAAATCCGCACGCTCGGACAAGGCACGGAAGAATACTCCGGCCCCTGGGTGCAGGTGAGCCGCCTGGGCATGCCCCTGACCAACGAAGCCGTCATTCCGGTCGGTTTTAAAGATTACTGGAACAGCCTGACGCCCTACCAGGAACTCGCCGACACGCAACTGGATAACTTTTTCTACAATCCTGAACTCGGCTTGTACATGGATGACGATTTGTTCGGCGCTGCGGTGCCGGCCCTGGCGCCGCTACGGATCCAGCGCAAGTCGCTCGGACAATTCGATTTCGGCAACGGAAAAGACGGCTTGTTCGGCCTGAAAGGTTCGGCCGTAGTGGCCGGCACGGCGCTCGACGACAAAATTTTCGGCACCTTACTCCTGCCCGGCCCCGGCAAGCCGCGCTCTGTCGACCTTTGGCCGGCCTTCCATACCGGGGTGCCTAATTTCCCGCCCTACCAGCTGGCTACGGGTAAAAACGGCAACCCGCTCGCCCCGGGCAAACCCTTCGTCAACAACTTTTTGCCCAATGGCGGCGACATGCTCCGGCTCAACATGGCGGTGCCGCCCACCCCGCGCAACAGCTCCCAATTCAGTTCGCTGGGCCTGATCGACGCCGCCGTGCGCGGCCTCACCCAGGCGCCGTACAACAACAGCACCAAACTCGAATTCATCCCGAACATGGACGGCTTCCCCAACGGCCGCCGGCTCGAAGACGACGTGACCCGCATCGAACTTCAGGCCGTAGGCGGCGTGGTGCTGGCAGCCATTGGTTTGTGGTACGACGACTTTGTGCCCGGCCAATCGGCCAGCCCGGTGACGCCCAAACTCGTGAACGTGCTGAGCTACAAAACCGGCGTGGAGCAAAACGACGTGGATTTCAGGCCTAAATTCCCCTACCTGGCCCTTCCGCACGCCGGCGACGGCAACTGCGGCGGCACGCTGGTCACCAACTTCCAGCCCGACAGTCCCGACGCCAGCCTCATCGGTCTGGAACGCGGCAGTGCCGGCAGTACCAACCTGATACAGGTGGTCAACTACCCGAATCCGTTCACGTCTTCGACGACGGTTCGCTACCGCCTCGACGCGGATGCGCGGGTCGATCTCAGCGTATTCGATCAGCAAGGCAGACAGGTGGCCATTCTGGTGCAAGGCAAGCAGCCGGCCGGGGAATACCAGGCGGAATTTAACGGCGCCGACCTGCCCACAGGCATTTATTTCGCCCGATTGATTACCGGCAAGGATATGCAGGTGGTCAAGATGTTCAAGCAATAGTCTGAATTTTTCACCGCGACTGGGTTCATGGGGTTCGGGTCCAGACCTTCCAGGTTTCCCAAACCTGGAAGGTCTTCAACCCGTATCACAAAATACCCAGTCGTGTTTTTCCAAAGCCATTATTAAAAGATTTAAAGATGAAAAACTCGTCCGTTTTCCAAATCCTTGCTGCATTTTTCCTGTTTGCAGCCTTTTCCTGCACCCAAATTTCCAATGAAAAAACCAGCGCTCAAGCCAAATTCACCACGCAAACCAGCCTCGAAATTCCCGAATTGCTCGACCGACCCGAAGCCCTCCGCTACGGTACTGAATGGGACGCCGTACAAAACATTTACGGCGCCCAGACGGCTGAACTCCGCAAAGCTCCGCAAAACCTGGAAGCCCGGCTTAAACTCGCCGAGCTGTTCATCCAGGAAGCCCGTGTGACCGGCGAACACCCGCACTACTACCCCGCCGCGCTGGATATGCTACGCCCGGTGGTGGCTCAGCTGGAAACTATAGCCCAACCCGACCCGCGCCAAAAAGACCAACTTTTTCGCGCCCTGAGCCACCTGGCCAGCGTCGAACTCAGCCTGCACGAATTTGCCCGCGCAAAAACCACCGCCGAACGCGCCATTGCCATCAACCCCTACAATGCCTACATCTACGGCTGTTTGGTCGACGCCAATGTCGAACTCGGCCGCTACCAGGAAGCCGTGACCATGTGCGACAAAATGGTGAGTATCCGTCCCGACCTGCGCTCCTACGCCCGGGTATCGTACCTGCGCGAAATCCACGGCGACGCGCCGGGGGCCATCGAAGCGATGGACATGGCCGTCAAGGCCGGCTACCCCGGCTACGAACAGACTGAATGGGCGCGCTTGCAACTGGGCGAACTCTACGAGCGATACGGCGACGCCAAGGAAGCCGAAAACCAATTTCGCATCAGCCTGGCGGTGCGCGAAAATTATCCGTTCGCGCTGGCCGCCCTGGCTCGCCAGGAACTGGAACGCGGCCAGGTTAAAAAAGCGGAAGCCCTGCTGGACCAGGCCGTTGCCGTGGTCCCGGAGGTAAGTTTTTACATCGACTTGATTACTGTTTATCAGAAAACCGGGCGCGCCGAAAAAGCTGCAGCTATGATTCAACAGGTGGGGGAAATGTTGGCTGAGGATATGGCCGCAGGCCACAACATGCGCCTGGAAATCGCCCGGTTCCATCTCGATATCACCCATGACCTGGACAAAGCCCTGGAAGCTGCCCTCGAGGAGCACCGCGCCCGCCCCGACAACAACGATGTCAACCAATTGCTTGCCGCCATTTACCTGGCCCGCGGGGAGCGCGCCAAAGCCGGCGAATACTTGCAAAAAGCCAGCGCTACCGGATCAAAAAATCCCGAATTGCTGAAATTGAAAAAACGGTTGAGCTGATTTTTTCAGGCAAGAGAACAGGACGGGTTATTAAAAACCAGGGCGCTCCGGGGATTCCCGGGCGCCCTGTGTTTTTCTTTCAAAAAGTTGAAAATCAGGCCGCGTGTGTTTCGGCAGCCCGCTTCGCTTTTTTCTCTGCATATGCTACGGCTGCTTCGCGCACCCAGGCGCCCTCATCCCAGGCTTTGCGCCGGGCTTCGAGGCGTTGGCGGTTGCAGGGGCCGTTTCCATTGACCACGTTCCAGAATTCGTCCCAGTCGATCGGGCCGAAATCGTAATGGCCGCGTTCCTCGTTCCAGCGAAGTTCCGGGTCGGGAATCGTCAGGCCCAGCACCTGGACTTGTTCGGCGACCATGTCGACAAAGCGCTGGCGCAGTTCGTCGTTGCTGAAGCGTTTGATTTTCCAACGCATGCTTTGGGCGGAGTGGGTAGAGTCGGCATCGGAAGGGCCGAACATCATGACGGCCGGCCAGTACCAGCGGTTGAGCGCATCCTGGGCCATGGCGCGTTGTTCATCCGAACCTTTGGCCAGGGTGAGCAGAATTTCGAAACCTTGGCGCTGGTGAAAACTCTCTTCCTTGCAAATGCGCACCATAGCGCGGGCATAGGGGCCGTAGGAGCAGCGGCAGATCGGAATCTGGTTGAGGATCGCCGCGCCGTCGACGAGCCAGCCGATGGCGCCGATATCGGCCCAGCTGAGCGTCGGGTAGTTGAAAATCGAAGAATATTTGGCCTTGCCGCTGTGCAGTTCCTCAACCATGGCGTCGCGGTCGATGCCCAAGGTTTCGGCGGCGGAGTACAGGTAGAGGCCGTGCCCGGCTTCGTCCTGAACTTTGGCCAGCAGGATGGCTTTGCGTTTGAGCGAGGGGGCGCGGGTGATCCAGTTGCCTTCGGGCAGCATGCCTACGATTTCGCTGTGGGCGTGCTGGCCAATCTGGCGGATCAGCGTTTTGCGGTAGGCATCGGGCATCCAATCTTTGGGCTCAATGCGAACGTCGTCATCAATTTTGGCCTGAAAGTCCGCTTCCAGGGAAAGCGTGGCGGCCGATTTTTTCAGCGTTTCGGACATAACTAAAATGGCGTGTGTGTCGTTTGCCGGGGCGAAGTTCGGATTTTCCAACGGTTAAATACCAATCTGTAAAATCGTTTAGAGGGGATAAAAATAACAGCCCGGGGATTTTTTAGTTTAACCGGGCCGCAAAGCCGCCCCTTTTGGCGTTTGGGTAAGGCCCTGCAAAAGAGGGCGATATCTTTTTTTCGTCGCAATTTTCCAAACTTATCACGTACCTTTGCGCGCTATGAAAAAAACGCAGGTTTTGTTGCTGGCCGCCTTTTTATTTTTGGCCGGCGCTTGCAAGAGCGAATTCGAACGCGTTCGCGTCAGCGGAAATCCGGAACTGGTTTTAAAAAAAGCATTTGAATACTTCGAAAAAGGCGAATACCAACGTTCGCAAACCCTTTTCGACTTGGTGCTCAATACCATTCGCGGCCGGGAGGATTCGGAAAAAGCCTATTTTCAGTACGCCTATACCTATTACCACTTGCAACAGTACGTGCTAGCGGCCTACTATTTTAAAAATTTTTCCAACACCTTTACCAACTCGCCTTTCCGGGAGGAAGCCGCCTACATGTCGGCCTATGCCAACTACCTGTTGTCGCCCACGTACCGGCTCGACCAAACCAATACCCGGCAAGCCATCGACGAGTTTCAACTGTTCGCCAATTTGTTCCCCAAAAGTCCGCGCGTGGCCGAGTGCAACAAGTTGATTGACGAGTTGCGCCGCAAGTTGGAACAAAAAGCCTTTGCCGAAGGCGAATTGTACTACGATTTGCGCCAGTACCAGTCGTCGGTAATTTCGTTCGACAACCTCCTGCGCGACTACCCCGAAAGCCCCGACGCCGAACGCGTGCGCTTCCTGATCGCCAAATCGTCGTTTCTCCTCAGCGAGAACAGCGTATTGGAGAAAAAACTGGACCGCTACACCGAAACCGTCACCCGTTGCAACGATTTTATTGAAAAATACCCTTCCAGCAAATATGCCCGGGAGGTCAAACAAATGCTGCGCGACGCCGAATCGCAAATTCGAGCCCTGCGCAAACGATTTAAAATCACCTAACTTCAAACCCCAAACTTCGAACTTCAAACTTCAAACTTCGGACTTCAAACTTCAAACTTCAAACTTAGTTTTATGAGCGATATCAAAAGCAAAGCCCAGGGCCTCGACCCCAACGTTCAACCCCGCGACGTCCGCGAACTGGCTGAAAAATCCGGCAACATCTACGAGAGCATTGCCATCATCGGCAAACGCGCCCGCCAGATTTCCAGCGACCTGAAGTGGGAAATCCAGCGCAAACTGGAAGAATTTGCCGTCAACACCGACACCATCGAAGAGGTGCAGGAAAATAAAGAGCAAATCGAAATTTCCAAATTCTACGAGCGCCTGCCCAACACGGCCATCATTGCCACCCACGAGTTTCTCAGCGACGAAATCCAGTGGCGCGTCGTGGAAGACCGGGAAAAAGAATAAATCCGCCGTATGCGCCCATTATCACGAAATAATGAAAAAGGTCATCCTCGGCATCAGCGGCTCCATCGCCGCGTATAAATCGGCCTACCTGACGCGCTTGCTGGTAAAAAAAGGCATCGACGTACGGGTGCTGATGACCGAGTCGGCAACCGCCTTCATCACTCCTCTTACCCTTTCCACCCTTTCCAAGCATCCGGTAACTTCCGAGGTCAGTTCCGAAGCAGCCTGGAACAACCACGTCGAACTCGGCTTGTGGGCCGACGCCCTCATCATCGCGCCGGCAACCGCCAATACCCTGGCCAAACTGGCCAATGGCATCTGCGACAACATCCTGAGCGCGGTGTACCTCTCGGCGCGCTGCCCGGTGTTTGTGGCTCCGGCGATGGACCTCGACATGTGGACCCACCCGGCCACTCGCGACAACCTGGATCGCCTGCAACGCCACGGCGTACAAATTATCCCGGTCGGCCACGGCGAACTGGCCAGCGGCCTCGTCGGCGACGGTCGCATGGCCGAACCCGAAGCCATCGTCGATTTTTTGGAAGCCAGCCTGCTTCGCAGCACTGCCCTTCAGGGCAAACAAGTACTGATTACCGCCGGCCCCACGTTCGAAGCCCTCGACCCCGTGCGTTTTATCGGCAACCACTCCACCGGCAAAATGGGCATTGCCCTGGCGGAAGCCCTGGCCCGGCTGGGCGCAACCATTCGGCTGGTGCTGGGCCCTACCGCCCTGGAGCCCAGCCATCCAGGTATCGAAATCATCCGGGTACAATCGGCGCAGGAGATGTTCGAAGCCTGCTCGCGGATCTTTCCCGAAACTGACATCGCCGTGCTGGCCGCAGCCGTGGCGGATTACCGGCCAAAAACGGTTGCCCACGAAAAAATCAAAAAACAGGACCAGGAGTTTCAGCTGGAGCTGACCAAAACCGTGGATATCGCCGCCAGCCTGGGCCGGGAAAAACGGCCGGGACAGGTGCTCGTCGGCTTCGCGTTGGAAACCCAAAACGAGCAGTCGAACGCCCGGCTGAAAATGGAAAAGAAAAACTTCGATTTTATCGTGCTGAATTCCCTGCGCGATACCGGCGCCGGATTTGGACACGACACCAACAAGATTACTATTTTGCGCCGCGACGGTAGCCAGACGGATTTTGACCTGAAATCGAAAACTGCTGTGGCGGAAGATATTGCCGTTGAAATTGTAAACTTAGCCAACCCCAGAGCGAAAAAAAGCGTCAGCGCAGAGTAGGCAGTAATGCTGCCCTTTCATGCAAAAAAAAATGACCGTTATGACTCGGATCCTATCCACCCTGTTTTTGTGCCTCCTGTTTATGCGCCCTGCCCTGAGCCAGGGCGAGTTGAATTGCTCGGTGCGCATCAGCACGCCGCAACTGCAAAATACCGACCGCCGGGTATTCGACCAGTTGGAAGTAGCCATTCAGGATTTCCTGAACAATACCAAGTGGACCAAAGACCCTTTCGAACAAGAAGAGCGGATCAAATGCAATTTCATTTTTACCATAAAAACCGAACAGGAAAACAACACCTTCGACGCCGACCTGGCCGTGCAAGCCGTGCGGCCCGTGTATGCCAGCGGTTATGAAACCCCGCTGCTGTCGCACCTCGACAAGGATGTGACTTTTCAGTACGATCAAAACCAACCGATCGAATTTTTGCCCGACGCTACCGACAACCAGAACCTGCCCGCGCTCCTGGCTTTTTACGTGTACACCATCCTCGGCCTCGATTACGATTCGTTTTCGCTCTATGGCGGCGACCAACACTTGTTGATGGCCCAGCAAATTGTCACCAACATCCAGAACTCCCCCACCAACCGCAGCTCGGGCTGGCGCCCTGCCGACGGCGGCAAAAACCGCAACCGCTATTGGATCATCGAAAACCTGCTCAACCCCCGTGTGCGCCCCTACCGCGCCGCTATGTACACCTACCACCGCAAAGGGCTCGACCTGTTTTCCAACGACCCCAATGCGGCCAAAGCAGCCATTTTGCAGGCGCTCGAGGAGGTCGACAAAGTGAACACCGCCTATTTCAATTCCATGATCACGCAGATGTTTGCCAATGCCAAAAAAGACGAGCTCGTGGAAATGTGGAAATCCGGCACCAAACAACAAAAAGACCGGGTGTTGCAAATTATGACCAAAATAGACCCCGCCAACAGCCAGCGATACCGGGAGATGATGTAAATTCTCCAGCCCTTCCGTAGTTTTGCCCGAACCCCGGAAGGGCATTTTTGTTTTTATTTTTCAACTGCCAAAAGCCGACACGGCACTACATGGATACCATTGTCAATATCAGTCAGTTTTTACTGAGTTTGTCCCTGCTCATCATCCTGCACGAGATGGGCCATTTTTTCCCGGCCCGCTGGTTCAAAACCCGGGTGGAAAAGTTTTACCTCTTTTTTGATTTTGCCCCCTTTAACTCCCTTTGGAAAACCCAACGCGGCGAAACGGAGTACGGCCTCGGCTGGCTTCCCCTGGGCGGCTATGTGAAAATAGCCGGCATGATCGATGAGAGCATGGACACCGAAGCCATGAAAGAACCGCCCAAACCCTGGGAATTTCGCTCGAAACCCGCCTGGCAGCGCCTGATCATCATGATTGGCGGCGTAACCGTCAACTTCCTGCTCGGCTTTTTCATCTTCGGCATGATGCTCTGGCACTTTGGCAAAGCCTACGTGCCCAACAGCGAGCTGCGCAACGGCCTGGCTTTCGATCAGGTGTTGCTTGATCAGGGGTTTCAACAAGGCGATGTACTGGTCAAAATCGGTAACACCCCGGTCGACCACGTCGATGCAGCCGGCTTAGTGGAGGCCATCGTGCTCAACGACGTGCGCCAAGTAACCGTACGCCGCAACGGCCAGGAACAATCCCTGCGCCTGCCCAACGATGCCAGCGAACGGCTCACCAGCCAAAAAGTGCCCAAAGCCCTGCTCCTTTCGCCCCGCATCCCCTTTTTCGTCGACGACCTGGCGCCCGGCAAACCCGCCGAAGCTGCCGGCCTCAAACCCGGCGACCGCATCATCGCGTTCAACGGGCAAAACACCGAGTATTACGACCAATTCACCCCGCTTGCCCTGCAAAACAAGGGCAAAAAAGCGCAACTGACCCTGCTCCGCCAATCCGATACCGTCCGCACCGAACTCACCCTCACCCCCGAAGGCCTGATCGGCGTGCGCCCCAAAGTCGAAGGTTTTTACAAAATCGAACGCGAGCGCTACCCGCTCCACCGGGCAGCCGTCGGCGGGGTGCAGATGGGCATCGACTTTTTGAACACCCAGCTTAAAGCCTTCGGCAAAATGTTCAGCGGTGAAATCGCCGTGAAAGACAACC
>CAZVZH010000097.1:8505-15087 GCA_964630705.1 uncultured Saprospiraceae bacterium | reverse complement strand
ACTTCCGCCTTTGTGAAAACCATGGAAGTCGCGCTCAAAAAGCTGAAAAATGGCGCGGTGATTTCCAATTACAAAGCTGATTTTACGCAAACGCCGGTGGGTTTGCGCTGGACGATGATGCCCGGGTTCGGCTTTCCCCGGCGGCCGTTTCGGGTATACCGCCGCCGGCAGGAGTACAAAGTCGAAACTATTTTCAACGGGACCAAACAAGTGTCCGGCAGCGGTTCCAGCGGCGAGATCTACAATTTTTCCACGGATGAAATGTACCTGTTGGGCATCGAAGTCGAACTGGCGGCAGGCCAAACGATGCGCATCACCGCCCGCGACCGCCAGGGCCGGGCCTTGCCGGGCAAACAGGCGACGCTCACGGCAAGCGGACGTGTAATCTTTCGCTCGCCGTTCATGGCCGGACTGACCCTGGAGGGAACGGGTATCGTCCGGTTGGTCGTCGGCGTCACGACCAGAAGCGTACTGGAGGCCGACGACTGGCAACTGACCCAGGTGGTGGGCCTGCCCTTTCCGAAGGGACAAACGACCGCGTACAATCCCGAGGCGCAAGGTTTTGCCGACGCGCTCACCTTCCCCGACCAGGCTGCGCTCATCCGGCTGCTGATGGGAGCCTACATCATGCCGGCGCCGCCCGACTTGGGCGACCCGTCGCTGAGCACGCCGGCCTGGTTGCCCCCCGATCCGCTGCGCTACATCGATTACCTGACCCGCGACAGCTCGAGTTTGTTGTTCGATATTCAAAAATGTCTGGAAAACACCGACGACAGCTCCTGGAACCCGGCAGCCCGGCAGCCGGCTTTCGTCGCGCAACGCACCATTTCAGGTATCCACCAGGATGGCATAGCGCCCGCTACCAGCGGCTCGGCGCGTTTCCCGGTCGTGGGCAGTGCCTTGCTTCAGGTGAGCAGCGATAGCTTCGGCGCCCTGGCGCTGGGCTACGGTACCTATGATTTCGCCAATCAGACTTCGGAAACCAGCACTGCCGCAGTGGCTTCAGCAGTGGCTTTGCGGCGGGGCTACGATTACAAAGTGGAGGCGCCGTTTATCCTGCGGCCAAATTTTGAATTTCCGTTTCCGGAGTTGTTCGGTAGTTTTTCGGAAAAACAGCTGTTCGTCGCTTTGTCGGAAGATTTGCCCTTGCCCGCGCCGCCAGCCGGCTTGAGCGCGCCGAGCCTGCGCGTCAACCGGCCGGTCGTCCTAGACGGCCCTGCCTCTGAAGCGGTTAAAGTTTCGTGGCGGAAGCCGGAATTACCGGAGTCCTGGGGACTGGTATCGAGCCACATGCCCGGGCAAAGCGCCTGGTTGAACACGGAGAATTTCTTTTCCGAAAAAAGTTATCAACCCTACCTGACGCGCGAACCGCAAGGCGAAGAAACGGGCGCCGACACCGATCGGTTTCACTTCGTCGACCCGGAAGTCGAGCTGCCCTTGTTCGGCACGAAAACGACCCGGTATTTCCTGGCCGGCATCGACGTGTTCGGGCGTTGGTCGGCGTTCCGGCAAATTCCGCACACCGGCCAGGCGATTGCGCCGCAACGCCCGGTGATCCATTCGGTAAAACTGGCCTTGCCCAACCCCGACGGCCCGTTTCCGCCGCCGACGCCGGCTACGGTGAGCGTCAACCTGGAGGTTGAATTTTCCTGGGATTGGACCGACCGCCGCGCAGCGCAGATTCAACTGGCCGGCCAATTTTTTACCGCGAAAACCACGCCGCCGGCCGCCCCGCCCGCCGGCTTTTCGATCCACTCGAACAATACCCCGCATCCACTGGTGACCATCACCTTCGACCTCGACGGGAACCCGGTGAGTACCGACCTGGGCACGGTCACCCGGCTGATGAAAGAAGTGGCGCCGGCAGTGCCCGGCGATCCGCCCCCGCCGCCAGTACCCAGCAATCAGTACCGCCTGGTGGTGGAAAACCTGACCGCGGTGTTCCCGTCCGGCGATCCGCACGCGGTGGCCTACGCCGTGTACATCCGGGCGTTGGAGCGCGTGCGGGTACCTGCCCTGGAATTTTCGCCCTGGCCACCCATCCGAATCTCGCCGCCGGGCATCACGCCGGAGGTGTTTTTACCTACTGCCAGCGCTGAAATGCCCGACCCCCGCCTGCCGGCTGTGGTGCATGTGCCAGCCGAAGTGCAATTCACCGCTTTTCCCGACGCCACCAAAATAGCGCGGGGCCGCCTCGATTGGCCGGGCGCTGCGAACGCCCTGGGTTATATTGTTTGGGAAGCCAGCGAAACGGCGATCCGCGCGGCCCTCGACGCGCGCCTGAAAGCCCAGTTCCCAAGCGATCCGAGCCGGCACTTGCTCGATTTGTCGGCCGCGACGCTGGTAGAGCGGGCCACCCAACTGCGCGACCTGCTGCTGCAGGACGAATACGCGCAACTGTGCGCCAAAGCATTTGCGCGCTACAGCAAAGATTTAATTACCGCTTCGGAAGTGGAACTGGAGCTTACCGGAAGTTCGGATGGGCTGACGGTATTCCGGATTTCGTCGGTAAACCGCTCCAACCTGGAATCTGAAAAATCCGCCCCGGTATTTTTTGCCGTACCGCGGCTGAACCGACCCCTGGCGCCCAACCTGACGGTAAAACCGAACGGGGCCGGCATCGACGTGCAGGTGCAGGGCAACAGTCCGGGCGCGCAAGCGGCGGGCTACCGGGTGTACCGGGTGCGAAAAACGCCGGTGTCGAGCGAAGCGGGAGCGAAAGGCCGGCCGGTTTTTCTCGAGACAGACGCTGCCTGGGCGCTGGCTCCGCAGGTCGTTTTGAGCGAAACGCGGTTGTCGGGCCGCATCCTCGACCCCATTGCCGAGCGGAGCTGGAAGCCCTTGTATTATCAGGTTACGGCTATCGGCAGCAGCGATGCGGCGCGGGGGGTATACTCGGGCGAATCGGCAGGTTCGCCGACGCGGGAGACGTATTTCCCGCCGGAAAATCCGCCGCTGCTGGAACTGACCGCCAGTCCGCCGGTATTGCCGACCTTATCCTTGCGGACCGACATTCCGTTTCACGCCGTGCGCCTGGGCCCGGCCTCGATTGAGTTGTTTTCCATGGAAATCGACCCGGTAGCGGGCGCGCGCAAAACCTTGTTGAAAAAATGGACTGCGGCGGAAGTCCAAACCGAAGCCGCAGTGACACCGCGCATCGAAAACCGGCTTACCGACCCGACGACGGGGCAAACTGCATTCGACCTTATCCTGGATGTTTCCACGACTTCGGGCATGGTTCGGGTGACCGATCCCCTGGGCCGCTCGACCACCCTTCTTTTCTGAACCCCGCAAATGCATTTGAACTATGTCATTTCTTTCTGAAGGCGCCAGCCTGGCGATGCAACAAACGGGGCTACAGCCCTTCGGCCTCGGCATGCCGATGTTGTCGAAAAAATGGTGCAACCACAGCGATGCCGATTTTGGCGGCACGATCACGTTCAACGCCGCCAGCCTGTCGCTGAGCCTGGCCGGCAGCCAAACCTGGTTGGCGCCCATCACGGCCCATGCGGTAAAAATCGATATGGCTACTCCGGCCAAACCTACGGTCACCCTGACCAAGGCCGACGGCAGCGCGGTGTTGGAAAACGGACTGTTGTTCGATCTTTTTCCAGCGGCCTTGCAGCGCTTGAAGCGCCTGTATGTAAAAAAACTGGAAGTGGAAACGCCGACCAATTACCCGGGCAAGCCTGCCGACCAGCCGCTGCGCCCCGTGCCCCGGTATTTTTTCATTGCCTCCGGCAGCGTGCCGGCAGATGTAACGGGCGGCTGGTTGTATGCGGGCGCCGACACCGGCGTCAGCGGCGAGCTGCGGTTTTTCGACGAAGAGGGGCATATCATTCACCCCTTGATGGTCGCCTCCTGTTTTTCGGTTTTGGCGAATGCTTATGCTGCATTGGTGAAAGAAAGTACGCCCGATCAATTGGCCAACATCGTCAACCTGCAAGCCGCCGCCTCGTTTACGGTGCGGCTCATCAAACCCGACGGATCGCCCTACGACGGGCAGTTTATTGAAGGAAAAACCGACCAAAATGCGGCCATCGGTTTGTTCAACGCCACCCCCAGCAGCGCCGACAGCGAACTGGCCGCCGCACTCACCCGCCAGGCCGACACCGGCGCTACCGGCGCTTTTCCGCAACAACAGGCGGTAAACCTGCATGTCGGGCTGAGCGGCTTCGGCCGCCTGGGCAGCCGCTGCGGTTTGCCCGCCTTGCCCACCGGCACTACCTTGACCCACGACTTTTTTACCGTGCTCGTCGTCGACACGCGGAGCTACCTCACCGGCTCGCCTGACCGGACGGCAGCAGCTTATACCGGCTCGCGGCTGGAACCGCCGCCGGCAGTGCGTTTGCATGAAAACCTGAGCTTACTGCCCGACGGGAACAATCTGATGGGCCGTTTGCAGGAAATTTTCGGCGGGGCCGCCCCGGAGGAATCGCTCGTGTGCGCGCCGGACATCCAACCGAAATTTGCCTTGCCTGCCGGCGCCGATTTGCAATGGAGCGCCTTCCCGCCCGCAGCGGGCGCTGCCGACGATGCGGATTTTCCTGCCGATTTCAAACAACAAGTGGTAACGGCGAGCACGGCGGTGGCGATCGACGGCAGTATTCCGGATGTCAAACTGACCCTGGCGGGTATCCCGCTCGAAGCGGCGGTGCGCGTGTACAACCGTGTTTTTTCGGATGGCGCTGTGTTGCGCCGTGGCGACGGCGCAGGCGGGGTGGCGAGTACGGTTTTGCCCGCGGCTGCCGGCCGAACGTTCAACGGGCAGTGCGTGCTGCGGTTGACGAACCCACTCGGCCTGGTAGCGCCCTTCGCTTTTTCGCCCAGCCCGGTGTTGATTTTCGACCTGGTGGTGGTGCAGCGCTCCGGCAAAAAGCGCATTTACGGCAGCCTGGAAATTCCGATCAACACCACGGCCGAACCGTTCGGGATTGCCGACCCGGCCGACAACGCTGTGGCCTCCGCCGCCAGACAAGGCGTTTGCCGCGCGGGGGTGCTTGGCCTGCACGCGGCAGATACGCCTTTCCCGGCCATAGGTACCCGAAACGACCTGCTCGAAACGATCCTCCGGCTTTCCGGCGAAACGCCGCCGCGGGAAGCGCCGCGCATGCCGACCATGGCGCGCCGCGAGCTGCTGGCGGCGGCAAAAACCGGTACGGCCTGGAAAGCTTTGCTGGCCGGCGGCAGCATAGCCCCCCACTTGCACTCCGCCCAACAGAGCATCGGGTCGCCCGGCTCCCAGGGCGGTCCGGAAACCCAGCATGCCGGCTTATTCACCCAAAATGCCCTGTTGGCCTACGACGTGGCCCGGATGGCGTTTCGCCGCACCACCTCCTTTTACGACCGCATCCAGCAACTCAACGATGCGCGCTGGGACGAGCCGGCGCCCAACACACCCCTCGCCGCTGCGGATGCGCCCGACGCTACCCGCGGCACGATCGCCGGCGCCGTGCTGCAAAACATCGCGCCGTTTTGCGAAACGCCCGAATTCGGCTTGCTGAAATCGCTGGTCGACTCGAATGTGGGCGCCATACCCACCAACTGGAACGCCCTGGTGGATTCGGTAAGCGGCTGGATCAACGGCTTGGATACGAGTGGCCTGGGCGGCGGCCTGGGCTCGGCAGCCAGCGCTTTGCGCAACAATTTGGTGCCCCGCCTCAATGCCCTGAAAGACAACGACCCGGCCCGGGAAAGCCAGCGCGAACGGTTGTACAACGAACTGCTGCGCGAAATCAGCGCCGCCTGTTACGGCCGGCGCGACAGCCAATGGGCGCTGGAGCAGGCGATCGGGCAGGCGCGCCGGTTTATTTACCTCGAAACGCCGGGACTCAACTTTACCGAAGGCAGCGCGGCGCACAATTACACCCGCAATCTGAAATCCTTGCTTCAAAACCGGATTTCCAGCCAGCCGGGTTTGAAAGTGATCCTCTGTGTGCCCAAGTATCCGGCGTACAGCGATAAATACGCGGAGTACCGGCGGAAAGAGGTGAAAGACCGCTTCGATCTGGTGCTCGACCTGCCCACGGCCAACGTCGTTTGTTTCCACCCGGTAGGATTTCCGGGGCGGCCTACCCACCTGGAATCGCACGTTTGTATCGTCGACGATGTGTGGGCGCTGGTCGGTTCGTCGATGTTCGGCCGCCGCGGCTTGACCTTCGACGGCAGCGCCGATCTTGTTTTTACCGACCTCAGCCGGCAAAACGGCGCAGCGCCGACGATTGCGGCTTTTCGAAAAGCGCTGATGGCTACCCGCTTGAATATTACGGGCGATGGTTTTGACTCCAGGGTGCTGATGCTGGAAGACCCCTCCGATATTTTTCACCTCGTGCGGCAAACCTTGCGCGACGGCGGCTTGGGCCGCATCGAGCCGGTGTGGAATGGCCGGACCGACGGGGTGGTTTTCACAGAGCCGCAGCTCGACGGCGACCTGGTGAACCCCGAGGGCGTGGAGTTCAACAGCCTGCAAGCGACCGTGTTTGCTTTGCTGGGGCAGGTGCCGTTGTGAGGCGGGATTTAGAGCATGAATTTCTGCCGTTGTTGGCGTTCAGACCTTCCAGGTTTTGAAAACCTGGAAGGTCT
>CAZVZH010000097.1:2649-8405 GCA_964630705.1 uncultured Saprospiraceae bacterium | reverse complement strand
TCAGGCAACTTTGCGGTGGCGCCGGACGTCCTGTCCGAGGCATGTTTAACCTGACGATGCGGAAAAGTTGGTCCAACCGGAAAGCGGCGGCTACTGCTAGCGGCGGCCTCCGGCAGTTGGGCTTGTGCTTTCCAATATTGCGGCTGGCGGCGCTCCTGTGTTTGCCGGCCGTTTCAGCCGCCCAACAACCGCTTTCCAACCTGCGCATCCGCACTGTTGACGCCCATCTGCCCCTGCAAAAGCTCGACAGCCTGACGGTAGCAGCCCCGCTGCTTGAGGTGCTGGACAGCGCCGGAGGCCAGGCTATCGAGCTCCGTTTTTTTCAGTTGCAAAACAACCAGCTCCGGATCGATACGGCTGCGCTCGCATGGACCTATCCCGGGGTTTCCCGGCTGACGGTGCGCTACCGCGCGCTGCCGGTCGATCTGGCTGCGCCGGTGCAGCGGCTCGACACCGCCGCCATTCGCAAAGCCTTGGGCGACCAGGCTATCGAGTTCGATTACACCCCTTACGCGCCGCCGTCCAAACCCTGGGAAAGTTCGGGTTTGCGTTCCAACGGCAGCTACACCCGCGGCCTGAGTTTTGGAAACAATCAAAACCTGGCCTTCAACTCCAACCTCAACCTCCAGCTCAGCGGCCGCCTGGGCGAGGACCTGGAAATTTCGGCCGCCCTGTCGGACAATTCCATCCCCTTGCAACCCGACGGCACCACCCGGCAGTTGCAGGAGTTTGACCGGGTGTTCGTGCAATTGCAGCGCAAAAACCTCGGCCTCACGGCGGGCGATTTCGACCTGAGCCGCCCGCGCAACGCGAGCTATTTTTCCAACTATTTCAAACGGGTGCAAGGCGCGAAAGTCCGGCTGGAATATGCCGGAATGCGCGCGCCCCGCACCAGGCGGGGGAATGCGGAATACGGAATGCGGAATTTGGATTCCGCGGGGCGGCAACTTTCCAGGCTGGAAGTGGCGGCGGCTGTTTCGCGGGGCAAGTTTGCCCGCCAGAGCATTGCCGGGCAGGAAGGCAACCAGGGGCCGTACCGCCTCCAGGGCGCGGAGGGCGAGCGGTTTATCATTGTGCTGGCCGGTACGGAAAAAGTGTTTGTCGACGGCCAGCAGCTCCAGCGCGGCCTCGACGACGACTACGTAATCGACTACAACCTGGGCGAAATTGCCTTTACGCCCCGCCGCCTGATTTCGAAAGACAGCCGCATCATCGTCGAGTTTGAGTACGCCGTGCAGGCCTACCTGCGCTCTACGTTTACGGCCGATTGGGAGCAGCAGTTTTCCCGGGGCCGTTTTTTTCTCAACGCCTACTCCGAGCAGGACAGCCGCAATGCCGGCGGCGCGCAGGACCTCAGCCCGGAGCAGCGCGGCCGCCTCGCCGAGGTGGGCGATGCCTTGCAAAACGCCTATGCCTCCGGCGTCGACACCCTTGAAGCCGGCGCTGCCGCCGACCCCGGCCGGGTGTTGTACCGGTGGGTTGACACCCTGGCTTGCGGCATTCCGGTGGCGGTGCTGGCCTACTCCACGCAGCCCGACAGCGCGCGTTTTGCCGCCCGGTTCACCGAAGTGCCGATGGGCCAGGGCAACTACGTGCAGGTGCAGAGCGGGGCCAACGGCCGGGTGTTCCGCTGGGTGGCGCCCGACCCGGCCACCTGCCAGCCTTCGGGAAATTTCGAGCCGGTGGTGCGCCTGATCGCGCCCGAAGCCCGGCAGCTGTTTTCCGGCGGCGCCGACTGGGCGCCCGGCCGCCACACCGCCCTTCGCGCCGAGCTTGCCCTGAGCAACCGCGACCTCAACCGTTTTTCGCCGCTCGACGATGGCGACAACGCCGGATTGGGCGGTTTTTTCAGCCTGCGGCAAAATGTGCTCCCGGCGGCGGCCGAAAAAGGCTGGTCGTTGGAAGCCCAGGGCAGCTACGAGTTTGCCAACCGCCGGTTTCAGGCGCTGAACCCCTACCGGCCCCAGGAGTTTGTGCGCGACTGGAACATTGGCCTTGCCGACAGCGCGGTGACCGAGCACTGGTTGCGCAGCGGGGTTCAGCTGCAACGGCGCGACTGGGGCAGCGCGCGCTACGATTTCGGCGCGTTTTTGCGCCAAAGCCGCTACGACGGCCTCCGGCACCAGGGGCAGGTACAGCTGCAACGCGGCGGATTTGCCTTGCTGGCCGAAGTGAATGTGCTCGACGCTGCCGGGGCGGTCGAGCGCAGCCGTTTTTCCCGGCCGAAATTCGACCTGAGCAAAACGTTTTTCAGCCAAAAACAAACACCCCTGCTCACCTTGGGCGCCTACGGCGAACGGGAGCGCAACGCCCGCCGGCTGGCGCAGGCCGACACACTCAATCCGGCTAGTTTCTGGTACGACCTGGGGCGTATTTACCTGAAAAAACCGGAAAGCGAGGGCGCGGCCTGGCAATGGTCGGCCAGTTGGATGCACCGCAACGACTACGCCCCGGCCGGCCGGGCGTTTCGGCAAAACACCGCCGTGGATGAGGCCAACCTCCAGGGCGCCTGGGCGCGGACGGAGCGGGCCAGCCAGTCGCTGCGCTGGAACCTCTCCTGGCGGGAGCTCCGCATCGTCGACCGCGAGCGGACCAGCCTGGAGCCTCAGCAGAGCTACCTGGGCCGCGTCGATTACAGCATTACGGCCTGGAAAAACGCCTTGAATTTTACGACCGGCTACGAGCTGGGCTCGGGGCAAAGTCCGCGGCTGGAATTCAGCTACCTGCGCGTCAACCCCGGCGAAGGGCAGTACAGCTGGATCGACCGCAACCGCGACAGCGTGCTGACTGTCGACGAGATGGAGCTGGCGGTGTTTCAAGACCAGGCGAACTACCTGCGGGTGGCCGTGACCACGCCCGATTATGTGCGCACCAACAACGTGGTGCTCAACCAAAGTCTGCGCCTGGAGCCCCGTGTGCTCTGGGCGCAGTCGGCTCGCCGCTGGAAACGCCTGTTGTCGCGTTTTTCCACCCAAAGCAACTTGCAGATCAACCGGCGCGTGCTGGCGGCCGCCCGCGACGAGGCCGCCTGGAACCCGTTCGACCTGGCCATTGCCGACACGGCGCTGGTGGCGGTGTCGGCGGTGAGCCGGCAAGTGTTGTACCTCAACCGCGCCGACCCGGCCTGGGACGCCTCTCTGGCACTGACCGACAACCGCGGCCGCAACGCGCTCACCACGGGATTTGAAAGCCGCCGTCTGGCGGAGCGCACGCTGCACGGGCGGGTCAATTTCGGTCGCGCCTGGAGCCTGGAGCTCGACCTGAGCCGGGGCAGCCGCGACAACGACAGCGAGCAATTCGACGCCCGCGACTACCGGATCGGCAGTTGGAAAATAGCGCCTCAGCTCAGCTGGTTGCCCCAGCGCGCGCTGCGCCTCGTGGCGGCTTACAGCTGGCTGGACGGTCGCAACGCCTTGTCTTCGGCCGAAACAGCGCTGCAAAACAACTGGAGCGCCGAGCTCAGCTGGAACCCGCCGGGTAAAGCCAACAGCGCCGGTTTTCGGCCGCTGACGGCGCTGCGCGCCAAAACTTCGTTTGCGCAAGTGGCGTATTCCGGTCAGGCTAACTCCGCCGTGGCCTACGCCATGCTCGATGGTTTGCAAAACGGCCGGAATGTGTTGTGGAGCCTTAATCTCGACCGGCAACTTTCGCGTTCGGTGCAGCTGAGTCTGAACTATGAAGGCCGGAAAACCGGGGAAAACCGGGTGGTGCACGTGGGGCGGGCGCAGGTGCGGGCGGTGTTTTGAATGCGGAATACGGAATGCGGAATTGTTTGAAACGTGCCGGATGAAAATTAGAGACAAATTCCTGGTCAGGACAGACTGCACCTGAAAAAACTTTAAATTTGTGCAAAGCCATTACACGTATGAACGTCGACACGAAATTTCCCGGAACGCTGGAAGAACGGCTCGCCTTAGGTCCCGACATGGTACGCATGCCGGCATCCTGGCAGGAATACCTCGACCTGCTGGAGGATTGCGCCTATCCTATTGAGTATGACAACCAGGAAATTGTTTTTATGAGTATTGCTTCCGACCTGCACGAGGTGCTAGTCATGAACATTGGCACTTGCCTGAACAACATCTTCGCCGACATGCCCCATCTGGCTGTTCGCGGCAGCAACCGCCACATTTTTATTCCGGAATTTGAAAAAGACTACGCTCCCGACGCGCATGTGATCGAGGGCGAGCCGGCGGTACACCAATTGCGCAAAGGTCTGAGCGCCAACACCAATCCCTGGCTGGTGGTGGAAGTGCTTTCGCCGAGCACCTTCGTGCGGGATGTCAAGGAAAAGTTGCCGGCGTACAAAAAAATCGCCTCGCTCCGCCATATCCTGTACATCCATCAGGAACGCCCGCTGGTAACGGTGTTCAACCGGGTGGGCGAGTCCGCCGTTTGGGAAACCATTGACTACGACCGCCTGGAAGATGCTTTTACGGTGGCCGGGCAGGCGGTGGTTTTGAGCGATGTGTACAAGAAGGTGGTTTTTGACCAGGCGGAATAGATGGCGTTCCGTCGGAACAGCGCCAACAATTCTTTGGCAAGGCTACAAAGATGAATCCCTTCCGGGGCTTTTGACCACACTACTGTACATTTTGTTCTTCGGGCGAATACAGAGGTTGTCTCATAAGCAACTCTTCTCCACTAAGACCACTAAAAAACACGAAATTCCACTAAGATGAAGAGCCCTTTTTAGTGTTTTTTAGTGTTGTTCGGTGTTTTTAGTGGTGAAATAGAAATTATGAGACACCCACTTTACCGAAAAGGTCCAGTAGTGTGACTTTTGATACAAACCCACAGGTTCAATCATCCCAGTTGCAAGCCACTTCCCGAAAGGTACAAGAGAGCATGCTCATCAAAATTCGGGATGTAAACAACCTGTTTCAGTCCCCTTCCCGGTTCTGAAAATATTCCGCCAGCCTGGCCGCCGCGGCCTTACCCGCTACGCCTTCGACATCGGCCGGTTCGGCGGCGCGCAGGCGGGCGACCGAGCCGAAGTGCTGGAGCAGTTTTTCGGCGGTTTTGGCGCCGATGCCGGGAATTTCGGTGAGTTCGGTTTTTAAAAAATTGCGGCTGCGCTGGTCGCGGTGGAAGGTGATGGCGAAGCGGTGCGCTTCGTTGCGGGCCTGTTGGATGAGTTTGAGCGACTCCGATTTTTTATTGATGTGCAGGGGCACCGGATCGTCGGGAAAGTAAATCTCCTCCAGTTTTTTGGCGATGCCCACTACCGTCAGCTTGCCCTCCAGGCCGAGGGCGCGCAGGCTTTTCATGGCGGCGCTGAGTTGGCCTTTGCCCCCGTCGATGATGATAAGTTGGGGCAGGCCTTGCCCTTCGGCGAGCAGGCGTTTATAGCGCCGGAAAACAACTTCTTCCATAGAGGCGAAATCGTTGGGGCCTTCGACCGACTTGACGTTGTAGTGCCGGTAGTCGCGTTTGGCGGGTTTGGCATTTCGAAACACCACGCAGGACGACACGGGGTTGGCTCCCTGGATGTTCGAGTTGTCGAAACACTCCAGGTGCAGCGGAATATCGGGCATGTGCAAGTCGGCTTGCAAGGTGCGGAGGATGCGTTCGGCGGGCGTTTGTTTGCCGGTTTTGTTCATTTCTTCCCGGCGGCGTTGCATCAGGTGGTACTGCACGTTTTTTTCCGACAGTTCGAGCAGTTTTTTCAAGTCGCCGATCTTGGGCACAGTGGCCGTGCTCACGCCCGGCACGGCTATTTCCATCGGTACGATGATCTCCTGCGTGATGCTGTT
>CAZVZH010000097.1:0-2639 GCA_964630705.1 uncultured Saprospiraceae bacterium | reverse complement strand
ACACACCCGGCACGGCCACCGGCATCGGCACTATAATTTCGGAGGTGGCGCTGCCGAATTTTTCCCGCAAGCGTTCGATGGCAAAGCCGAGCAGGGTTTCGGGGTCTTCGTCGAGGTTTTTGGTGAGGGTAAGGGTGTAGGTGTTGATTACGGCGCCATTGGCTACTTTCAGGTAATTGACGAAGGCTTCTTTTTCGTCGGCGGCAATAGCGAACACATCTACGTCGCGCACATTGGGGTTGACGACGGTGCTTTTGCCCTGGTAGTCTTCGAACAAGGCGAGCCGCTCCTTGGCCAGTTGGGCTTGCTCGAACTGGAGGTTTTCGGCAAACATTTCCATTTCCTCGCGCAGGTGGGCTTTGACCGGGGCGAAATTTCCTTTGAGGATATTTTTGATCTGCTCGATTTTTTTGGTGTACACCGCCTCGGTTTCGTAGCCCACGCAGGGCGCTGCGCAGGTTTTGATGTGGTATTCGAGGCAGGGTTTGAACTTGCCTTTTTCGATGTTGTCGGCCGAGAGCTGGAGGGCGCAGTTGCGCAGTTGGAACAGTTTGCGGATGAGGTCGGCGATCTGGTCGATGCGCACCTTGCCGGTGTATGGGCCGAAGTAGGTGGAGCCGTCGCGGATGACTTTGCGCGTGACGAACACCCTGGGGAAGCGCTCTTTTTTGATACAGATGTAGGTGTGGGGCGACTTTTCGTCTTTGAGCATCACGTTGTAGCGCGGCTGATGCTGTTTGATGAGGGTGTTTTCGAGCAGCAGGGCGTCGTTTTCGGTGTCGACGATGGTAAAGGTGATGCGGTCGGCGTGTTTGACCAGGGCTTTTGTCTTGGCGGTCGTGTATTTTTTATCGCCGAAATAGGAGTTGAGGCGGTTGCGCAGGTTTTTGGCTTTGCCGACATAGAGCACCGTGCCCGCGGCGTCGAGAAATTTGTAAATGCCCGGGTCGGAGGGGATGGTTGGGGCAAACGTTTTGAATTGTTCGGTGGTCATGAGCGGCTCAAATCTCTAGAAACTGCCTGTTTTTTCAAACACAAAAAAGTTGGAAATGCTGATGTCGGCGCAGGGGTTGTCGTCGCGGCGGCGCAGCGCCCAGCCTGGGGGCACATCGGCCGTAAAACGGCGGGGCTTCAGGTGGGGGAAACGCCCGCCGGTGCGGTCGGGTTCATCGGCTGAAAAAATGACCACCCAGCGGCTGGAGGCGGCGAAGAGGTGGCGGAGGTACCGCTGGTAGAGCGCGTCTTCGGTGACGTGAAAGAGGACTTCGACAGAGAGGGCGAGCTCGGCCCGGGCGGTTTCGGGAGAAAAGTGGTAGGGGTCGTACAGGTCGAAGCGTTTGCGGGTGTCGGCGGCAAACAGAGCGCGACAGCGCCGGATGGCGGATGGCGCCACGTCGAGTCCGAGGTAGTCGGGGTAGTTGGCCAGTTGGATTTGCTGGCCGTCGCCGCAGCCGAACTCGACGACCGTTTGGACGGCGTTTTCCTGCACGAATTGGTTGAGCCAGTTGGCTTTGTAGGCCGCCAGCCGCCCCTGTGAGCCCGCGCCCGAGTGCCCGCCCCGGGCGTAGCGGCGCTCCCAGTAGCGGAGGCTGCCGGGGTAGCGGAGGCGGCGCAAGGCGGCCAGGCAGCGTATCCACCAGTTGATCATGGTTGCAAAGAAACCGGTTTCGGCGCCGAATGCAGCGGTTGCTTTCTGGGAAATTTAATAGAAAAGACACCCTAGCAAAGGATAAAAACGCGACTTTTGCGTATCCCGATCAGCCGTTTTTTTTAAGTTTAGAATTTCCGACACATGCAACAAGCGACAATTTCCCCAAATGTCCTGCAGCAACTCCCCGCCATTGTCAAAGCCTACCAACTGCCCAACCCGACCAAGGCCACCATACAAATCCTCAACTCCTTCCTGCCGTTTTTAGCCATTTGGGTGGCTATGTTTTTCCTGAAAGATGTTTCGCTGGGCCTGACGTTTGCCCTGGCTGCGGTGAACGCCTTCTTTCTGGTGCGGATTTTTATCATTCAGCACGACTGCGGGCACCAATCCTTCACGGCCAACCGCAAAGCCAACGACACGATCGGCCTGGTGTGCAGCCTGGTCAGTTTCATGCCCTACCGCTACTGGGCCAAAAGCCACAATTTCCACCACGGCCACAACGGCATTTTGTGGGAGCACCGCGATATCGGCGACATCAACCTGCTGACCGTCAACGAATTCAAAGCGCTCGGTTTTTGGGGCAAACTGCACTACATGGTGTTCCGCAGCGCGCCGGTGCTCTTTGTGCTGGGGCCGGTGTGGTACATCCTGGTGCACAGCCGCCTGCCGTCGATCAAAATGCCGGGCTGGGAACACGCCCGAAAGGCGCTGCTGCGGCACAACCTGCTGCTGGCGCTGCTCTACGCCGGCCTGATCTGGTGGTTGGGCTATGAAGCCTTTGTATTCGTCCACCTGCCTATCCTGGTATTTTTCGGCATCATCGCCGTGTGGTTTTTCTACGTCCAACACCAGCACGAAACCACCTACAAAGCCTGGAAAGACCAGTGGGAATACATCCGCGCAGCCATTCAGGGCAGTACCTATTACAAACTTGACCCGCACCCCCTCCAGCACCGCCCGATTCACGCGCGCCTGCAGCAGCCGATCG
>CAZVZH010000096.1:13520-15108 GCA_964630705.1 uncultured Saprospiraceae bacterium | reverse complement strand
GCGCCCGAAGGGCATTTTTCCACCTGGGCAATGATCCGATCGCTGTTGGCGCCGTCCATTTTTATCCAGGGATGCTCGCGCGGGTTGAACACCTCGATCAAGCCCTGCCAGCACAGTTTGGAATGTTGGCAGATATCCGGTTTCCATACCACCGTGATGTCACCGTTTGTGTATTCCTTTTTCATAAAAATAAGTTTGATAAAAGGTCAATTATCTTGATAATCAACAGGTCTTTCTTTTCAAACAAATCAAAATCCTGTGAATCCTGTAAATCCTGTCCTCCCTCCAAAAAATCCTGTAAATCCCGTCCGTTCAAAAATCGGCTATTCCCCACCAAACCGCAGCAGCATCACTTCCCCCCCAAGGCCACTCGCAGCGCCGCCAGGTTTTCCTGCACGTCTTGCCGTTCGAACGACTGCAGGATGTCGACCTTTTCGCGTTTGCTCAGGTGCAAACTCATCGAGGCCTCGTTTTCTTTTTTTAAAGGCCGGTAAATAAAGCGGATAACTTCCAGCGGCGTTTCTGCGCCGAGTACATCGCGCAGCAGCGCCAGTGCGTTGTCCTGTTCAAAATCCTGCATGGCTGTAATGCGTGCAGCGGCGCCAAACGGCGTGAATACATTTTCGACAATACCCTTGTAGTCGCCCTCTTTGATGCGGTCTACTTTTTCCCAACAACGCGCCTGTACGATGAGCACGCCGCCGGTGTTCTCCCGGATCCAGTTGCGAAAAGTATGCACGAACCGCACGGCGGAATAAATCCCGTAGTTGTCGCGAAAACCCGCGTCCATCGCTTCTACGGCGGGTTGCGTAGGCAACCAGCTCGGCGGCAGGATGAGCGGGTAGGTACAATTCATGCGCAGGGCCGTGGTGAAATCCAGGCTGTCGGCTTGCTGCCCGGCAAAGAGCCGGCCGAAATCCACGCCGTCCACCTCCGGCTGCAGATCGCCGGCCCCGGCGGGTGGACGCATGAGGTAGCTGACGCCTTGCGGACTGATGAGCAGGCGCCGGGCGTCGTTGACGATAAAGGGCGAAACGAGCAGCATGGGAATACGCGCCTCGGCTTCCGGCTTCCGGTAGTCGGCCAGTTTTTTGGCCAGCATGCCCCGGCAATTTTCGTTGAGCTGGCGCTCGAACAGGTAGCCCCGGTCTTTGCGGTAGCGGAAATCGCCTGATTTAAAACTGCTTACCGGGAAAAACAGGTCGTTGGAGATAATGGCGAAGCTCACGGGGTTGAGCAGGTCGAGCGCGATGTCGTCGGCGTATTGCGGATCGTGCACCGAAATCGGCGCGCCTTGTTGCTGGCGCAAGTATAGCTCCCGCAGGTAGGCCGCGCCGAGGATGCCGCCTGAGGCGCCGCTCATGAGCACTGTTTGGCGCAGCAGGCGGCCGCCGGTGGCGGCATCGGCGCGTTGGAGCGTTTGCATCGTCCAGAGCGACGAGCGCATGCCACCGCCGCTGGCGCAAACGAACACCAGTTTGGGCCGGGCGACCCCGGCGGCGCGGTTTTTCGCCAGCCAGTTTTCCAGTATCGCCAGCGTGCGGGCTTTGTCGCGCTCGATCGTATCAGGATGGCAGAGCGCGCCGAG
>CAZVZH010000096.1:0-13420 GCA_964630705.1 uncultured Saprospiraceae bacterium | reverse complement strand
CACGGCGATGAGCTGCACAACCACGGCGTTCAGGTGGTTTTGCTGAAACACACGGCCCAGCAGCTTGGGATCGTAGTGCGACACGCTGCGAACCGGCCGCAAGTGCAGGCGTTCGGTCAGGTAACTGTCGACCCTCCAGCGCGTGGCGCCGGCCCGGATTTCCCAGAGCGTAGGCATTCGGTAGCCCGGCGCCAGCAGGCGGCTGCCCAGCTGCGGACCCATCTGGCCGGGCCGTAAAAAGGAAGCGATGTCTTTGTTGGTCAGGTGCAGGTAGGCGGCCAGCGCCAGGAGCATGCTGCCCAACCCGGTGAGAAAACCGGCGATGTTGCGCGCAATGGAAGCGGTGTCGCCGAGCTCGTCGTGCCACTGGAACCGCACCGAGGCTACCAGGTAAATGCCCAAAAAAGCGAAAGGAATGATGCTGTTATTCAGCCCGAATTTGGTAAACGGCGCCTTCAGCGTCGCCAAAAAAGGGAACCGGTGCGCGCTGAGCAGATAGGTGGTCAGGTTCCAGATCAGGAAAAAGGCCGCACAGGCCGCGCCGGTGAGAAAAAAGCTCCAGAAATTGACCTCGCCGTGGTACTCCGGCGTGAGCAACAGGTAATGAATGCCGAAAAAGCGTCCGATGACGCCCGTCAGGAGCAAAACCAGGAAAATCCACAAGCCCACCAAGGCCAGGTGGTTGCGCAGGTGCAAGACCAGGAGCCGGAGCGGAAACGAGTAGAGGATGTAGCGCAGGCTTTGCATAGGATGGCCCCGCTTTACTCGCCACTAAACACGTATTGTACGATATTAGCCCCCATTTGCAGGGCTTTGGTGCGGATGGCGATGGGGTCGTTGTGCACATCGTCCCAGCCGTCGCCGAGGTCGGTTTCAAAATTGTAAAAACAAACCAGGCGACCCTGCCAGATCAGGCCGAAGCCCTGGGCAGGTTTGCCGTCGTGCTCGTGTATTTTCGGCAAGCCATTTTTAAAATCGTACCGCTGGTGGTAGATCGGATGGCTGAACGGCAGCTCGATCAGGTCGAGCTCGGGGAACACTTTTTTCAAGGAAGGGCGTACGAAGGGGTCGAGTCCGAAGTCGTCGTTCAGAATCAAAAAGCCGCCGCCCTCGAGGTAAGCGCGCAGGTTGCGGGCTTCCAGGTCGGAAAAAAGCATGTTGCCGTGGCCGGTGGCGTACACGATGGGGTAGTTGAAAATATCGGCGCTGCCGGGTTCGACGGTGGCGAAATCCGTGTCGAAATTAGTACCCAGGTTTTGGTTACAGAAACGCGCCAGGTTTTTGAGCGAGTTGACGTCGTTGTACCAGTCGCCGCCGCCGGAGTATTTCAACAAGGCGAATTGAAGGGTAGGCGGGGAGTCGAATGCGGAATGCGGAATGCGGAATGTGGAATGCGCGTGCCCAGCAAGGCGGGGGAATGCGGCGTGTTCAAAGGCGGTGGCGCCTACAAAAATCAGGAGGAGAAAAACGCTTCGGAGCATAGTTTTTTATCAAAATTTTGAATCGTCCACATTGTCGAGGTAACGCCGTATTTCGCCGACGACCGAGGCCACGCAACCATCTTCAAACGGTGAGCGCAGCTTGGCCAGCCGCACCAGGTCGAGAAACGAACGGCTGCCGCCGGCCTGGCAGAGGCGCAGGTAATCGGCCCAGGCGGCGGTGTGGTTTTCGCGGTCTTTTTTCCAAAACTGGAAAGCGCAAATTTGCGCCAGCGTATAATCAATGTAGTAAAACGGCGAGTTGAAAATGTGGTTTTGTTTTTGCCAAAAGCCGCCGTTTTCCAAAAAGGCATTGCCGTCGTAGTCGCGGTGGGGCAGGTAGGTTTTTTCCAGTTTGCGCCAGGCGGCGTTGCGCTCGGCAGGGCTCATTCCGGGATTTTCGTAAATGAGGTGCTGAAATTCATCCACTGCCACGCCATAGGGCAAAAATTGTAGGGCATTGCTGAAGTGCATGAAGTAGTATTTTTCCGTGTCGGGACCGAAAAACGACTCCATCCAGGGCCAGGTGAAAAACTCCATGCTCATGGAATGGATTTCGGCGGCGTCGCTGGTGGGCCAATGGTACTCGTCGAGGTCGAAGTGGCGGCTGCTCCACACCTGGAAGGCGTGGCCGGCCTCGTGGGTAAGCACGTCGATGTCGCCGCTGGTACCGTTGAAATTGGAAAAAATAAACGGCGCCTGGAAGCCGGGCATGTAGGTGCAGTAGCCGCCGGTAGCTTTTCCGTTGCGGTTGACCAGGTCCATCAGCCGGGCGTTGAGCAGGTGCTGAAAAAACTGGTCGGTTTCAGGGGAGAGTTCGCGGTACATGTTGGCGGCCTTGTGCACGATGTCTTTGGGCGAACCGGTGGGTTTGGGGTTGCCGGAGCGAAACTTGTAGTCTTCGTCGTAAAACTTCAATTGGTCGAGGCTCAGGCGGCGGCGCTGGCGGTCGTACAATTCGGAGGCCAGGGGCACGATCAGCTCGCGCACCTGTTTGCGAAAATTGGCCACCATGTCGGGTGTGTAGTCCGAGCGGCGCATGCGGGCGTAGCCCACCGGAATGAAGTTGTCGTTGCCCAGCGCCTGGCCTATCCGGTGGCGGGCTTGCACCAATTTGTCGAACAACGGCTCGACGAGGTGGGCGTTGCCGGCATAAAACGCCCATTTTGTAGCCGATGCGCGTCGGCGTACGGAGCGGTCGTCCGATTGTTCAATGGGGATAAAACTGCTCAGGTTGTACGATTGGCCGTCGAACTCAAGTTGGGCAGTGGCTTTCAGCTTGGTATACTCTGAGCTCCGGGCATTTTCTTCCTGCAAGTCGGCTTGAATCGCCGGTTGAAACGTTTTGAGGGCCAGTTCGGCCAGCACGAACAGTTGGGCTCCGAATTTTTGCTCCAGTTCGGCCCGGAACGGCGATTTCAGCAGAATGCGGTACAGCCGGTCGTTGAGCGCCTCGAAAGCCGGCAGGTTTTCATCGAAATAGTTGTTTTCAGCCTCGTAAAAGGCATCGCGGGTGTCGAGGGTATGCCGGATGAGACAGAGGTTGTACATCGTGGTAAAGTCCTCGCGGACGCGTATCAGCGTGTTCAGGTGTTCGAATTGTTCCGCGGCGGAGCCGGCCTGTTCAAAACGTTCAAGCGCCGCTTCGAACGACTGGCCGACGGTCTCCAGTTCAGGACGGGTGTAGACAAATGTTTCAAAGGTTGCGGCGGCGGGGTGGGTGCCGGTGAGGATTTCCATGGCAATACAAGAATTTTCAGGTTGCAAAGGTAGCGCACTTGGGTGCGAGTTGGCACCCTTTTGCTGTTTTCCGGTGCGATAGCTTATGTACGGGTTTTGTACTTTGCGCCAAAAAACGAAAGAATGTTGCGATTTGTATGCATTTTCTGGCTCTTTAATGCCGGTATCGGACAAACACTGTCCCAATCCACCGCCTACGTGTTGTTAGGCGGCCCAAGTGTGGGTTTTCAAAAATGGGACAATTCCTTCGACCGGCAGGCGCTGTACAAGTACCACGCGGCCCTCTCCATCGAGTCGGTCAACAACGAAGAAGACAATTCCTCGGTGTTCGCACAGATTGGTTACCACGTGCGGGGCAGCGCTACCCGCTTCCGCTTTTTCTTTCAGGGCGGCGGCATCGACCAATTTTCCGAGGAGTTTCAGTTTCGGAATATCTCTCTCATCCTGGGCGCCAAACAAAAATACCCTTTGGGCGCCCGGGGCAAGTATTTTTATTACGGCGGTATCCGGGGGGATTACACCTTGAACACCAATATCGACGAGCTCGGTACCAGCAATCCGTATGCGCCGCTATACTACCCGCAGGTAGGTTTTATGAACCGTTGGATGGCCGGCGCATCGCTTGGCGGCGGCATCGAGTTTCCGTTCAGCGAACTGATCGGCGGCCAATTGATGTTGTCGGTGCACCCCGATTTTCTCCTGCAATACAACCAGCCGGCTATCCCCAACGTGATCGACCCGTTCAACCCCGGGCAAAACACCACCATCGGAGAACGCCGCATCCGCAACGTGACCATCGAACTTTCTTTCGGCCTGCGGTTGATCCGCAAGGTGATTTACGAAGATTAAGCGCTTGTTTACACAAAAACTACCCGATATGTTTGCTCCCACCCGTTGGCTGGCGCTGGCGCTATGCCTACTGGCCCCCCATCTGCTTTTCTCGCAGGAGAAACCCAGCGGCAATTACTACCTGCCCGACATAAAATACGACCATACCGTCCGCAGCCCCTTCGAATACCTGGGCTATGCCGTGGGCGAATGGCACGTCTCGCATGACCAACTCGTCGGCTATCTGCGCGAACTCGACCGCACCAGCGACCGCGTCAGCTTGCAGGAATACGGCCGCAGCCATGAAAACCGACCCTTGATCTGCCTGACCATCACCCACCCCGACACCTACCGGCGCATGCCCGACATCACCCGGCAGCGCCGCCAACTCGCCGACCCCGGCCTCAGCCGAGGGCTCAACCCAGCCGATTTTCCGGCGGTAGTGTACATGGGCTACTCCATCCACGGCAACGAAGCCAGCGGCAGCAACGCCGCCCTGCTGGTGGCGTACTACCTCGCCGCCGGCCAATCGCCAGAGCTGGAAGAACAGCTGAAAAACGTGGTCATCCTGCTCGACCCCTGCTTCAACCCCGACGGCTTGCAGCGCTTTTCCGGCTGGGTCAACAGCCGGCGCAGCCAAACGCTCATGCCCGATCCGCTGCACGACGAGTTCAACGAAAGCTGGCCCGGCGGCCGCACCAACCACTATTGGTTCGACCTGAACCGCGACTGGCTGGTGGCCCAGCAACCCGAGTCGGTGGGCCGTGTCGGGCTGTTTCAACAATGGCTCCCCAACGTGCTGACCGACCACCACGAAATGGGTTCCAACGCCACCTTCTTTTTCCAGCCGGGCGTGCCCAGCCGCGTGCATCCGCTCACCCCTGCCCGCAATCAGGAACTCACGACACAAATCGGGGCCTACCACGCCAAAGCCCTTTCGGAAAAACAAGTGCTGTTTTTTTCAGAAGAAAACTACGATGACTTCTACTACGGAAAAGGCTCCACTTATCCTGACGCCAACGGTTGCATCGGCATCCTGTTCGAACAGGGCAGCAGCCGGGGCAGCGCCCAGCAAACCGACAACGGCTTGCTCACATTTCCCTACACCATCCGCAATCAGGTACTGACTTCGCTTTCCACCCTGAAAGCCGTCGGCGCCCTACGCGTCGAACTCAACAGCTACCTCCGCGATTTTTATGCCAGCGGCCTCGACGCGGGCCGGCAAGATTCGGTCGCCGCCTATGTGTTCGGCGACAGCCTGGCCGGCCGCGAAACCCGCGAACTGCTCCAGGTGTTGTTGGCCCACCGCGTTCAGGTGTTTGCCTTGCGCCAGGATGTGCAAATCGGACCCCGTTTTTTTAAAAAAAATGCAGCCTGGGTGGTACCCTCAGCACAGCCCGCCTTCCGCCTGATTAAAGGCATGTTCGAACGGCGCACCAGCTTTCCCGACAGTATTTTTTACGACATCTCGGCCTGGACGCTGCCCGACGCTTTTGGCCAAAACTGGGCGGCTGCCGACCGAAAAACGTTCCAGCCTTCCTGGTTGGGCAAACAGCTGGAACAGCTGGAAGAACCGGACCCGATGCCCTTGTTGCGCTTCGGCGACAAGCCGCCTTACGCCTTTATCGTGGAAGCGGCAGGTTACGACCAACCCCGCCTGCTCGCTGCCCTGCACCGGGCCGGTATCCGGGTGCAGCTGGCCACCCAGGCTTTCGAAGCCGAAGGCCGCAGCTACGCTCCGGGCAGCCTGCTCGTATCGCTCGACCGGCAAAGTATCGACGCCGATGCCGTGTATGAATGTATGTATGCCAGCGGCGCCCGCGACGTGCGGGTACGTACCCTGCAAAACGGCCTGACCCCGCAAGGCCCCGACCTGGGCAGCAGCGCTTTTGTCACCCTGAAACCGCCCAGGGTAGCCCTCCTCACCGGGCAGGGCGCCAGCCCCACCGATGTGGGCGAAGTGTGGCACCTGCTCGATACGCGCTACGGCTTGCCGCCGCTGCTGATCGATCAGGAGCGCTTCAGCCGGCTCGACTTGGCGCAGTACAATGTGGTGGTGCTGGCCGACGGCAATTTCGGTCGATTGTCGGTAGACAAACTGCGCACCTTTATCAACGGCGGCGGCACGCTCATCGCCTCCGGCAGCAGCCTGCGCTGGCTGCAAAGCACGGGCCTGGTCGCGCTGGATTTTCGCAACCCGCCCGCGGCGCCTGAAGGTCCGCGCCGACCGTACGACAAACTTTCCGACGACCGGCGCGCGCTCAGCCTGCCAGGCGCTATTTTCGAAGTGGAACTCGACCTCAGCCACCCGCTGTGCTACGGCTACCAGCGGCCGCGGCTCGCCATGTTTCAAAGCGAAGTGAATTTTTTGGAAACGGCGAAAAACCCGTACGCCACGCCGGCTGTGTTCACCGCTGAGCCTCTGCTGGCGGGCTATTTGCACGAGCGACACCGAAAACTCGTGCCCGGAGCGGCGGCCCTGCTCGTGGCGGGTACTGGCTCGGGCCGGGTCATCTGTTTTTCAGGCAATCCCAACTTCCGGGGCTTCTGGTATGGCACCAACCGGTTGTTTGCCAACGCCGTGTTTTTCGGGCAGGCGATCAGCAGCGGAGCGGTGGAGCGGAAGTAACGCCGAGCGCCGCTCGGCCTGAATAAAGAATTCGAACTTCTTATCCATGCCCACAATCCCAAGCTCACCTTTTTCTAAACCCGATACGCTCCCGGTTTTCCCAATCCGGGTCCGGGCGATTGCCCGCTTCCAAGGCCGCCATTTCAGCGGCCCTCGCCTGGTTTTCTTCCGCGAGCCACTTGAGGGCTTCGTGCACGTCGGCGAATTCGCGTTGGAAACGGGTTTCCAGTTCGGCGATTTGTCGTTCCAATTCAGATTGCCCCAGCATGTAATTGCGCAGGGCCACGAAGGCGCGCATGATGGCGATGTTGACTTGGATGGCTTTTTCACTGTGCAGAACGCTGGAAAGCATGGCGACGCCTTGTTCGGTGAAGGCAAAGGGGCGATACCGGTTGCCACGGAATTTGCGGTTCGAACTGGTCACAATTTGTGACCAGTTGGTTGCTTCCGACTTCAGTTCTTGCCATTCTGCTGAAGACAATTGAAACATAAAGTCTTCAGGAAAACGCAACAGATTCCGTTTTACGGCCTGGTTCAGCACTTTGGTAGGCACTTCATACAGGTCCGCCAGGTCAAAATCAAGGAGGACCCGCTGGCCGCGGATGGTATAGATTTTTTGATGAATGGGTTGCAGATTTGACTTCATGCGGGGATAATTTTATAAAAAATGGTATTGAAATGTACCGCGCAACTCCGCACCATTTGTATTAAATTCGAGGTTTTAAAACATTTTTTTAAATTACATACCTCCTGTAGCCATCCGAATTTTTCCGAAGCTTTGTTTCCGCAAGCTCGTATGTTTACCCTGCAACACCCGGCACTCAATCTGCTCATGCGTTTCTGGTTGTATTTTTTCCTGCTGCTGCCGGCCGCCTGCACCAATACCGATAAGGCTGCAGCGCCGCCCGACCCGGCCGCCTGGCCCTGGCCTCCGATCGAAGCCACGGCAAAAGGCAGCACGGTGCATGTGATGATGTGGCAGGGCGATCCGCTCATCAACCGATACATGGCCGAATACGTGCAGCCCGAACTAAAAAAACGCTACGGCATCGAGCTGAAAATTGCACCGGGCCAGGGCACGGAAATTGTCAAAATCCTGCTGGCAGAAAAAGAAGCCGGGCAAACACCCGGCAGCATCGACCTGTGCTGGATCAACGGCGAAACGTTTTTCCAACTCCGCCAGATTGATGCTTTGTACGGACCGTTTACCCAGGCGCTTCCCCACGCGCAGTACATCGATTTTGAAAATCCGTTCATCGGTTACGATTTTCAGCAAAAAGTCGACGGCTACGAATGCCCCTGGGGCAACGTGCAGCTGGCCCTCATCTACGATTCGCTGCGCACGCCGGCGCCGCCCCGCCGCCTGGAAGCGCTGGAGCAGTATGTGCGCGCGCATCCCGGCACGTTTACCATCCCCTACGAATTCACGGGCATGACCCTGCTCAAGTCCTGGATGATCGCCCTGGCAGGCAACCCGGCCGCGCTCGACGGACCCTTCGACGAAGAAAAATATACGCGCCTCAGCGCCAAGCTCTGGAACTGGATCAACCGGAACAAAACCTACTTTTGGCGCCAGGGTAAAACCTTCCCCGAAAGCCTGGCCGCTATGCACCAGATGTTTGCCAACGGCGAGCTGGATTTTACCATGAGCAACAACGATAGCGAGGTGGATAACAAAATCCTGCAACGCATTTTCCCGCCTACCGCCCGCGCCTACGTATTCGACTCGGGCACCATCCGCAACACACATTTCCTCGGCATCCCCTCCGGCGCCGCCAACAAAGCCGGGGCCATGGCAGCCATCAATTTTTTAATTTCCCCCGAAGCCCAGTTGCGCAAAATGCAGCCCGACGTGTGGGGCGACGGCACGGTGCTGGCCACCGCCAAATTGCCCGCCGAATGGCGCGCCCGATTCGAGGCTGTGCCCGGCCGCCGCCATGCCCCCGGCCGCGACGCGCTCCAGGAAAAAGCCCTGCGCGAACCTGCGCCGGAGTACATGATCCGGCTGTACCGCGATTTTCGCAGCCGGGTGCTGGAACGGCAATAGCCCAGGCGCATCATTTTTTACTTTTTACAACAACCTCCTTGTCATGAAAAAAAATTACCGCTCGCTGCTTATTTTTATCGGGTTCCTGCTCTGTACTTCTTGCGGTGAAAAACCGGCGCCTGCCCCTTCTCAAACCGAAGGCGTGTGGTGGAAGGAAGGCATCATTTATCAACTGTATCCCCGCAGTTTTAAAGACAGCAACGGCGATGGCGTCGGCGACCTGCGCGGCATCATCCAGGAACTGGATTACCTCAAAAGCCTGGGCGTCGACATCGTTTGGCTCAACCCGATTTACAGCTCGCCCAACGACGACAATGGCTACGATATCAGCGATTACCGCGACATCATGACCGAATTCGGCACCCTGGCCGATTTCGACGAACTGCTCCGGGGTTTTCACGACCGCGGCATCCGCGTGGTGATGGATCTGGTGGTCAACCACAGCAGCGACGAGCACGCGTGGTTCAAGCAATCGCGCAGCTCCCGCGACAATCCTTACCGCGACTACTACCACTGGTGGCCCGCCGAAAAAGGCAAACCCAACTACCGCTACAGCCTGTTCGACGAAACCGGCAATGCCTGGCTGTTCGATTCCACCTCCAACGCCTACTACCTCCACTATTTTTCCCGCAAACAACCCGACCTCAACTGGGAAAATCCAAAAGTCAGGCAGGAGGTGTACGACATCATGAAATTCTGGATCGAAAAAGGTATCGACGGCTTCCGGCTCGACGCTTTCCAATTTGTGTCTAAAGACACGGCCTTTCCGCCCCTGCCCAAGGGCTTTGAAACCCAACTCGGCAAATACTACGGCATGGGGCCACACCTGCACGATTACCTGCGCGAAATGAACCGCGAGGTGCTCAGCCAGCACGACGTGATGGCGGTGTCGGAGGGCGCCGGCTCTACTTTTGAAGACGCCCACAACCTCGTCGACGACGACCGCCGCGAGCTGCAAATGGTTTACCATTTCGAAGGCATGGACATCGGCAACAGCCTCGACCGCTACCAGCTCGCCGATTTTAAAAACCTGTATACCCGCTGGGACAGCGCCTTCGCTCAAAAGGGTTGGCTCTCGATTTTCCTCGCCAACCACGACCAGCCGCGCATGGTCAGCAAATTTGGCGACGACCGCCCCGAGTTCCGCGCCGCTTCGTCCAAAATGCTCAACACCTTCATCCTCAGCATGCGCGGCACGCCCTACTGCTACTACGGCGACGAGCTAGGCATGACCAACATCGACTTTGCCCGAATCGAGGATTTTAAAGACAACGCCACCATCAGCACTTATCGCAAAGCCGTGCGCGAAGGCGCCGACTCAGTGTTGCTCCTGAAAAAACTCAATTTCCTCGCCCGCGACAACGGCCGCACGCCCATGCAATGGAATGCCGAGGCCCAGGCCGGTTTTACCACCGGAATACCCTGGTTGCGCGTCAATCCGAACTACGTGGAAATCAACGTAGCCGCGCAAAACGCCGACCCGAACAGTTGCCTGAATTATTTCCGAAAAATGGTGCGTCTGCGCAAAGAAAATCCCGTGCTGGTGTACGGCGCCTACCGCCTGCTTCTGCCCGAACACAAACAGGTGTATGCGTACACGCGTACACTGGGTGATAAAAAAATGTTGGTCCTGTTGAATTTTTCAGCTGACGCGGCAACGGCCGAACTACCTTCCGGTATCGAACCCGCCGCCGTGCTGATCAACAACTACGAACAGGTTGATCGAAATAACAGTCGCGTTCAACTGGCTCCCTACCAGGCGGTTATTTTTTCGCTGAAATAATCGGGAAAGTGCCATGTACAAAAAACTCCAAACCGCTTTGTTTCTGCTGCTGGTACTGCTACCGCTCGCTACCGGCCTGAGCTACGCGCTGGCGTACAGCCTGGGCCTGGCCGGCGCCTGGCACACCGGATTTACCACCGGGCATTGGCGGGCGGTGCTCGGCAGTCCCGCGGTCTGGGTTTCAATAGCCTGGAGCCTGGCGGTGGCAATCGGAGTGGTAGCCGTATCCTCAGCGATGGCTTTGGGCACTGTTTTGGTTTTTCACCGACAGCTGGCACAGCATCCGCTGCGGTTCGGAATATACTGGCCCCTGGCGCTACCGCCTATCGTGGCGGCTTTTTGGGGCTTTCAGTTGCTGGGCAATTCGGGCTTGCTGGCCCGGGTTGCCGCCAGCCTGGGATGGATCGAAGGCCCTGGCGATTTCCCGCCGCTGGTAAATGACCCCTGGCAACTGGGGTTGATACTCGTACTGGGGCTGGCTACATTTCCGGTTTTTACCGTGGCGCTTTTCCAGTTTTACCGGGCGGAGCGGGTGTCCGAATTGTTGCGCCTGGCGCACACATTGGGCGCCCGGCACGGGCAGGCGCTCTGGCGTGTGGCAGCGCCGGTATTGCTCCAAAAACTCCGGCCGTTGATGGTGCTCTTTTGTGTGTTTTTGTTTGGCGCCTACGAGGTACCGTTGTTGCTCGGCAACCAGTCGCAGCGCATGGTTTCGGTGCTGATTGCGCAAAAATTCCGGCGGTTCGATCTGGCAGAACTTCCGCAGGCCTACGCCCTTACGGTGCTCTACGCTGCAGTGGTGGTGGGTGTTTTGCTTTTTTTCCGGCCGGGCCGGCACACGCAAGAGGAGGTTTTATGAAAAAATGGGCTTTCGCGGGTTTGGTGTTCTTTTTAGCGTTGCCGTTCGGCTACCTGCTCCTGCTTTCGTTGGCGGTTGAGTGGCGCTTTCCGCTGCTGTTGCCGGAAAGTCTTACGCTGGAACACTGGCGACTGGCCTGGCAGCTGGGCGGTGCGGCGGAAAGCCTGGTGTGGTCGGCGGTAGTGGCGGCGACGGTGGCGGTGGGCAGTACGGCCGTTGGTTTTGTGCTGGCCCGCACGATTGCCCGGCACCCCAACCGGCGCCTGCTCGTAGCATTGGCCTACCTGCCCTATGCGTTTTCGCCCGTGGTGTATGCCTTTTGCCTTCAGTTTTTCTTTTTAAAAACCCGGCTTGCTGGCACGTTGGCGGGGGTGCTGTTGGGGCATTTTTTAATCGTGTTTCCGTTCAGCGTACTGATTTTTGTGAACCACTGGACGCCGCGTTTGCAGCACATGGAAGGACTGGTGTACACGCTGGGCGGCTCCGCGCGCGCAGCCTGGTGGCGGGTCCTGGTTCCTGTTTCGAAACCGGCACTGCTCAATGGCCTGTTTCAAACTTTTCTGCTTTCCTGGTTCGAGTACGGGCTCACCACGGTGCTTGGCCAGGGCCGTGTGCCCACCCTGCCCGTGCGGGTGTACCAGTATGTCGGCGAGGCAAATCCGTATTTTGCAGCCCTGGGCAGCAGCCTCCTGATCGCGCCGCCCTTGTTGCTGCTTTGGCTCAACCACCGCTTTCAACCCGGCCGTCATGACTGAATTTTTGCTCGAAGTATCCGACCTGCACGTTCGTTTTGGGGCGGAAATGGTGCTGCGCGGGCTGAATTTCGGCCTCCGGGCGCACGAAACCCTGGCCGTGCTCGGCCGCTCCGGTTGCGGCAAAACCACCTTGCTCAAATGCCTGGCCGGCTTGCTGGCCCCGGACGCCGGGGAAATTTTATTGGCGGGAAAATCCATTTTAAAACAAAAACCACAGCAGCGCGGCATTGTGTACCTCTACCAGGAAGCGCTGCTTTTCCCGCACCTCGACGTCTTTGAAAATATAGCCTTCGGCTTGCGGCTGCGCCGGGAAAATGCAGCCAGCGTCCGCACCCAGACCAACCGCCTGCTCGAAAACCTCGACCTTGGCGACCAGGCCCGAAAAATGCCGGAGCAGTTGTCCGGTGGTCAAAAACAACGCGTAGCCTTCGGGCGCGCCCTCATCGTTAACCCCCGCATCCTCTTGCTCGACGAACCATTCGGCAACCTGGATGTTGAAACCCGGGCCAGCATGCAGGATCTGTTTCGCCAGGTGGCGGCGGAGTACCGCACTACTGCCTTGCTGGTGACCCACGACCTCAAGGAAGCGGTACGCCTCGGCGACCGGCTGGCGTACCTGGAAAATGGCCGGCTGGATGTGTTTGAAAACCTTCGGACTTTTATGGCCGACCCCCGCACCGGAATGAAACAGGAAATGGATTTTTGGAAAAACCTGGACTGACCGCACATGTTCAACCACTGCGAATCGCTCTACTGGGTATTTACCCAACTTTGCAACGATACCTGCGACCACTGTTACAACCTTTCGGGGCCGAAAGGCGAACGGATGACCGAAGCAGAGTGCCTGCAAATCGTCGAAAACCTCCCCGACAGCATCGACCGCCTGATCCTCTCGGGTGGTGAGCCGCTCGCGGAGAAGAAAAAACTCTACCGGATTCTCGACCGGCTGCGCGACCGCTACGGCCAGCGTACCCAGATCATGTTGCAAACCAACGGCGACTTGCTCACGCCGGCCGTCCTCGACCGGCTGATCGAAAAAGGCGTCACCCGTTTCGACATCTCCAGCATCGACCGCTACCACAAACACGCCGGCGCCCGCCTGATGGCCCTGGCCGAACTGTTCGAATCGCGCGGCGTGAACGGCGACGATAAAGACCCGCTGGTGGAAAAAGAAACCTATCTGGTGAAAAGCCATCCGCTCTCTTGGGGTTACTGGGGCGCCACCGACGACATGTGGCTTGGCGGCAACTGGGCCCGTGGCCGCGCGCTGGAAAAAAACATCTGGAAACGCGACCCCAGCC
>CAZVZH010000095.1:0-15133 GCA_964630705.1 uncultured Saprospiraceae bacterium | reverse complement strand
AAGACCTTCCAGGTTTCGAAAACCTGGAAGGTCTGGATTCACCTCAAGAACAAAATGTCCAGTAGTGTGATCGAGGATACACCCTGCACACCCTGTTCGTCCAGCAGTCGTCGCCTTTTTAGCAGTACCGATTAATAAATGAGCCCCGCGGAGCAACTCTGCGGGGCTATTTTATGGAAGCCAGTTTTGCAATCGTTTCTATTCATCGTCCTTGAACAAGGAGTACTGGATACGCTCCGCTTTTTCCCGGTAAGGCGCCCAATCTTGCGCAAAAAAACGATCGATTCGAGCCAATACCCGGTCGACTTCCGATTCCGCCTGCCGCATGGCAATCTGGGCGGCGCCATTGGGCTCCGCCGGTGAATTGTCGATATAATTGATGGCCTGGCGCAAGTAATTGTTGAGCGTGTTTGGGTTGCGCTGAATGCCCTTTCCCTCCTTTTGCGCAAAAAACTCGTTTTTCATCGCCTCTATGCTGTCGCGCAAGGCTTCCCCCAATTTCAGCACCTCTTTTTTTACGCTGTCTGGTACGTGTATTAGTTGACTCTCCACGAGGGCAATCGTTTTTTCGGCATTTTTGAGGCGGTCGTAGGCTTTACCCGATCGCTCCACCAGTTGGTGGAAAAGCCGGATGGCGGCGGCATTCTTTTCCCGGTCGGCAACGGAAAGTTGCAGCCGCGGATCGTCGATCACGTCCACCAGTACTGAATCCTGGTACTCTTTGTAGGATACCACCATTTTATACCTGCCCGGCAACACCCCTGGCCCGCCGCCGGGCTCCAGTTGGTCGCGGTTGGGCTCGCGGTTGGAGGGGTATTGCACACCGCGGGTATCGAGCCCCCAGCTGATCGTGCTGAAGCAACTGTCGAGTTCCGCTTTCCAGCGCCGGAGGGTATCGCCTTGCGCGTCGAGCACAAAAACAGTGGCTTTTTCCTTGTTGCCGCCGCGGCCGCCCCGCCGCCCACGCCCCGCTGCGGACTCTGTTCTGGTGTCGTCGGACTCGGCGGCTTCTTTTTTACCAGGTTCCTTTTTCGGCGGCGCCGGTTTTACCCAAACGGGCACCTGGGCTTGCGTGGATTTGTTGGCGCCAGCGTAAAAAGCATCCGCGGAGAAGCGCGGGCCTTCGTACGATCGCCAGGAGGCTAAAATTGCCGGCTGGGGCGCAAACAAGGCGAACGGTTTGTCCAGCAGCGCGGGGTTTCGGGCCAGTTCGCGTAAGGGGCGAATATTGTCCAAAATCCAGATGGCCCGTCCGAAAGTGCCCAGCACCAGGTCGGCGTCGCGGGGGTGGATTTTCATATCCTGGACGGGCATGCAGGGCAGTCCGCCGGTTTTCCCGTCTTCAACGCCAGGCCAGTGCGTCCAGGAGTCGCCATAATCGAGGCTGTAATACAAACCCTGATCAGTGCCCAGGAATAACAGATTGGGAAGCTCCGGGTCCTGAACCACCGACAAGCAAAAGCCCGTGACCTTATTCGGCCCTGCCAACCGTTTCCATTTGCGGCCATAGTCGGTGGTGTGGTAGAGGTAGGGCGCCCAGTCGTTCAGGCGGTAGTTGTTCACCACCACGAAGGCTTCGCCGGCATTTTTTGCCGACACTTCAATTTGCGGAATCCAGGCGCCTTTTGGGCATTCGGGCAGCCGGCCGGAGAGGTTTTCCCAGCTTTGGCCGCCGTTCCGGCTCAGTTGCAACTGGCCGTCGTCGGTGCCCACCCAGATCAGGCCCCGCTCCACCGGGCTGGGCGCGATGGCCAGAATGGTGCAGTAATTCTCGGCATTGGTAGCGTCTAACGTCAGGCCGCCGGAGGTGGATTGGTGCATTTTGGAAGTGTCGTTGGTGGTCAGGTCGGGGGAGAGCAGTTGCCACGACTGTCCGTAGTCGGGCGAGTAGTGCAAAAACTGGCTGCCGAAATAAATGCCGCCGTCGTTGAAAGGGTCCTGAGCGATGCCGGCATTCCAGTTCCAGCGCAGCTCGACGCCGTCGGGGTGGAGGGGTTTGACATACTGGTTTTTTCCGGTTTGAATGTCGATGTAGTGCAATTCGCCGCCTTGCGACATGGCGAAGCAGTAGCGGCTGTTGTCGCGTCGGGGCAGCACATCGAAGCCGTCGCCGAAAAGCACTTCCTGCCAGTAGGCATTCCGGATGCCGCCAGCCGCCCACACGGCGGAGGGGCCTACCCAGGAGCCATTGTCTTGCAAGCCGCCGTAAATGTTGTAGGGCGTTTCATTGTCCAGGGTAATATGATAAAATTGTCCGACGGGGATGTTTTCGGCATAGCGCCAGGTGCGGCCGCCGTCGCGGGTGATGTTAAGGCCGCCGTCGTTGCCGTCGATGAGGAAGTTGGGGTCGTCGGGGTGTATCCAAAAGGCGTGGTGGTCGAGGTGGATATCCCAACCTTTCCAGGTTTCAAAACTTTTGCCGCCGTCTTCGCTGCGGTTGAGGAAGGTATGCAGGCTGTACACGCGGTTTTCATTTTTCGGGTCGACATAAATTTCGGCATAGTAGAACGGCCGGCCGCCGATGTTTTCACTTGTCGTTTTTCGCCAGTTTTGGCCGCCGTCGTCGCTGCGGTACAAGGCGTTTTCTTCGGCTTCAACCAAGGCGTAGGCAACGTGTGGTTTGTTGCGGGCGACCGCCAGTCCGATCCGGCCGAGCTCGCCTTTGGGCAGGCCGTTTTTTTCGGTGCGGCGCTGCCAGGTTTCGCCGCCGTCGAAGGAAATGTAGAGCCCCGAACCTGCGCCGCCGGATTTAAAAAACCAGGGCCATCGCTGGTATTCCCACATAGCGGCGTAGAGTTTGTTGGGGTTGGCGGGGTCGGCCACCAGGTCGGCGCAACCTGTCAGCTCGTTGACGTACAGCACCTTGCGCCAGGTTTTTCCGCCGTCAGTACTTTTAAAAACGCCGCGTTCTTCCGTCGGGCCATTGCTCGAGCCCAGCGATGCTGCCCAGAGGATATCGGGGTTGTCGCGGTGCAAAATAATTCGGTGTATGGTGTGCGTATTTTTCAGTCCCATGTGCTGCCAGCTGCGCCCGCCGTCGATGGACTTGAAAATTCCGACCCCAAAATTTTGCGAGTTGCGGGGGTTGCCTTCGCCCGTACCCACCCAGATCAGGTCGGGATTGGCCGGATGTATCGCCAGGGCGCCAATGCTCTGGGTGGGTGCGGCGTCAAAAATAGGTTCCCAATTGGCGCCACCGCTGCGGCTGCGCCAGACGCCTCCGGAGGCGGCGCCGGCGTAAATGACAGCCGGGTTGTCGGGGGCGCATGTGATGGCAGTGATGCGCCCCGACATAGCGCCGGGGCCAATGGAGCGAAAATTAAGGCTCCGCAAAGCTTCTTGGTGGGCGGGTGTTTGCCCCCAAAGCGGAGCGGAAAATGAAGCGAAAAAAAACAAGCGAAGAGCGGCCGTTTGAACCCCGGCCCTGGAGAACAGGATAGAAAATTGCATTCGATTAGTGTTTTGATTCAGTGCAAAACTGCGAAATGGGAAGCGAATTAGGCAAGCCCGTCGAGGCTATTCGTTATTTTCGACCGGTTTGCCAGAAGACCAATCCAATGTCCGGAATTTTTCCGCTTTCCGGGCATCTTGCTGCCAAACTGCTGCGTTTGTTGTCAAATTACCGGCATATTTGCACTTCCCGGGTACATTTTTTCCCAATCAAACAAAGCAACAGCATGGCAACCCTTACCTACCACACCAACGGCACCCTGCTCGACCGGCGCGAAGACGGCCCGGATATGGCGATTTTCGGAAACGTTCAGGTGCCGATTATCACGGCCTCGCAGCTCCAGCGTTACGCCGCCATTATTTATGCCGAGGCATCCTTTCCCGGCTTGCTGCGGGAGATCAATCCCTCCGACATGCGCGGCGAACTTTGGCGGGAAACCGTCGGCATTGCGATTGCCATGTACAACTACGTGCGCAACAAAAGCGCTGCGTTTTACCGGGCGGGAAAAGTGTACGGCATCAACGATCTGGTGAACGACGCCAACTACGTCAAAGGCATCAGCAGCCCGAAATTCAACGAATACTTCTTGCCCGGCGGCGACGATACCAAGCGCACCTTTGCCAACCTGGCTGTTTTGAAACTGTTTACCCGGCAGGTAGACGACATCCGCGATATCATTTTTAACATTCAACAAGCGGCTTACTGGGACGGCAACGACCTCTTCCGCCGCTACCGCGACCATTACCGGGCCAAACAAGGCTTCGAACTGAGCGACCCCGCGCACGGCCGCTTGTACCAGCGCGTAACCATCGTCAAGGGCGCTCAGGTAATCGACAGTTGCCCGGCACAAGACCCCCTGGTAGCCGCCCGGCGCCGGTTTACTTTTTTGTCGACGATGACGGCCGGTGGCAGCATCTTTTTTCGCATCCACCCGGAAGCGGCGGCACAGGGGATCAGTTGGTAGGAAACCGGCAGGCAATAGCCCTAAAACTTAACCTTGCTTAATATTAAGGCTGTGTTAACTTAGCGGGCGGAAACCGTTTTCCTTTCTCTGTCATTCACTAAATCCTATTCGTATGAAGCAGTTTTTCACACTGCTAACAATGCTGTGCATGGTTAGCGCTTCCCAGCTATTTGGGCAGGTTACAACCTCCACCTTGTGGGGTCAGGTAACCGACACACAAGGCGACCCGCTCCCCGGAGCAACCGTGGTGGCCACCCACACGCCTTCCGGTACCCGTTATGGAACCACCACCCGCGCCGACGGCCGCTATTCGCTGCCTAATGTGCGGGTGGGCGGCCCGTACCAGGTGACGGCGCTGCTCACCGGCTTCCAGCAAAAAGAAGCCACCATTGCCGAGCTGAAACTCGGACAGAAACTCACTCAGGATTTTTCGCTGGAAGATGCCTCCACTACGCTCGGCGAGGTGACCGTGGTGTACGACGCCGCCGGAATTCTGAATTCCACACGAACCGGAGCCGCCACCAACATCACGCGGCAACAACTCGCTAACCTGCCCACGATCACCCGCTCGGCTGCCGACTACACCCGGCTGGTGCCCATGTCGGCAGAAGGCGGAAGTTTTGCCGGCCGGAACGACCAGTTCAACAACTATTCGATCGACGGGGCGATTTTCAATAATCCCTTCGGCCTCGACGCCGCTACGCCCGGCGGCCAGGCTGACGCTCAACCGATTTCACTGGACGCCATCGACCAGATCAATGTGTCCATTGCGCCCTACGATGTTACCCAAACCGGTTTTACCGGCGCCGCCGTCAACGCCGTCACCAAGTCGGGGACGAACAACTGGCACGGCACTGTTTTCGGTTTTTACCGCAACAAAAGCATGATCGGCGGCAAAGTCGGCGATACCGAAGTGAACAAGGGCGACCTGCGCCAGCTGCAAACGGGTTTTGCCATCGGCGGGCCGATTATCAAAGACAAACTGTTCATTTTCGCCAACCTGGAAATCGAGCGCCGCTCCGACCTGGGTTCCTATTTTTTGGCCAACCGCGGTACCGCTGGCCCGAACATTTCCCGGGTGCTCGCGTCCGACCTGGAACTCGTTTCCAGCCTCCTGCGCCAGCGCTACGGCTACGAAACCGGTTCTTATGAAAACTACAAACACAACACCGACAACCAAAAGGGCCTGCTAAAAATCGACTGGAACATCAACGATATTCACAAGCTGTCGATCACCGGCAACTTCCTCGACGCTTTTCGGGAAAAACCGGCGCACCCCTCCGCCATCGGCCGGCGCGGCCCGGACTTCCTGACGCTGCAATTTCAAAACTCGGGCTACCGGATCAACAACAAACTGTACTCCACCATTGCGGAGTTGAAATCGCTGTTTGGAAACCGCTACGCCAACAAACTGCAAATCGGCTTCACCGCTTTTCGCGACTCCCGCGACCCGTTCTCGCAGCCCTTCCCGGTGCTCAACATCGGTAAAGACGGAACGCGGTACATCATCGCCGGCCACGAGCCCTTCTCCGTTAATAATCGTCTGGATCAGAACGTTTTTCAGATCAGCGACAACTTCAACATCTACACGGGCAAACACACCATCACCCTGGGCGGCAGCCTGGAGCGGTTTGATTTCAACAACTCGTTCAACCTCACAAGCTACGGCCTGCGCGTCTTTTTCCCGGATATTCCCATCGGCGATTTCGCAACCTTTATCAATTCTGGCGCTTTCGACGCCGAGGTACAGGCGGCTCGCGATGCCTACGCCAACAACAACGCTAACGATAGCTGGGCGCTCGCCGAAACCAACCTCGGCCAACTGGCCTTTTACGCGCAGGATGAATGGGCAATGAATTCCCGGTTTGTGCTGACCGCCGGTTTGCGCATGGACATGCCGCTGTATTTCAACACACCCGATCTGATCCGGGAAAACATTGCCCGGAAAGGCGGTTTGCTGGCCGACGGCGGCACCTACGACCCCTCCATCGTTTATTCCGATGAAAATGGCGATCCGGTAACCTTCGACCACACGGTTTTGCCCAAGCAGACGCCGCTGATTTCGCCGCGTTTGGGTTTCAACTACGACATCCGGGGCGACCGCTCGGCGCAGTTGCGCGGCGGTTCCGGCTTGTTCACCGGCCGTTTCCCCTTCGTGTGGATCGGCAATCAGGTGGCCAATCCCGATTTCTTTTTCTACTGCGTGACCGATCCGGATTTCAAATACCCGCAGGTGTGGCGCTCCAACCTGGGCTACGACCAGCGCATCGGCGCCGGCTGGATCGGAACCATCGACCTGGTGTACACCAAGGATATCAACGCCATGATGGTCCGGAACTACGGCTTGAAACTCCCGTCGGGTAACCTGCAAGGGGTGGATACCCGCCCGATTTACCTGCCGGCCACCGACCGGGTGCTGGTGTTCGGAAGTCCGACCAACGCCTATGTATTCACCAATGTCAGCGAGGGCTACTCGTTCAATACCTCCCTTCAACTGACGAAAAACTGGGAAGACGGCTCGATGTTCCAGATCGGGTACAACTACCTCGACGCCAAAGATGTGGCTTCCATCGACGCCGAAATTTCCTCCGACGCTTACGACCGCAACCCGGGCAACGTCCGCCACACGAACACGCCCGAACTGGCGCCTTCGCTGTACGGGAACAAGCACCGCATTGTCGGCGCCGGCTCCAAGCGTTTCCGCTATGGCAATTTCGGCACGACCATTTCTATTTTTAGCGAGTACACCCAGGGCGGCCGGTTCAGCTATACTTATTCCGGCGATATCAATGGCGACGGTTCGCCGTTGAACGACCTGATCTTCATCCCCACCGACGCGCAGATTGACCAGATGGCCTTCAGCGGCGACGCCGCCGCGCAGGCCGACCAGCGCGCCAAGCTGAAACAGTACATCGCGCAGGACGAATACCTCAGCGGTCGCCGCGGCGATTATGCGGAAAAATACGGAGCCCTCAGTCCCTGGTTTTCGCGCTGGGACATGCGTATTCTACAAGATTTTTACCTGCCGAACAGCAATACCATTCAGCTCAGCCTGGACATCCTGAACGTGGGTAATTTGATCAATTCCGACTGGGGCGTGCGGCAGTTCGCCAGCTACACCGGCCTGGCTCAGCCTATCGCCGTTTCGGTGGAAAACAGCGTACCGACCTACACCTTCGATACGGCCCAGACCAGTACGTTTTTTAACGACTTTGGGCTGTCTTCGCGCTGGCAGCTGCAAGTGGGTCTCCGGTATATTTTTTAATTGAAATCCGGAGTGATATTTTCTGACCTGGAGGGATTTGGGCATTTTTGCCCGGCCCTCCAGGTTTTGTTTTTAAAGGTATTCAGCATGGCATCTGTTTTTGGCCACATCGTCGCTTCCTCCGCCATCGGCCTGGCCGGTTTTCCCCGGCAGGCCAACTGGAAAACCCTGGCTTTGGCCGGGCTGTGCGCGGCGCTTCCCGATGCCGACGTGATCGGTTTTCACTTCGGGGTTTCCTACATGAGTATTTGGGGACACCGGGGCTGGACACACTCGCTGTGTTTTGCCTTGGTTTGGGGTATTCTCGTTGCCTGGTTGTTTTACGGGCGGGATCGCGACTGGTGGAAAATGGCCTGCTGGCTGGTGTTGGCTACGGCTTCGCACCCTTTGCTCGACATGCTGACCACCGGCGGCATGGGCTGCGCTTTGTGGTGGCCGTTCAGTGAAGAGCGCTTGTTTTTTCCCGTTCGGGTAATCCGGGTATCGCCCTTGGAAATCCGGTCTTTTATCAGCCAGATGGGTTTGCGCATTTTGCTGAACGAGGCGTTTTGGATCGGGGTACCGAGCTTGATTTTGGTATTGACTGGAGTGGCATTTCGCCGGGGAAAAATGACCCCGTAAGTGTTTGTGCCACTTATTTATTGGCGGTTCCCACAGATTTTGGAGGAAGCGCCCGTAGCGTATTTCCCCGCAGATTTTCGCAGAAAAGGCCGCAGATTTCTGCAGAATGTGGTTTGAAAAAAGATAAATATGCAGACTTACCCCAATAACCTGTCTGCGGCAATCTGCGGGAAAGTCCTCTTCTACGGGCGAATGCACAGATCACGCACCTAGAAATCACCGGATTTTCAGCACCACCTTGCCAAATTGCTGGCTGTCTTCGAGCCGTTTCAGGGCTTTGTTTCCGTCTTCCAGTTTAAATACCGAGTCGACCACGGGCACGATGCGGTGTTTTTCCACCATGGCCAGCATGGCCTGAAATTCGGCCGTGGTGCCCATCGTCGAGCCGAGGATGCTGATTTGTTTCCAGAATAAAATTTGCGGGCTGAGCCCATCAATTTTCCCCAGGGTGCCGCCGTACACCCCGATGCGCGCGCCGGGCTTGCAAAGGCCGAGCAGGGGTGCAAAACCCTTGCCACCAGCCGAGTCGATCACCACGTCGAATCCTTCCGCTGCTGTTTTGAGGGTTTTGTCCCAGTCCGTTTGCCGGTAATTGACTCCGCCGGCAGCGCCTAACAGCCGGGCTTTTTCCAACTTTTCATCCGAACCGGAGCTGACCCAAACCTCTGCGCCGGCAGCTTTGGCGAGTTGCAAAGCCATCAATGCCACACCGCCGCCAATGCCGGTGATGAGGACGCGTTCGCCGGCCTGTAATTGGCAACGGGTAAACAGTGCGCGGTAAGCCGTCAGGCCCGCCAGGGGGAGCGCCGCCGCCTGTTCCCAGTCGAGGTGGCCGGGCATGGGCGCCAGGTTGGCTTTTGGAATACAAATCGTTTCGGCGAAGGTGCCGTTTTCCGGCAAGCCCAGCACGCGGAACGATTTTCCCTGAAAGCCGGGATGATCGCCCCAGTCGAGCGCCGGATAGATCAACACCGGCTGGCCGTCGCAGGCGCCGGCGCCGTCGCTGCCCAACACAACCGGGAGCTGAATTTTGGAGTATTGCCCTTGAGTGATCCACCAGTCGCGGCGGTTGAAAGCGGCGGCATACAATTCCACGAGGGTTTCATCCGGCCCGGGGGCGGGGTCTTCCAGGTCTTGAATTTCGAGGGGGTGATGCAGGGCGGTTAAAACAAGTGCGCGCATGGGTGTCGAGTAGATTTTTGGCGTCGGGAAATTATTTTTCTTCAGGTTCGAGTTGCCGGGGCACGCGGATATCTTCGACGAATGCCTGGATGTGCCGGGGCGGCGGCGGCGTCTGGTGGGTAACCCAGAGCGTGACGGCCAGGTTGACCAGCATGCCCAGCACGCCGATGCCTTCGGCGCTGATGCCGGCTACCGATGTAATGACCGGCGCAGAAGTGCCGAGCAGGGTGTTGGATTTCATCAGCAGGATCATCACAATGGTGAACAACAAACCGCAGACCATACCTGAGATGGCGCCTTCCTTGTTTGTTCTTTTGTAAAAAATGCCCAGCAGGATGGCAGGAAAAAACGAGGCTGCTGCCAGCCCAAAAGCAAAGGCCACCACCTCGGCGACAAACCCGGGCGGATAAATTCCGGCTACTCCAGCCAGCACCACGGCAACCCCGGCAGCCGCGCGGGCGGCTACTAACTCGCCCCGTTCGGAAATATCGGGCTTCAGGGCTTTCTTGAGCAGGTCGTGTGAAATAGCGCTGGAAATGACCAGCAGCAAACCGGCGGCAGTCGAAAGCGCCGCCGCCAGGCCGCCGGCTGCCACCAGGCCGATCACCCAGGCGGGCAGGCCGGCAATTTCGGGGTTAGCCAGCACCATGATGTCCTTGTCTATTTTCAGTTCGTTTCGGTCGGCCGCTTGGAGGTATTGGATACGCCCGTCGCCATTTTTATCCTCGAAGCTGATCAATTTGGCTTTTTCCCACTTTTGAAACCAAGCCGGCATATCCGCGTAAGGTCGGTTCGATACGGTTTCAATGAGATTAGTGCGTACAAAAACCGCTACCGCCGGGGCAGTGGTGTACAGGATAGCGATAAACACCAATGCCCAGCCGGCAGAAGAACGCGCGTCGCGCACCTTGGGTACGGTGAAAAACCGGACAATGACGTGCGGAAGCCCGGCCGTGCCGAGCATGAGGGCGGCTGTGATGCAAAAAATATCGATCATGGGTTTGGCGCCATCCGTGTAGGCGGCGAAGCCCAGTTCTTGGTTGAGCCCGTCAAGTTTGTCCAGCAAATAAGTTCCGTCGGCCAGGGTACTGCCCATGCCGACTTGCGGCAAGAATTGCCCGGTCATTTGCAAGGAAATAAAAATGGCCGGCGTCATGAAAGCAAAAATCAGGACGACATACTGCGCGATCTGCGTGTAGGTAATGCCTTTCATGCCGCCTAATACTGCGTATACAAACACGATGGCCATTCCGATCATCACGCCATATTGAATTTCTATCTCCAGAAACCGGGAAAACACGATGCCTACGCCCCGCATTTGTCCGGCGATATAGGTGAACGAAATAAACAGCGCGCAGACCACTGCCACCAGACGCGCCCGCATGGAGTAGTAGCGCACGCCGATAAATTCCGGCACAGTGTATTTTCCAAACTTGCGCAAGTAGGGCGCCAGCAGGAGAGCCAGCAGGACGTAGCCGCCCGTCCAACCCATGAGGTATACCGAGCCGTCGTAGCCAATGAAGGAGATGATACCTGCCATGGAAAGGAAAGAAGCGGCCGACATCCAGTCGGCAGCAGTCGCCATACCGTTGAGCACCGGCGGGATGTCGCCGCCGGCCACATAAAACTCTTTCGTAGAGCGGGCTCGCGACCAAATAGCGATGCCGATGTACAACGCAAAGGATAAACCAACGAGTAGAAAAGTCCAGGTTTGGATACTCATGCCAGGTAGTTTGTAAAAGATCGGAGGGAATCGTCAGGACTCATCCAGTTCGAACGACTTATCCAAGCGGTTCATCAATTGCACATAGGTGAAAATGAGGATGATAAACAGGTAGATGGAACCTTGTTGCGCAAACCAAAAGCCGAGCTTAAAGCCCCCTAGCCGGATTTCGTTGAGGGGTTCAGCAGCCAGAATGCCGCATCCGTAGGCGCCGGCAAACCAGCAGGCCAGCAAGATCATCAGGTACCGCAGGTTTTTTTTCCAGTAGGTTTGGCGATCTTTTTTCATTGGGCGAAAAATTTTGCTTGGAGGTTTGGCGGGGGGATAGCGGGTTCTTTTCAAATTAAACTTTCAACTTGAAAAGTAGTTTGGGAGGCTTGCCCATCCGCAGGGCAGCCAAGGTAAGCAAGCTGCGCGGAAAGATTCGGTTTGGATTAAAGGCAGATTAAATAATGCCGGTAATTTCCATGGAGTCCTGAACAATATGGAAATCATGCACGTTCTTTGTACGAGATTTGCAACTGTTGGAAAAATTCAAAAAAATTCTTCTCTTTTTCGTCCTCAGTGGGGTCCTTACGGGTTTCGTCGCTGAACAGGTATCCCTTTTCCAACAGAGGGATTTGACCTGTATGGCGGATTCCGATCAGGAACAAAAAGAATCTTCCGGCACCAAGAAGTTTGGGGAAGACGAAAAAGTCCGCCCGGAATTTTTCCAGTTTCAGCTTCCTGCCCAAGCCGCGCTGAACAGCCATCAGCGCGCGGCATTTATTGAGGACGACTGCTGCCTTTCCGCCGCCCATTGCTTGGTTTTGACCCCTCCTCCCGAGCGTTCCTGACGCCGTATCTCCACATTTCCTTTACCCTACTTTCTAGCACCTTGGGCGGACGCATGCTTCCCTGCCGGGGATTGGCGGTTGTTCGGCGCCCTTTTTTTACTGCACCACACCTATTCCAGACACGACCTGGGTTAAACTGACTTTTATGAATAAGCAAAATATTTTTTCCAACCTTAAAAACGACCTGCCGGCATCTATTGTCGTATTCCTCATTGCGGTGCCCCTTTGCCTGGGAATTGCCCTGGCTTCGGGCGCGCCCTTGTTATCTGGCCTGATTGCCGGCATCATCGGCGGTATTGTAATCGGTGCGCTCAGTAATTCGCATACCAGTGTGAGTGGACCGGCGGCGGGTCTCACTGCCGTAGTACTGGTGGCCATCCAGCAATTGGGGAGCTTTGAAGCTTTTCTTTTAGCCGTGGTGGCGGCCGGGCTGTTTCAGGTGATCCTTGGATTGGTGCGCGCGGGCACGATCGCCAATTTTTTTCCCTCCAATGTCATCAAGGGGATGCTCACGGGCATCGGCATTATCATTATTCTGAAACAAATTCCGCACGCCCTGGGCTACGACAAAGATGCAGAAGGCGACATGGCTTTTTTTGAAGCCGGCGGGTCGAACACCTTGTTGTCTTTGTGGGAGTCTATCACAGTTTATATCCATCCTGGGGCTACGCTGGTTACCTTACTGGCGCTGGCGATCCTGATTTTGTGGGAGCGGCCGGGCATTAAATCGAAAGTCGGACCGGTTCCCGGCGCTTTGGTGGCGGTAGTGGCCGGGGTACTGTTGAATCAGGTTTTCCAATGGACCGGCATGGCCGACTTGATCATCCGCCCGGAGCATCTGGTCAACATTCCGATTGCGGCCAATATGCAGGAGTTTTTCGGCCAGTTTATCTTTCCCGATTTTTCGCAGTGGAAGAATCCGGAAATTTACCAAGTGGGCCTGACTATTTGTGCGGTGGCATCTATTGAAACCCTGCTTTGTATCGAAGCGGTCGATAAAATAGACCCGCACAAACGCGCCACCAACCCGAATATCGAACTGCGCGCACAAGGCATTGGCAACATGCTTTCCGGCTTGATCGGGGGGCTGCCCGTTACTTCGGTCATTGTGCGCAGCTCGGCTAATTTGAATGCCGGCGCGCGGTCGAAAATGTCGGCCGTTTTGCACGGTGTTTTCCTGGTTATTTGCCTGGTCGTGATTCCTGGGTTGATTAACCTGATTCCGCTAGCCGCGCTGGCGGCAGTCTTGTTGCAAGTGGGATACAAGCTGGCCAAGCTGTCTATTTTCAAACAAATGTGGGCGAGCGGCAAATACCAGTGGTGGCCTTTTATCATCACGGTATCGGCGGTAGTGTTCACCGATTTGCTCACTGGCGTACTGATCGGCCTGGCTGCCAGCGTGTTTGCCATTCTACGGGGCAACATGAAAAATGCCTACTATTTCCATCAGGAAGAATACCATGAGGGCGATTTGATCCGGATCAAACTCTCCCAGGAGGTTTCCTTTTTGAATAAGGCGAGCATCAAGCTCACCCTCGAACACCTGCCGAAAAACGCTACGGTGCTCATCGACGCCAGCGACACGGCGTATATCGATTATGATGTGCTGGAGCTGATCCGGGAGTTTGCCGAAACGGTCGCTCCGGAAAAAAATATCCAGCTCCGGCTCGAAGGTTTCCACGAGCGCTACCGCTTTGGCGAAGCCGATTTCGTACACAGTGAAACGCAGCCCTTGCAGCCGCAAGCGGCAAACTAAAAGCTGCCTGTCACTCCTTTTTCCATCTTTCATTCTAAAACTAACCTGCTTATGCGGACCCTCACTAAAGAATTACAAGACCACCTCAGCCCTGCCGATGCCCTGCAATTGCTGCGCAACGGCAACAACCGATTTGTCAACAACCTTAAAGCCAACCGCAACTTGCTCCAGCAAGTCAACGATACTAAAGAAGGACAGTTTCCTTTCGCTGTTATCCTCAGTTGCATCGATTCGCGCACGAGCGCCGAACTGATATTCGACCAGGGCCTGGGCGATATTTTCAGCGCCCGCATTGCCGGCAATGTGCTCAACGACGACATTCTGGGCTCCATGGAGTTTGCCTGCAAAGTGGCTGGATCCAAAATTGTAGTCGTTTTGGGGCATACCAAATGCGGGGCGGTAAAAGGCGCTTGCGCCCATGTGGAAATGGGGCATTTGACCGGACTGCTGAATAAAATTGAACCTGCAATACAGCAAACGCCGCCGCTGGCGGAAGCCAACGACGATGATCCCTATGCCTTCCCCGATGCCGTGGCAGCCACCAATGTGCATCTGGTTTTGAAGGAAATTCCGCGCCGGAGCGTCATTCTGCGTGAAATGGTTGAAAAAGGCGAGATCGCTATTGTCGGCGGGATGTACAATGTGGAAACCGGGTTGGTGGAGTTTTTCAAACATGCTGCACTCCAGCCTGGGCTGGTAGCGGATGCGTTGCACCACGTCTGATCCAATTTTTCCTATCAGTTAATACCAAATAAGCGCCGCCTGCCAGGAGGAGACTCCGGCAGGCGGCCATGTTTTTCTCAGGTATGCAATGCCAAACGATTACTGCGCATTGTTCAGGGGATTATAGCGCAGTGAAATTTCAGAGAAAATCGTGCCAGTTTTACCACACTACTGGGCATTTTGTTCTTGGGGTGAATCCAGACCTTCCCGGTTTGCGAAACCTGGAAGGTCTTTACCGAAAATGTATAGTAGTGTGCAGTTTTACACCTTTCGGGCATCGCTGGCAATCACATCCACCACCTCCGGGTTGAGCAGGGTGCTGATATCGCCCAGGTTGGAGGTGTCGCCCTCGGCAATTTTTCTCAAAATCCGGCGCATGATCTTGCCCGAGCGCGTTTTGGGCAATCCGGGCACTACCTGGATTTTATCGGGTTTGGCGATGGGGCCGATTTGCCGGCTCACGGTGTCGAGTACCGATTTTTTAAAACCATCGAGGTCGGCCACCGGGCCCGTCGTAATAATATAGGCATAAATACCCTGGCCTTTTATTTCATGCGGAAAGCCGACAACCGCCGATTCGACGACTTGCGGAGCCTTGTTGATCGCGTCTTC
>CAZVZH010000094.1:0-15254 GCA_964630705.1 uncultured Saprospiraceae bacterium | reverse complement strand
GACCGTTACGAAAAAAGAGTTCCTCTGGATGACGCCCAACGGGGAGGTAAAACCTGTCAAAATTGAATAGACGGTTTCTGCTTTCTTGTTGGAAGGTTTCTGGTTTGTACACTATTCGAAATAGTGTACAAACCAGAAACCTTTTTTATCGCCGCAATTTTCCGGTAAAAACACTGGCTTTGGAGTTGAACGGATTGCCCGAAGAACGCCGGAACGATACCACCTGGCCGCAATGCCAAAGCGCGTCGGCGATGGGGCCGTTGATGCCGTTCCAGAACGGAAACTCGGAGCGTTGGTCGCCGTTTTCAAAAATGATCGGGCAATCGTCGAGCCGGCCCGAGCCGCTCTTGAGCGTGTCGCTGGCGGCTTTCAGGTTGTCGAGCGTTTGACGGCGTTTCTGTTCGAGCGACAGGGGGGAGCGCTCCTCGCCGCTGCGCCGATTGGGCAGTTTGCGCAAGGCGTTGACGACGATTTCGGAAAGGCCCAGGATGTGGTCGATGGTTTCTTCCGTCGTCCGGGCCCCGTCGCTGGGCCGGTAGGCGAGGTCTTCGGGTCGCAGGCCGTCGGTGGCCCAGTAGAAGCGAAAGCCCAGGCCGTCGATCATGCGGGCGACGGCCGTTTCGGCGGTGTATTCGGCCGGATAATCCGGAATTTCGCGGTAGGGCAGGCTGTCTGTTTGGGAAAAAAGTGCGGTTGCGGCGAGCAGGGTAGCGGGAAGTACGGTAAAAATTTTCATGTCCAAAAATAACGCTCCCGCTCGTACCGGCTACCCGGAAAATTTTATCCGGCCACATCGAAGCGATAGCCCATGCCCCGCACCGTGGTAATTTTCACCGTCGGGTCGGCCTTCAAAATTTTGCGCAGACGCGAAACAAACATGTCCAGGCTCCGGCTCACAAAAATGCCGTCGTCTTCCCAAACAGCGGCCAAAATCGCTTCGCGTTCGAGCAACTGGTTAGGGTGCCGGGCGAAAAAGAGCAGCAATTTGCCTTCCCGGTAGGTCAGGGTTTGTTGTTTGCCGGGGGTGTTCAACTGGAGCTGCCGGGCATCGAAACGCGAGCGGCCAAAAGGCACGACGGCGTTGTCCGCCGTTTCTTCCAGGACAAGATGTTCCGGCAGGGGCTGAAACAGGTAGGTCGCGGCCACGGCCAACAAACCCAACATGCCCAGCACGCCGGCCCAAGCAAAAGGTTGTCCGGCGTCGACCCGGTTAGGGAACACTACCGACAGGTTCGAGCAAACGGCCGGCTGTTCGCGCCCGCCGCAGGGCGGATTGCCGAAGGGCAGGTCGGCTCGCGCATAACCGAGCAGCAAATCGCCGTCGGAGCAGTCAGTCAGCGTTACCAGGTAGTTGCCTTCGAGCTGATACTGTTTAATGGCGCTTTCCAGGTAGGGCATCAGACTGTCGTACTGCACCGGCCGGCCCAGGCGTACGAGGTATTCTGTTTCGGTCGGCCGTTCGATGGGCGGGATCGTGCTGTTGCGGTCGCCTGCCAGGTCGAGCAGGCGGTCGGCAGTTTGCCGCAGGGCCAGTTGAGTGCGTTGGTCGAGCAGGCGGGCTGCGGCCTTGTCGGCCCCTTGCGTGTTGCGCACGAAGGGCAACGCCAGCCAGCCGGCCAGGCAAACGAGCGCTGTGGGAAATATGATCCGGGTACCTGATTTCATGTTGCAAAAATACGGCTTGGTTTTGGGGTAAAACAGGGTTTTACGGCGCTTTTACATTGTTTTACAGGACCTTGACGCTTGGAGCGGGTAGGTGCCTCTAGTTTTGCTCCAACTTTTTTCATGTAAAAAATCTGCCTGATGACTTTTGTAAAAATTTTCTTTCCCGCCGCCCTGAGCCTGCTGCTCGCTACCGCCGCCACTGGCCAAAAACGCTTCGTCAACTGCGCCGCCGCCTTTCTCGACGAGCGTATGATCGTCAATGAATACAGCCCCGACGGTTTTTGCGAAATCGACCCTGGCGCCAAAGGCCAACTCACGGTGCAAACGGCCGATCTGTCGCCCGAGCGCAGCATCCCTACGGGAAAAATCGAGTTTCGGATCGCCATCCGCGACGGCAACAGCAAAACCCTCTTGGCTTTTTCAGACCGCAGCTACCGGCAGATCGACATCCGCCAGCTGCTCGACCGCTGCCAGCCCGGCGACACCATCGTGCTGCTGACCACCGATGCGGAATACGCTTTGCCGCACCACGAAATCCGCGTTCGGAAAGCCGGAAATTAATGGGCGCGGGGGCGCTGCCCATAGACAGTTCAGATTAGTGTGGCACACTAGTCTGAACTGTCTCGCTGTACAGCCCGCACCTTCGTTAAACTACCTGTTTCGGTATATTTTTAAAAAATTAAAAATCCGGAAAACCGCTCGCACTCGTAGCTGGATACAGACGCTCCTGGCCATTTGACCGAATTGCACTGTTCACAACATTCATCCAGCTACCATCATGACAAAAAATTTTCCTTGCCTGCCGTTGGGCACGGCGCGCTGCATGCGCCTTTGCCTGCCCTTTTTTATTTTTTTACTGAGCGCCAACGTTTGCCTGCACGCCCAGCGCATTTATGCGCTCACTGGCAACAACCAGCTGGTTTCCTTCCAGGCCAACGCGCCGGCAACGTTTCTCAGCAGCCAGTCGGTGAGCGGTATTGCCGCCGGAATGGAAATTTCCGGCCTGGATTTTCGCCCGAATACCGGTGAACTGTACGCCCTGGGCTACCATGCCGCCACGGGCGCCGCGCGGTTGTACCTGCTCAACCTGAATACGGGCGCCGCCACAGCCATTGGCGCCGGACCCACAAACCTGAAACCGGGCATGGGTAAAATCGGCTTCGATTTTAACCCGACGGTCGACCGCATCCGGGTCACCGGCAGCGACAACTCCAACTACCGGATGCACCCCGTCACCGGCGCCGTAGCGGCCGTCGATGGCAACCTGGCCTTCACCGGCGCCGACCCCAATGCCGCCGCCAACCCATCGATTGGCGCCGTGGCCTATACCAACAGTTATATCGGCACCACTTCCACCACCTTGTACAATTACGACGATTCGCTCAATATTCTGACCACACAAATTCCGCCCAACAACGGGTCGCTCAACACGGTGGGCGCTTCGGGTATCACGGTAAACCTGACAGACCCCTCGGCCGACCTGGACATTTATTTCGACCCGGCCAGCGCGACGAACCGCGCATTTCTGTCTGCCAATACCGGTGCGGAAATCACCGACAATCTTTATGAAATCAACCTAAGCACCGGTGCGGCTTCGCCCCTTGGAACCATCGGCGCGCCGATCCGCGATATCGCCGTTTTCATCGACCGGACGGTGCCTTCCACCTTGAGCGGTCAGCTCGTCTGGGCGCTTACGGCCAACAACAACCTCATTTCGTTCGACTCCGGCTTGCCTGGCACGATTCGCAACCTGGTTGCGGTTTCGGGCCTGGCAAGCGGACAGCAACTGGCCGGACTCGACATGCGCCCCGCCACTGGCGAACTATATGCCCTGGGTTATAATTCCAACACCGGCGAGGCGCAGTTGTACACCCTCAATTTGATGAGCGGAGCCGCCAGCCCGGTGGGCACCCTGATCGCCCTCAAACCGGGCATGGGCAAAATTACCTTCGACTTTAACCCCACCGTCGATCGCATCCGGCTGATAGGCAGCGACAATTCTAACTTCCGCCTGCACCCGGTTACCGGAGCCATTGCCGCCACCGACGGTAGCCTGGCCTTTGCCGTCGGCGACGTAAATGCCGGGAAAGACCCTTCCATCGGCACCTCGGCCTACACCAACAGTTTTAATGGCGCAACTGCCACCACCTTGTACAATTACGACGATTCGCTCAACATCCTGACCAGTCAAATCCCCCCCAACAGTGGTACGCTCAACACAATCGGCAGCACGGGTATCACCGCCAACCTGATGGACCCCAGCACCGACATGGATATTTTTTACAACCCTTTCAACGGCGTCAACACCGCCTACCTCACCGCCAACACCGGCATGTCGGCCAGCGATATGCTCTACACCCTCAACCTCGCCACGGGCTCGGCAACCGCAATGGGCAGAATCGGCAACGGCATCGCCGTAACCGACATCGCCGTAACGATTCAGCCTGTCGAAACCGCCTGCGATACCAAAACTTCGGGTTGTATAAAATACGAAGTGCTTTCCATCAGCCAGAGCGCTTCGGGCGATAAAACCTACCGCATCCGCGTCACCAACACCTGTGCTGAAAAACTTTTTTACACGGCCTTCGAACTTCCGAAAGGCGTTGTGGCCGGAACACCGGGCAACAGCTACAGCTCGCCGGCGGGTCAAACCTACGAGGTGCGCAACCCGAATTTTTCCCCCTTCTACTCTATCCGGTTCAAACCCCAGGGCGCCAACGGTATTTCCGGCGGACAAATGGATATTTTCGAATACAGCCTGCCGGCCTACGCCAGCCCGCGGTACATCCACGCCATCAGCCGGGTGGGCAACTCGACCTACCAGGAAGTATACCTGAATGTATTCAGCTGTGCCGTAAACAGCCAGGACAACTCCGGCGCCAACCGGGATGCCGCCGTCGAAGATGCGATCCAACAAACGGAAGCGCGCATTTTTCCCAACCCTGCTACCGACCGGGTCACTGCCGATCTCTCCGGTTGGGAAGCGCCGCAGGTTCAAGTCCGGCTGTTCAATACCCAGGGACAAATGGCGCTCGACTTCACCGCCGCCAATGCCGGGCAGCTATCTTTTCCTTTGCCCGAACAACTCCCGGAAGGCTTGTATTTGCTTGAACTTTCAAGCGAAGGCGGGAAAAAATCGGTACAAAAATTACGCATTCAGCGCTAACTGGCGGTGTTCGTCAGGGCATACAGACATACATATCCATCCGAACCGCCCGTGCATCGATTGCTGATGCGCGGGTTTTTTATTTCCCAAAAAAGCACTGCTGATACGATACCCGGCAGCCGCTCCGGATAAAAAAATCCGCCGCATCTTTGCCGCATGCGGCTGTCGGTCATCATCGTCAATTACAACGTGCGCGCCTTTTTGGAACAAGCCCTGGGCTCGGTGCGCCGGGCCATGCAGGGCATCTACGGCGAGGTGTGGGTAGTTGACAACAACTCCGTCGACGACTCGGTGCAAATGGTGCGGGAAAAATTCCCGGAAGTGCGCCTGATCGCCAATACCGGCAACCCCGGCTTCGCTGTGGCCAACAACCAGGCCATCCGCCAAAGCGGCGGCGAATTCGTGCTCCTGCTCAACCCCGACACCCTGGTAGAGGAGGATACCTTCCACAAGTGCCTGGCTTTCATGGACGCCCACCCCGAGGCCGGCGCACTGGGCGTGCGGCTCCTCGACGGCAGTGGCAAGTACCTGCCCGAAAGCAAACGCGGTTTCCCGGCGCCCTGGGTGGCGTTTTGCAAAACGGTGGGTTTGTCGGCGCTGTTTCCGAAAAGCCGCCTGTTCAACGGTTACTACCTCGGCCACCTCGACGAGCGGGCGACCAACCCTGTGGATGTGTTGGCCGGCTGTTTCATGTTTATCCGCCGCGCTGCCCTCGACCGGGCCGGCCTGCTCGACGAGGCATTTTTTATGTACGGCGAAGACATCGACCTCTCCTACCGCATCCAGCAGGCCGGTTTTCAAAACTATTATTTTCCCGAAACCCAGATCATCCATTACAAAGGCGAGAGCACCAAAAAAGGCAGCCTCAACTACGTGCGCACCTTTTACCAGGCGATGATCATTTTTACTCGTAAACACTTCAGTGGGCGCCGGGCGGGTTTGTTTATCCGCATGTTGCAGGCGGCTATCTGGCTGCGCGCTGGTGTCACCCTGGTGAAAAATACCGCGCGTAAAATCTGGCTGCCCCTGGCCGATGCCGCGCTGATTTTCGGCGGCCTGGTGCTGCTCAAGGATTTCTGGGCCAGTTACTACTACAAAGCGCCGGGTTATTTCAAACCGGCTGTGCTGTGGTTCAACTTTCCGCTGTACACCGCCGTCTGGCTGGCGGCGGTATGGCTCAACGGCGGCTACGACTTGCGCTACGACCTGCGCCGGCTCCTGCGCGGGCTGGGCCTCGGCACGCTGTTGCTGGCCGCTATTTACGGTTTTCTCGACCTCGATTACCGGCCTTCGCGCGCCCTGCTCTTGCTCGGCGCAGCCTGGGCAGCCCTGGCCCTAACGGGCCTGCGCACGCTGTTGCATTTTGCCGAATTTCGAAACTTTCGCATTGGCCGCGAACGCGTGAAAAACCTGGTCATCCTGGGTGCGCCTGCCGAAAGCACCCGGGTGCAAAACTTGCTGCAACAAGCCGGCGTGGTGAAAAATCTCGTAGGGTCGATCGACCCCGCCGCCAGCGCAAGTACGACGGGGAAAGGCCTGGGCGCCGTAGAGCAACTGCCGGAAATCGTGCGCATCTTCCGGGTCGACGAGCTGATTTTTTGCTCCAAAGACATGCGGGCGCAGGATATTCTGGCCTGGATGACCCGCCTCGGCCCAGGCATCGCCTACAAAATCGTGCCGGAAGAAAGCCTGAGCATCATCGGCAGCAGCAATAAAAACGAACCCGGCGAGCTGTACACCATCGACATCCGCTACAACATCGCCCAGCCCGGCCAGCGCCGCAACAAACGCGTGCTCGACCTGGGTTTTTGCCTGCTGCTGCTGCTGGCCGCACCGTTGTGGCTGCTTTTTTCAAAAAAAAGAACCCGGTTGTTGCGCAACTGGTGGCCCGTATTGCTCAACCGTAAAACTTGGGTGGGTTATGCGCCCGGCGCCCCGGCCGAAACGTTGCCCCGTTTGCGCCCGGGCGTGTTTTCGCCCCTCGACGGCTACCCGGAGCACCGGCTCAGCGAAAGCGCCGTGAGCCGTTTGAATTTTTTGTATGCCAAGGACTGGAATGTTTGGCGGGATTTGGAGGTTTTGTTCGCCTGATTCCCCAACATGCTCTAATGGCTATGCCATCTGCCGGAAACTACGCTACGAGGGCGGATTACAACCAGAGAAATTATTTCTGCGCCCGCTGTACCAACCACAAGGCAACCCCTGAAAAAATAATATTCGGAATCCACATGCCCAGTACGATCGGCACCGAGCCGCTGGCGGCAAACGAAATGGCGAATTTGGACATGAGGATGTACATAGCGCCCAGGCCGATGCCGATGGCCAGGTGGAGCCCCATCCCACCGCGCACTTTTCGGCCCGCTACTGCCAGCCCGATAATGGTCAGGATAATAATGGTGAACGCATCGGCGGTGCGGCGGTGAAACTCGATCTCGTAGTTGCGGGAGGTGAGCAGGCCCCGGCTGCGGTCGCGGGCGATGGCGTCGAGTAGTTCGCCGCTGGTCATTTCCTCGTTTTGGTTGTGGTACCAGATAAAATCCTGGGGTGTGAGGTTGATGGCGGTGTCGAGCGGTGCGGCGTAGCGGCGGTAGGTTTCGCGGATGCCGTTGAAGGTCCGCACGGAGTAGTTTTTTAGTTCCCAGCGGTTAGGTTCGCCCTTCCAGGCGGCGTTTTGCGCGTCGAGGATGCTGACAAGGCGGTTGTTTTCAAATTTTTCGAGCCGGAGTCCGGTGGCGGTTTGGCGGTTTTTATCGTAGCCCTGGATATACACTTTGGTGTTCGCTCCGACGAGAAAATGCACGTTCGATTTTTTGCCTTTTTCCTGCTGGGTCCACACGTAGGCGCGCTCGAATTTGAGCCGGGTTTTGTTGGCGATGGGGATGATAAAATGGTTGAGCCCGAGGTGGCAGAGGGCCACCAGTCCGCCGGCCAGCAGGTAGGGGCGCAGCAGCCGGCGGAAGCTGACGCCGGCATTGAGCACCGATAGGATTTCGGCGTTGAACGCCATGCGCGAGGTGAAAAACACCACGGCGATCAGCACGTAGAGAGGCAACAGCAGGCCGCCCATGTTGAGCACGAAACCCAGGTAGTAGTCGACCAGAATTTCTTTGAGCGTACAATCGGTATCGATAAAACTTTTCACCTTGTCGCTGAAGTCGATCGCCATGGAAATCAGGGTAAAAATGAGGATCGAGAACAGCAGTGTGGACAAGTACTTTTTGATCAGGTAGCGGTCGAGGGTGTGCAACATGGTGGATATCGGATGGTGAATTTCTTGTGATTTGTTTTCAGCCAGGCTTTACAAAAGTTTGCCGCCGGCCAGCATTTCGGCAAAAGCCTGCCACACGGCGTCGGTATCGGGCAACGGGGCTTCGAGTTGGAGCCATGCGCCGGTGCCGGGGTGTTCGAAGGCCAGGCGCCAGGCGTGCAAGGCGATGGATCGGTCGGGGTTGCCGCGCCGGGCGCCGTATTTGACATCGCCGCGGATCGGGCAGCCGATGGCGGCCAGCTGGGCCCGTATCTGGTGTTGACGGCCGGTAAGCAGGCGCACGTGCAGCAGGTGGTAGCGGTCGCTGCTGCCCAGCAGGCGGTAGCTTAGTTCGGCGCGTTGGCTGCCTTTTCGGGCATCCGGGTTGGCGAATACGCGGTTTTTCGCGGTGTTTTTTTGCAAAAAATGCACCAGGGTAGCTTCCGGCGGCTCCGGCGGCGCGCTGACTACGGCCAGGTAATCCTTTTCGATGCTCTGCGCCTGAAACTGTTGTTGGAGCGCCGTCATGGCCGCCGCAGTTTTGGCCAACAGGAGCACGCCGCTGGCCGGCCGGTCGAGCCGGTGCACTGGGTGCAGCGCCTGGCCGCAGCGGTCGGCTGCCCAGTTGAGGGCCGAAAGGTCGGCAGTTGGGTCGGGTTGGGCGGGCATGCCGGCCGGTTTGTTTACGGCGAGCAGGAGGCTATCCTGGAAAAGTATGGTCGGTGTCATTTAGCAGTGCTGTGTTAAAATCAAAGGTCCGAATTTTCGAAACAAGCGCGATCTTTTCGTTTTTTTGGCCAAAAATCTACAACTCCTCCGATGATGCGCGCCCGGTTTTTTTGCTTTTTCATTTGCTTCCCGCTTTGGCTCACCGCCCAGCCCGACACTACTTCGCTGTTGCTCGAACCCGAGCGGCTCGATGAGCGCTACATTCAGGATTTAGGCCAGTTGGCGCCCAAGCGAAAAACCGTTTCGGCGACCCGTTCGCTGGCCGACCTCGACCAGGTTCCCTTCAAAGTGTGGGTGGTGACGGCCGAAGACATCGAGCGCAACGGATTTGTAACGTTGGGCGACGTGCTTGCCGCTGCCCCGGGGGTGCGGGTTTCGCAGCCGGGCAACGCGCTGGAGGGCGAAACTTTTCTGCTACGGGGTTTGCCCGGCAATCAGTATGTGAAAATTTTGATCAACGACGTACCCGTAAAACCCTCCGCGGCCCCAGGCATGCCCATCGGAGCGCAACTGCCCGTGCGGCAAGCCGAGCGTATCGAGGTGTTGTTCGGACCCGCTTCGGCGATTTACGGCGATGGGGCCTGCGCCGGTGTGGTCAACATTATTTTAAAAGAAACCGAACGTCCGATTTTTACTCAAGCCGACCTGGCTTTTGGCAATTATGGCTACAACAGCCTCGACCTGATGCTCGGCGGCAAACTTTTTAAAGACAAAAATATTTTTCGCTTCAGCCTCTACGGCAGCAACACCGTACGCGAGCGGCTCGATTATTTTTACGACAACCAGCTGTTTACCACTAAAAACTACCTGCCCTTCGGTTTGGACTCCACGCTCTACCGGCTCAACCCCAATTACCGCCCCCGTGAACTGGGCGACAGCCTGGCACGCACCGCCGAGCTCCCGCACGAAAGTCGCTTGCTGGGCATCAACCTCACCTGGAGGGGTATTCACCTGAATTACAACCGCCTGATCCGCTTCGACCACACCAGCCTGGGGCTGAGCCCGCTGGCTACGTTTTACGGCAACCCCTCCAACCGTATAGCCGAGCAGGTTGAAACGTTCGCCCTGAGTTTTAAGAAACGCCGTGAAAAACGCACGGCCACCAATACCTTTTCCTTGCTGCGCTATCAGGTGCGCAATACGTCCACTTTTACCCCGGTGTTCGACCGGCTGGGCGCGGCGCTCTACTGGGCCAAAGCACCGCAGCTACAAACCGATGCTCAACGGCGGGCAGCATTGGAAGGTATTTACAACCGATTTAATGCGGATGAGCGCTATTTTACAGCCAATGGATTCGACTTCCGTTTCGAGTCGCGCATCAATGCCGCGCTGGGCCCCTACCTCAACCTCGACGCCGGCCTGCAAATCAACCTCGGCGGCGGCGTGCCCGCCATGGGTTATTTCCCGGCCCCGGTAGACGCCCTGCTCTCTGGCGAATCAGTACCGCCCAACCCCCGCCCGTTCGGAGTGGCGGCCGCAGCGGTTGCCGACGCCAACCCTTTTGTACAGTTTCACTGGCGCCGCAAAAAATTTACCCTGGTGGGCGGCAGTTCGCTCAACCTTTCCTTCGACAATTCTATCACACCGGCCCCGCGCCTGGGGCTGCAATACCGCATCGATAGCAGCTGGATGCTGCGGGCCAGCTATTCCGAGGGCTTCCAGCGCCCGACAGTGTACAGCCGGGTGCACAACTACCGAATCGAGGTAGCCGATACCCTCCGGCTCACACCCAACCAACACCAGCTGTATGCTACCGAACGCGTTCGGGCGGCCGATTTTTCTATCCGCCGCTACTCCGGGCGGTTTACCACCGATATCCAGGTGTTTTATCAGGAGGTAGACAACCTCGCCCGCAATGGTTACCTGACCCAGGATACCGACTTTTGGTATTACGGCTATCAAAACGCCCCCGGCCGGGCAATGAGCATTTGGGGAATACAAGGCACGATCGGCGACGATGTGCTCGATTTCGACCTGGATAAATTCCGGCCCGATGACGGCTCTATCGTAGCGCATTTCGATTTTTATTTCCAATACAGCCGCGGCCGCGAATACCTGGGCTTCGGGCAGCCGGAACTCGGCGATGTGCGCAACTTCCCACGCTGGATCACCCAAATGCGCTACTCGCTCAAAGGGAAAAAGTGGGATTTTATGGTCAGCTCCAACCGCCAAAGCGGCATCCTCAGCAGCGCCAGCGCTTACCCAGATTTCTACCAGCGCAGCATCACGCTAAAAAGTTATCCGGCTTACCGAACCTGGAACGCTCAGTTGCGCATTTACCTCAGCAAACAATTTCTCGTGTACATGCACGTCCGCAATCTGTTCAACCGGCACTACGCCGGCATCGACGCTACGGGCACGCCCGACGACCTGCTGTACAACCCTCAGCCCGGGCGGATGCTGCGCTTTGGGGTGAACTACAACATGAATTAAAAAGAGCCGCCCGCCTGTATCAGAATTTTTGGAAGCGCCCTTCCGTAAAATACTCAAGGTTTTGTTCAATATTAAACCCCTCCGGCCGCTCCCCGTCTGAGCGCCCGTTAGCCTTCAATTCTTCGCATTTCCAACATTCATCACATTGACCACATTGACCACATTAAATAAATATGGTACCATCCGCACAACTCCGCCTCCAACACCTGCTTTGGCGCGCCGGCTTCGGCCCCGATGCGCGCCTCTGGCCCGATTGGCAACAAGTGGCCGAAACCGACTGGTGGCCCCGCCTGCTCCGCCACTCGGCGCCAGCGCCCCAGATGTTCGACGTAGCCGACGGGGCTATCCGGGGCTTGCTCATGGGCATCGGCGAGCTAGGAAAAATGGAGCCCCGGCAAAAAGAACCTTCCGAGGCGGAAAAGAAAAAAATCCGCCAGCAAAGCCGCGAAGACATCAAAAGCCTGAACCTGCTCTGGCTCGACGAAATGGCAAACAGCCCTGCGGCCTTGCGTGAAAAAATGGCGCTGTTCTGGCATGGCCATTTCGCCAGCCGTAACCTCAACATTCTGTACCAACAACAATTGTTGCAGGTGGTGCGCAACCAGGCGCTGGGCAATTTCGGCGAGCTGCTGCGCGCCGTGTCGAAAAGCGCTGCCATGCTCGCTTTTCTCAACAACCAGCAAAACAAAAAACAGCACCCGAACGAAAACTTTGCCCGGGAGGTCATGGAACTGTTCACCCTGGGCCGGGGCCATTACACCGAACAGGACGTCAAAGAAGCCGCCCGGGCGTTCACCGGCTGGGGATTTAAACTCGACGGCGAATTTGTGTTTCGCCGCTTCCAGCACGACACCGGCGAAAAAACCGTGCTGGGTAAAACCGGCAAGTTCGACGGCGATGCCGTGCTCGACCTCCTGCTCGAACAACGCCAAACAGCCTATTTCATCACCCGGAAACTGTACCGCTTCCTCGTCAACGAAGAACAGGCGCCGGAAGACCGCATCCGCCATCTGGCCGACCGCTTTTACAACAGTGGCTACTCGATCACCGCTTTGCTGGAAGCCATTTTTACCAGCAACTGGTTCTTCGATGCGGAAAATATCGGCTCCAAAATCAAGTCGCCCGTCGAACTCTGGGTCGGTATCCGGCGCACCCTGCCGCTCCAGCTCGACGATCCTTATGGCCAAATCTTGCTCCAACGCGCCCTGGGCCAGGTGTTGTTTTACCCGCCCAACGTAGCCGGCTGGCCGGGCGGCCGCAACTGGATCGACAGCAGCGCGCTCATGCTGCGCCTGCGCCTGCCGCACATCATTGCCGCCCAAACCGAACTCGACATCCGGCCTAAGGCCGACGACGACCAAATGATGGGCCAGCCTGCACAGGGGCGTTTGCAAAAAAAACTGGGTGTGCAGGTCGACTGGAGGCCGCTGCTCGGCCTGTTTGCGGCAGTTCCCGACACAGAAATCGCGACCCAACTCGCCCGTTGGCTCTGGCAAATGCCCGAAGCCCGGCCGCCACTCGAAGTGCTGGCCCGACACACCGACCCCGAACCCCGCGATGAATTCCTCCAATCGACGGCGCTGCAGCTCATGGCGACGCCGGAATATCAACTTTGCTAAAGCATGCTGATCCAACGTCGAAAATTTATAAAAACCGCCTCACTGGCTACAACCGCCCTTTGGGTGCCCCGTTTTTTACAAGCCCACGCCCGGCCGGACGCGCTGGAGCACCAAGGAAAAATCCTGGTGATCGTTCAGCTCAGCGGCGGCAACGACGGGCTCAACACAGTAGTGCCTTTCCGCAACGACATCTACTACAACGAGCGCCCCCGGCTCGCCCTTTCCCGCACCGAAACCCTGCGCCTGACCGACGAAGCCGGCCTGCACCCTGAACTGCTGGCTTTCAAAAATTGGTACGACGCCGGCGAGCTCGCTGTGCTCCACAACGTCGGCTATCCCAATCCCGACCGCTCGCACTTCCGCAGCATGGACATCTGGCACACCGCCAGCCCGGCCCAGGAATACTGGACGACCGGCTGGCTCGGCCGCTACCTCGACGCCCAATGCGCTGCCGCCGCCAAGCCCGCCTGCATGGCCCCTGTGCTGGAAATCGACGATACGCTCAGCCTGGCCCTCAAAGGCCAGCAACGCAAGGGCCTGGCCCTGCAAGACCCCACCCAGCTATACCGCTCAGCCCACAGCCCATATTTTGCCGAGTACCTGGCTGCGCAAAAAAACCGGGTGCAGGAGGATTCGCCGGTGGGGTATTTGTACAAAACCATGGCCGAAACCTTGTCGTCGGCCGATTACCTGTTTGAAAAAAGCGGGAGCAAAACCACTGCGGGCAGCTACCCGAACACCGGCCTGGGCAAACAGATGAAAACTGTGGCTTCGCTGATCCTCGGTGGCGCGGAAACCTCCGTGTACTACCTCTCGCTGGGCAGTTTCGACACGCACATTAATCAGGCCGGGCAGCAAAAACGCCTGTTTGCCGAGCTGAACGGCGCGCTGGCGGCTTTCGGCGCCGAGATGAAAGCCCAGGGGCGCTGGAACGACGTGCTGGTGGCCACTTTTTCCGAATTCGGCCGGCGCGTAGCACAGAATGCCAGCGGCGGTACCGACCACGGCACCGCCAACCAGATGTTTTTCCTGGGCGGCAGCCTGCGGCAAAAAGGGTTGTTGAACGAATTGCCCAACCTGCGCGAGCTCGAGCAGGGCGACTTGAAATACACCGTCGATTTCCGGCAGGTATACGCCACTTTGCTGGGGCGCTGGCTGGGCGCTGATGCGGCGGGGGTGCTGGGAGGGACGTTTGAACCGCTGGGGTTTGTTTGATCTTGAATTGGCTGGCACAGTTTTCAACACAAATGCCCACCCCTGGCAAAGTAAAACCTGTTCCGAACACGGCTTTAGGCTACTTTTGAAAGCCAACCCGGCACACAACTTGTGCCGCCGGCCAACCTTCACCAGTAACCATCTTTTAGCCGATGCCGCCCATCCGGACCACTCTGCTCGCCGGCGCTTTTTTCGGAACCATCGCCTCCTCCGGCGCCCAGCGCCAAGCTACTCCCGATGAACTGAACCAACTCAACTGCCACGCCCCCGAGGCCGCCGCGCACATACTCCACCGCAACGGCGCGGGCCCGGGCGCAGGCGCGGCCTACGAACTCGGCTACCAGCGTTGTTTCTGGGCGGTCGATCCGGCCGTGCATTTCATCCGGGGGCATATCACTTCGTATTTTACCCCGAAAGCCGGGCCGCTGCAGGAAATCGATTTTGACCTGAGCCTGAACATGCAGGTCGATTCGGTCATATACCACGGCCTGCCCGCTGCGTTCAGCCAAAACTCAGGCGATATTTTGTTGATCCAATTGCCGGCGCCGGTCCCCGGCGGCCAAATCGACTCGATTACTGTGTACTACCAGGGCGCACCCCAGGTCGGACAGGGTTTCGGCACGTTTCAAACTGCCACGCACAACGGCACACCCGTGCTCTGGACGCTCAGCGAACCCTTCGGCGCTAAAGAATGGTGGCCCTGCAAACAAAGTCTGACCGACAAAGCCGACTCTATCGACATCCACGTCACCGTACCCGCCGGCTACAAGGTGGCCAGCAACGGCCTGCTTCGCTCGGTGACACCCGGTCCCGGCGGCGCCGCAACGCACCACTGGCACAGCAAATACCCCATCGCCGCTTACCTGGTGGCCATCGGCGTCACCAACTACGAAGAATACACCGACCTGGTGCCCTACCCCGGCGGCAATATTCCGGTGCTCAACTACTGGTACCCCGAGTTTGTCGATCAGGCGCAAACCGAAACCGGAGTGACCGTCGAGATCATGCAACTGTTCAACCAGCGCGCCGGCCTGTATCCGTTTTTTGAAGAAAAATATGGCCACGCCCATTTCGGCTTCGGCGGGGGCATGGAACACCAAACGATGAGCTTCATGATCGGCGCCAGCTACGGCCTCATCGCCCACGAACTGGCCCACCAGTGGTTTGGCGACAAAGTGAC
>CAZVZH010000093.1:0-15289 GCA_964630705.1 uncultured Saprospiraceae bacterium | reverse complement strand
ACGGGCCAAAGCAAAAGGCGGGCTTTGTCGAGGTTGGCGTTGTCGGGCCAGCTGTTGAGCGGCGCGAAACGCTGCGTGCCCGAACCGGCGCCGCCACGGCCGTCGGCGATGCGGTAGGTACCGGCGCTGTGCCAGGCCATGCGGATGAAAAATGGGCCGTAGTGGCCGTAGTCGGCCGGCCACCAGTCTTGCGAACGGGTCATCAGGTCAACGATGTCTTTTTTCACCGCCTGGAGGTCGAGCGATTTAAAGGCTTCGGCATAGTTGAACGTCTCGCCCATCGGGTTAGATGGAGATGGGTTTTGGCGCAGAATATTCAACTTCAATTGGTTGGGCCACCATTCGCGGTTCGAAGGGCCGCCGCCGGCGACTTGTTTGACGATGCCGCTGGAGAACGGGCAGCGGCTTTCGCCGTTGGATTGGTGGCTGGTAGCGGAAGGGTGGTTTTTATGATCTTTCATACGTGCATTAATTTTGTGAGTGCGAACTTACGGGCATTCCCCGATAATTTTTATTGATATAAATTATCGAACCATTGAAGAAGTTGATGATCTTCGTCCTTGTAAAAATCTTTGGAACAGCGTATTCCAAAGCTCCATTCCGGACGCACGGGGTTTCGGGCATGCCGCGGCCAATTCCTTGGACCCGGCGGTAAAAACAAACCGGACAGATTGGCCAGCTGAACGGTTTTTGTATTTTTGATGACCGCTGGAAAGGTGCTCTCGCGGAACGCTTAAATTCCTCCAATATGCAACTGAATGACGACAGCAAACTTTTTCTCGAAGTACATGAAAGCAATCGAAAAGCTTTTATCATGCGGCTTCGGATTGAAAACATCAACAGAATCAAAAAAGCCTCTATTATAGGCCTGGCATTTACCTTCGTGCTGCTTTGCCTGGACGGTATACGCTTTTATACAGGAAGATTTTCCGAATCAGACATTTATTTCTATCTGTTTTTAACCCATACCGTATTGCTTTTTTTAGCCTTCCCGCTATACCTCATCTATAAAAATGAAGAAGCTGTTTCGATCGGTCGATATGCGCATACCAAGGCATTGATTGTATCCTGGGCATGTTTTGTCAGTATGGTTACGCTGGTTATGGCGATTCTGAGCATTTTAGACAGAGGTTCTGTCGCTATGTACGCGGTAAATGTCCTTTTGATAAATTTTGTAATTATTGCGCTTCACTTTGACCGCATACTTTTAAATGTTGCCAGTTACCTGACTATATCTTTTTCTATATTGATCATACACGGGCAGGGCACAGAAATGATATTGGTAAGTTTAATGGAAGCCACTGCTATTTCACTGTTATCATTTACCGTTTCTACCAACATGTTCAATGTACAGGTGCGAAATTTTAACAACGAGCGCGAACTGATTGAAAAAAGCGAAATGATCAAAGCGGAAAAAGCAAACTCTCACAAATTATTGTTGAATATTCTACCGTCGGCAATTGCCGATGAGCTGATAGCGCACAACAAAGTCGAACCGAAGCACTACAGCAGTGCTACAGTTATGATGATCGACTTTAAGGAGTTCAGCATAAAGAGTAATTATCTAACGCCAAGCCAGCTGGTCTATAAAATTGACTATTGCTTCAGTAATTTTGATCGGATCATTGAAAAATACTATTTGGAAAAAATAAAAACCCTGGGGGATGGCTATCTGTGTGTTGGGGGCGTTCCTTTGCCTACCTCCGACCACCCCGAAAAAGTGGTCCTGGCGGGGTTGGAAATACTGAAGTTTTTTGAAGACTGGAAAAGTGAATGTCTCGAGAAAAATGAACTGTTTTTTGAGGGCAGAATCGGCATTCATACCGGCCCCCTGATTGCAGGAGTGGTCGGGAGAAGCAAGTTTGCATTCGACATCTGGGGCGACACGGTCAATATTGCCGCACGGCTGGAAAGCAACAGCGATACAGGCCGGATTAATATTTCTAAAAACACCTTTCAAATGGTGCAGAATAGATTCAACTGCGAGCACAGGGGAAAAATTCCCATAAAAAACCAGGAGCCTATCGATATGTATTTTATTGAGAAGGCAGGATAATTTGCCAACTTGCGGCTCACCTGGAATAAGCCCAATGGCTGTGAATACCCGGTAAATCCCTACCTTTGCCCCCGACCAAGTTCGCGCCTGCCCGGCGTGCCCTATCCATCCTGCAATCAGTTAAGATCGTCATGTCTCGCGTCTATTTCGACAACGCCGCCACCACACCCATTTCCGAAGCCGTCATCGAAGCCATGCTGCCCGTGCTGCGCCAGCAATTTGGCAACCCTTCCAGCATTCACGCCGAAGGCCGCCAGGTGCGGGCCTTGCTCGAAAGCGCCCGTAGAACCGTCGCCCAGGCCATCGGCGCCGGCACGGCCGATATTTTTTTCACATCCGGCGGCACCGAGAGCAACAACATGGCCATCAAGTGCGCTATCCGCGACCTTGGCGTGCGCCGCATCATCAGCAGTCCGACCGAGCACCACTGCGGCCTGCACACTATCGAAACGGTGGAGAAAGAACAGGGTATCGAAGTCGTTTACCTGCCTGTGGATGCACGCGGTCGCGTCAGGCTCGACGCGCTGGAGAACGCCTTGGCAGCCGGTTCCGGGGTGAAAACCCTGGTGTCGCTCATGCACGCTAACAATGAAATCGGTACGATGATCGACCTGGAACAGGTGTCGGGCCTCTGCCGCCAGTACGGGGCTTTGTTTCACACCGATTCGGTGCAAACAGTGGGGCATTTTCCCATCGACGTGCAAAAAACGCCGGTCAGCTTTCTCTCCGGCGCCGCGCACAAATTCCACGGCCCGAAAGGCGTGGGTTTTATCTACATCAATCCGGATAACACAATCCGCCCCTACATCGACGGCGGCGGACAGGAACGCAACATGCGCGGGGGTACGGAAAATGTGTACGGGATCGTCGGGCTGGCCAAAGCGCTCGAACTTGCCGTAGCGGAAATGGACGCCCGTACCGAACACATCCGCAGCATCCGGCAGCGACTGATGGATGGCCTGCTTTCCCAGTTTGACGACATTCGTTTCAATGGCGACTACGACGGCAACTGCCTGTTCACGGTGCTCAGCGTGTCGTTTCCACCCTCGCCGAAAAATGAACTGCTGCTGCTCAACCTCGACATCGCCGGCATCAGCGCATCGGGGGGCAGCGCCTGCTCCAGCGGCGCGGAAAAAGGCAGTCATGTGCTCGCCGCTATCGGGGCCGACCCTGCGCGCAAAAGCATCCGTTTTTCTTTTTCACACTACAACACAGCGGAGGAAGTCGACCAGGTGCTGGAAAAACTGAAAACGATGGTCCCCACGCCTGTCGCGGTTTAGATACGATTTTCAGAATTGGGGTTGGACAGGATCAAATTTTTCTATCCTGTTGATCCTGTCTCCAATTAATCCTGCAAATCCTGTCGATACTACAGCTTGACCATCCGCCCGCTCTGCACGGTATCGCCCGCCCATAGCCGGAACAAATAAATCCCCGCCGCCAGCGACTCGGTGGGCAATTCCAGCCGCTCCTGCCCGTCCAGCGTTTCGCTGCCGCGCAGCAGCACCCGCCCCGCCATATCCAATACTTCCCATGAGACGGTGCCGGAGGCCGGCGCCGGCGCCCAGGCTCGGTCGACGACTGGGTTTGGTTGCACCACAATTTGCTGGCTCGGATCGCCGGGCAGCTGACCGCCGCCGGTAAAACACAACACGATCGGTTTGTACATGCCCATCGTGTTGTATGCTTCCGGGTAAAGACGGTCGGTTTTCAGGCTCAGCCGGTCGGCGGTGTTCGCCCAATAAGACGCGCTCAACGTCAGATAAAACAAGGTGTCACCCGTTTTGAAAAAATACGGTTCGCCCCGACTCCAGCTGCAGGTCAGCACATTGCCGATAAATGAAAAGTTGTCCAGGGATTGCCCGGAGCCCGGAAGCACGCCCGACAAGTACAGCGGCGGCTGAATATTCAGGGCAAACTGGTAGCCGAACAGCGGGCCGCTCGTGCCGGCCGTGATCGGGATGGTCAGCGTTTTTCCCGGTCCGAGGTTGCGTTTGGGCAAGTTCAGGCAAAATTCCTTGCCCAGACTCAGGGTTTCGCGCTGCGGCAAAAGCCCCTCGGGTGTGGCGCTGCAGGTGACGTCGCCGACTTTTATCCCGATGAAATTGGCGGAGTCGCCCGGCGTATTGTTGAGTTGAATAGTTTCCGGAAAAATGGTTGCGAAGGGGTTATCCGGATTGGGAAAAACATAATTGGCCGGGATAAACCGCCAGGAAGTGTTGTTCGGCAGTTCCACGTAGGTGCCGAGCAGCAGTTTGCGCAGTTCGACAATATCAAAAGTAGTAATCGAGCGGCTGTTGTTGGCGTCGGCCGCAATCAATTTATACGGCGTTTCGAGCGCCTGATGCCCCAGGATGTGCCGCTCGATCCGGACGAGATCGTAGGTGCTCAGGCCGTTGATCTGGTCGTTGTCTTTGTTGGGCGTGATGGTGTAGTTGCCCAACAAGGGGTACATCGAAAGGGGATACCTGCGGCAATGTTGGTTGGGTAAATGCGGCAACACAAACCAGGAAAGCGGAGGCAAAGCCGGGTGCATTCCATCTACCTGGAAGTTTACATCGAGCGGAAAACTGGCGCCGCAATACTGCAAACAAAGCATCAGGGTATCCGGCAGGCCGCCGACCCAGGAGCAAATGCCGGCGTTGTCTTGCACCAGCACCGTCGTTTCGCAAAAATCCGTATTCCCGGCCGCGTCGCGCGCCCAGAGTTCAACGGTATTCGCGTTTAGCTCGTCGCAGTTGAAGGCCAGGCGGGTACTCGGCGCTCCGGTAGAATCGGTCGGGAAACCTGTGCCGTCGCCTTTTTTGCGCAGGCCGATCTGGATGCGGTTGAACGGCGTGTAGTTGTCACTGGCAAATTGCAAAAAATCGGAAGCAAACAGGGTGGTCATACCCGACGGCATGATGTTGACGCTCAGGCCGTTGAGGCAAACGACCGCCGGGGCTTTGCAATCGGCGATGTCCAGCCCGGTGCTGCAGTTCGTCTGCGCGCCGTTGGCCTCCGTCAGCGTCCACACGATCCGGTGGCGGCCATAGGGCAACTGCAGGGTTTGGTAGGCGTCTGGCGCTATTTCGGTGTTCCAGGCTACCCGGAAGGTTTGGCGGTTGCCGTCGGTCAGGGTTTGCAAGGCGAAGCGGTAATTGGCTTCCGGGGCCACATTGCGCAGGTCGAACAGCCGGTATTCCAGTTGCGCGGGGTCGGGGTAGTTGTTGTAGGGCAGGTAGCCCGCGGGGAAGTTGTCCAGTTCATCGCTTCGGACACTCGACTCGGGCGCGCCGTCGCCGTCGAGGTCGAGCAGCAGTTCGAAAGCCGCTGAAAAAGGTTCAGCGCAGGGGTTTTCCACCTGCACCGAAAGGTCGACCTCCACATCGGCCAGGTCGTTGGAGGCGGTGGCGGGGTCCCACCAGGCGATGTAGTGCCAGAGTTCGGGGTCGTTGCCGGAGTCGTCACAGATTTTTTGAGCAGCCGGCAGGCACTGCACTTGCAGGCAAGGAATTTGAGCGGAAAGATTGGAAAGAAAAAAGCCGGCAAAACAACCGGCAGCGAGCAGGGTAAATTTTTTGTTCATGAGCAACACAGGTTGGAGATGATTAAAAACAGCGTTCGCACAAACAAAAATAACGTTAACTGAGCAGGATTGCAAGGGCGTACATTTCCTCAAAACGGCCCAAACACCAGCCGCAGGCTCAGCCGGTCGCGCAGTACCCGGCCCACCGCCCAGTCGTAGGGCGTGTTCCGAAAATCGTGGGCATTGTTCAGGCCGTAGGAGTAAATCAGTTCGGGCTGCACGTTCCAGTCGCCCCAGCGAAAACCCGCGCCAATGCCCAGGTCGAAACCCGCGCGCTCGGGCAGCAGGCGCAAGGCCGTTTGGGCGTCCGAAGCGTTTAAGTTCCACGACACCCGCCCGCCAAACAAGATCAGCGCCCGCAGCGGCAGGCGCCGCAATTCGTCGCTCAGGATCAGGTGCAGGGGTATTTCCAGGTCGGTAAACCCGTAGCGGTCGCGCCGCGTTTGGCCGTCGGGATGCACGAAGCGAATGGTGTTGGACGTGTACGAAAACTGCAAGCCCGGCCGCAGGTGCAACACCGGCAAAAACTGCCATTTGGCCCAAACGCCCAGGCCAGCGCCGCTGCCGGTGTGTTGCTCTGTCGAAACGACCGGCGTCTCCGGCCGGGCGGGTTGCGCGCCGACGTTCAGCGTTTGAAATTCCGCGCTGGCGGAAAACCCAAATCTAAAAGACCGCTGCTGCCCAACGGCAACAGCCGCCCAACTACAGGCGCAAAACAACAAGAAGCAGATGCGGGTATTTTTCATCCTGTTTGTAGCTAAAAAACTGTTTTCTTCGCAGGCAATGCCGACCCAAACACTTTTCCCTCTGATGCTTATTCGCCGCGCCGGGTTGCCTTTGGACCGGCTTGCTGCGCTGTCGGCCGACTGGAAGACGCTCCAAACGGAGTTCCAGGTTGGCCAAATCCGCCTGGAGGCCGCCGCCCAGGCGCTGCGGGCGGCATTTGATACGGCCTTGTCTGCCCTACCTGCCTCTCCGCTCCGCACTGCGGTGTACAATGCCCGAAAAAGGTTTTACCAGCAAGGTAAACTGCCCGCGAAGGACCATTTTTTTGAAAAAAACAACCCGCACCCAGCCCTGGAAACCCTCGACCACAGCCTGAACAATTACCGGAATGCCGAAGCTGCCCAGCAGGCGCAGCGCGAGGTTTTCGAACAAGCCTATCGGCAAAACCTGCACCTGGGCTATGCCTGCCTGCAGGAAATTGCCGCTACCGAATCCTTTCAGCGCGCCCTCTTGTTCGCCAGCCACAGCCTGCTCGACCAACTGCCGGACTGGACCCAGCGGGCGCCGCAGGATTTTTCCAAAAGAGACCGCCAAACGGCGGCGGCCGTTTTGCAATACGCCACCCGCATGGCGGTCAAAACCTCGCCGTTCAGCCGCTTCACTACCGTGTCGGTTCAGGCAGTTGGCGAAGCGCCGGGCCCCCTCGGCAGTTACGCTGTCGCGCCCAATGTCGCCATTTTGGAAGCCCTGTATCCGGTCTTGCTGAGCGAGCCCGCTTTTTACCGGAGTTTATCGGTAGCGCTTAACCCCAGCCTCGAACATCCGCCGGCAGAAAACCGCTATCGCTGGCTGCATTTTGATGGTCAAAACGAGGCCCTGCAGGAACTAACGGCTGATCCGCTGCTCGATTTTTTGGCGGGCCAACTGGCGGCTGAACCTGGCCGGAAGATAAATTTTAAATTGCTGCTCGACCGCCTGGCCCCCGCGGTCGATGCCGGCCGCGATGCCCTGGAAAACTGGCTGCTGGAATTGCTGGACCTCGGCTTTCTCGACTGGCAATTGCCCGAGCAAGGTTTGTCGCCCTACTGGGCCGGCAACCTCCAGCGCTACCTGGGTTTTCTCCCGGCCCAACCGGCGATCGTTGAGGCGGCCAGCCTGCTCCAGTGGTTGCGCGGCGCAGCGCGCACCTTGCCCTACCAGCCGGTGGAGCAGGCCCTGGAAACCCTGGCCGCCACCCGCCGTGCGCTCGAGGCCTGCTTCGAGCGACGGGGCGCGCCGGCGCCCGCCATCCCGCTGGAACAACTGTTTTACGAAGATGCTGTGCAGCCCTGTGCCTTGCCGATCGGACCAGCGGAGTTGGAAAAACTGGCCCAACAACTGACCGACTGCTGGCGGCAACGGCCCGGAAAACCCCTGCCGGAAGGCCGGGCACGCGCGATGGCTGCCGCCGGCGCTGCCCTGCAAACCCGCAACAACCGCCCGTTTCTGGAATTGTTCCGCGAAATACGTTCTGTGCATGCACCCGCGGATGACCAGGCCCAAACCGCCGGTATTACCGGGCCGCAACCCCAAAAAATAGGCGCCTTGATCCAACCTTTTGAGGAAAATGGCCAATGGTACGCCGTGGTGAATGGCCTCTACCCTGGCGGCGGCAAATTGTTCGCCCGTTGGTTGCATGCGTTTCCCGGCGATTTTACGGCGCAATTCCAGGACTGGTTTTCGTCCAATAAACCCGGCTGGCGGATCGTCCAGTTTCCTGGACAATCCTGGTTCAACGCCAATTTTCAGCCGGCGCTCAGCTTCGATGCGCTGCTGGCGCCCGGCGGCCGGACGGCTGCTTTCCCTGGGGGCCAGGAGCACCTGCTGAGTGCGCTGGTCGTTTGCCGTGACAAGGATCGGATCGTGCTGATGGATCGAGAAAGTGGGCATTTCCTGGAACTGAACGACCTGGGTCTGGAAGCCCCCGAACAGCGACCGCCGGCCATGCAGTTGCTAGCCCAACTGGGCACGGCCTACGTGTCGCTCGACGCTTTGCGCCCCCCGGCCGATTGGGTGGACCTGGCTGGTTCGGGTGTGCTGCACCGCGCGCGCCAGTGTTTTGAAAATTTGGTGTTGGCCCGGGCGGCCTGGAGTTTTCCGCCAGACATCTGGGAGCGCTGGAAGCCGGAAGCCGGCGCCACTCCAGCGGAAAATTTTCGGCGGCTGCGCGCCCTGTTGGCGCAGTGGCAGGTCCCGCGGTATTTTTTTGCCCGGTTCGAAGCGGAAAAACCGCAGTACTTCGACCAGGACAGCCCGCTGCTGCTGCAATTTTTTGAAAAACTGTTGCGCCAGGGGCAGGGCGCCTTGCTGCTTACCGAAATGCTGCCCCTGCCGGCGCACTGGAACAGCGCGGGGCAGGGGCAGCGGGTACTGGAAATAGTACTAGAGTTTCAGGTGTAGGGGCGCTATTTGTTCTCCATCAGATCGATCAGGCGGTTGAGTTCCTGGTCGTTTTCGAATTTGATCACGATCTGGCCTTTGCCTTTTTCATTGCGCTTCAGGTCGACTTTTGCGCCGAAATAGGACCGAAACTGGTCTTGAATATTGCGCAGGTGATCAGGCAAACGTTTGTCGGCTTTCGGTTTTTTATTGCTGCGGTCTTCCTGGTGGCGGGCGATGAGGTTTTCTACGGCGCGCACGGAGAGTTGCTCCTGGATAATTTGCCGGAGCAGCGAAAGTTGGAAGGCGATATCGTTGACGCCGGCGATCGCGCGGGCGTGGCCCATGCTGAGCTGGCCGTCTTTGATGGCGTGCTGGATGTCGACGGGCAGTTTGAGCAGGCGCAGGTAGTTAGTGATCGTACTGCGCTGTTTGCCCACCCGCTCGGAAAGCGACTCGTCGGTGAGGTTGCATTCTTCCTTAAGCCGCTGGTAGGAAATGGCGACCTCGATGGCGTTGAGGTCTTGCCGTTGGATGTTTTCAATGAGGGCCATTTCCAGCATCTGCTGGTCGTCGGCCAGGCGCACGTAGGCTGGAATTTCCTTCAACTCAGCCATTTGGCTGGCCCGGAAGCGGCGTTCGCCGGAAATGAGCTGGTAGGCTTTGTCGTGCAGGCGCCGCACCGTGACCGGTTGGATCAGGCCGTGCACGCGGATGCTGTCGGCCAGCTCGTCGAGCGCGGTTTGGTCGAATTCGGTGCGCGGCTGGAAGGGGTTGGCTTCGATCTGGCTAATGGGCAGCATGGCCACGCTATGCGTCAATTCGCGCACGGCTTCCTGCGGATTGTCTTGTATGGTCTGTTCCACCTGTTGCGGCGACAACAGGGCCCGGATGCCTTTTCCAAACTCGGCTTTGCTCGGTTGTTTTTTTGACATGGCGAATTTTTTAATGTGGGGAATGTGGGGGAATGTGGTCAATATGGGGAATGAGAATTATCATAGATGAGGGAATGAACTCATTGGCCACATTGACCACATTCCCTCCCACTGACCACAATGGCCACATTAACCACATTGACCACATTAACTACATTCCCCACATTCCCCCACATTCAGTTTGGGTTTCGGCGTAGGAACTCCTCGGCCAGGTTAAAAAAATTGACTGCGCCGCGGCTGCTCACGTCGTACATCGCCACGGGGGTGTGTTGCATGGGCGCTTCAGCGACGCGGGAATTGCGGTGGATGATCGTTTCGTACACATAGTCGCCGCTGCTGTTGCGCACCTCTTCCACGATGGCATTGGCCAGGCGCAGGCGGCTGTCGTACATGGAAATTAACAAGCCTTCCACCTGGAGTTGTGGATTGAACCCTTGTTTGACCAGGGCGATAGTATTTTTCAGTTTCGACAAGCCTTCAAACGAAAACATTTCGCACTGCACGGGAATAAGCACTGTGTCGGCGGCTACCAGGGCGTTCACGGTGATCAAGCCCAGCGAAGGCAGGCAGTCGATGAAAATAAAATCGTAGTCCTTGCTTATTTTTTGAACGATTTCGCGCAGCACAAATTCGCGGCGGGGGCGGTTGACCAGCTCGAGGTCGGCGCCGACGAGGTTGATGCTCGAGGGCAGGAGCCACAAGTTGGGCGTTTCGGTTTTGAGGATCGCTTCGCGCGGATCGGTACCGTTCACCAGGCAATCGTACAGGCTGACCGTTTCCTCGGTGGTGAGCACGCCTACGCCGGAGGAGGCGTTGGACTGCGGGTCGGCGTCGATCAGCAGCACCCGTTTTTCCAGGATAGCCAGCGACGCGGCGAGGTTGATGGCGGTGGTGGTTTTGCCGACGCCGCCTTTTTGGTTTGCAATCGTGATAATTTTGCTCATGATAGGTGGGTGGTAAGCAAGTTTTTAAAAATGGTGAATTCGGGGTGGATATTAAAAATCGCGTTGTTCGCCAATGGCCAGCAGGATCAGTTCCTTGCCTTTTTCGGCAAAAGCTGCGCGGGCTTTGTCGTGGTCAATTTTGATAAATCCGAACGAGTCGAAGTGGCAGCCGATAATCCGGTCGCACTCGACGAACTGGCTGGCGATAACGGCATCGTGCACGTCCATGGTAAAGTTGGAGCCGATGGGCAGGATGGCCAGGTCGAGCGCCGGGCAGGTCATGGGGATGAGTTTCATGTCGAGGGTGAGCGCGGTGTCGCCGGCTAGGTACATGGTTTTGCCGCTGCTTTCCACGACGAAGCCGGCAGGCGCACCGCCATAACTGCCGTCGGGGAAGCTGCTGCTGTGCACCGCCTGCACCATTTTCACCCGGCCGAAATCGAAAGTCCACCAGCCGCCCTTGTTCATCGGATGGGCCTTGTAGCCTTTGGCGCTGTAAACGCTGTAGACCTCCCAGATACCCACTAGGGTGGCTCCTGGATTGTTTTTCAGCACCGTTTCGAGGTCGGCCATGTGGTCGCTGTGCGCATGCGTGAGCAGCACGTAGTCGCAACGGATCGCCTCCACGTCGACGCCCGAAGCGAGCGGGTTGCCTGTGACGAAAGGGTCGAATAACAGGCGTTTGCCGCCGGTTTCCACCAAAAAACAGGAATGGCCGTAGTAGGTAATTTTCATAAGCCGGTGATTGCGCGCAGGCCGAAGGCCGGAGTCCGGGCAAAGATAACTTTGAGGTGGAGAAAACCGGCGCAGGCAGGGCTTGAAGTTATCCACCAGCTTTTGGGGATAAACCTGTGGAAAAGTGTTGGGAACCGCTGGTGGAGCCTGGTTATGAAACGCTTATTGCTTCGGCCGGCCGCAGTTGCGCGTACTGGTCGAGTAGCCGCCGGGCTTGCTCCAGGTGGTCGAAATGTTCCAGGCAAAAGCTGCGCGCCTGGCGGCCGGTTTGCCGCAGGGCCTCGCCCTGATCGTAACACCAGGCAATGGCTCGTGCAAATTCCTCCGCCGTATCGGCCACCAGGGCTTCTTGCTGGGGCCGCGCGGCGATGCCTTCCAGTCCCAGGCTGGTCGACAGCACTACTTTGCCCAGAGCCATACCTTCCAGAATTTTCGCCCGCATACCGCCGCCCGACAGCAGCGGCACCACCAGGATGGAGTGCTGGTTGATAAAGCCGGCGGCATCAGGCACTTCCCCGTGCACGTGTACGCGCGGCAGCCCGAGCGCGCGCAGCCAGTCGGGCGTGTTTCGGCCGGCGATGTGCAATTCGAGTTGGGGAAATTGTGCGGCCAGCAGGGGTTTCCACACCTCCTGCAGGAACCAGCGCAGGCCTTCGAGGTTGGGCATCCAGTCGAGCGAGCCGATAAAGCTCAGGCTGAGCGGACGGTTGTAACTGGAAAAGTCGGGCGTGTAGTCGCGGCAATCCAAACCAATGGGCACGGTGATCGCCGGTTTTTGCAAGCCCAATTGGCGAAACTGCTGCACGTCGCGCTCGCTGATGCCGACCAGCAGGTCGCAGGCATTGAGCTGGTTTTCTTCAAATTTTTTCAGCCGGGGCGTGATCGTGCGCAGGTACCATTTTTTTAAAAAACTACTATTGGCTGCTACGCGTTCCCAGATTTCGTGCTCCACATTGTGGGCGCGCAGGGCGATCAGGGCTTTGCTGTGGCGGCGGATGATGGGGATGTAGGGGGCCAGGTACAGCGTTTCGAGTTGAACGACGTCGAAGGTTTCGTTTTGTAAAATTTCGGCCAGCCGCAGTGCAAAGGTTTCGTTTTCAAACCGTTCGATGTGAAACGAGCGGCGGGAAAACAAGTTGAGCAAAGCGGCGCCCGGCCGGATGCGGTTGTCGATATCCACGGTGTATACGGCCTGGTAGCCGTTCAGTTCGGGCGGCAGGTGGGCGGGGTCGAACCAGTGTTTGGAGGTGTTCATAGCCAGCAGGCTGACCGGGCAGCCCAGCGCGTCGAAGGCGCGGGCCAGGTAAGCCACCGCAATGCTCTCGCCGTCTTTGAGCGGGAAGGGAAATTTCTTGCAGAGTTGTAGGATTTTCATAGAAACGGCACTGGTCAGTCGCACAACCTTTTGGTTGCCTCGGCGGCGAAAGTACTACAGCCTGCCGCCAGCAACCGCCTGGGTTGGTTATGTTTTTGCGAAATTTCAAAATTTTGGAGGTCCTGCAGAGTATCTTTGCCGCGTTTTGTGCTGCCGAACCCCGTTCGGCATTGCAATGCCGAACGGGGTTCGGCAATACTTTTCGCCACGCTGCTGAAAAATGTCCTGTAGTGTGGTATTTCTCCCCGGATTATTGAACGTTTCAGGGTTTCCTAACTATGGTTTTACAGGCCGGCAACATACGCAAGTCTTTCGGGAGTTTGCAGATTTTAAAAGGGGTGGACATGTCTGTTCAGCGGGGCGAAATTGTCAGCATCGTCGGCAAATCCGGCGCGGGCAAAAGCACCCTCCTGCACATCCTGGGTACGCTCGACAACGCCGACCAGGGCGAGGTGCGCATCAACGACACGGCGATTCGCAGCCTCGGCGCACGCCAACTGGCTGCTTTTCGCAACCGTCACATTGGCTTCGTGTTCCAGTTTCACCACCTGCTGCCCGAGTTTACCGCCCTGGAAAACGTGTGCATCCCCGGTTTTATCCAAAAAAACAGCGAGGCCGTCGTGCGCAAGCGGGCGCAGGAACTGCTCGACTACCTCGGCTTGTCGGACCGCCTGAGCCACAAACCCGCGGCCCTCAGCGGCGGCGAACAGCAACGCGTAGCCGTTGCCCGCGCCCTGATCAACCAACCCGATATCATCTTCGCCGACGAACCCACCGGCAACCTCGACAGCGCTGCTTCGCAAGACCTGCACGGGCTCATCTGCCGCCTGCGCGACGAATACGGCCAAACCTTCGTAATTGTCACCCATAACAAAGAACTCGCCGAGCTCTCCGACCGCTGCCTCGAAATGCGCGACGGAGTACTGGCCTAACGAAGCTATGCTAACGCATCCATCCCGCATTCTGCTGCCTGCTCTGCTGCTTTTTCTGGCCTGCCAGGCCCCGGCCCCGGCTAACCGCCCGGAAATCTGGAAGCCGAGGTCGGCTCGCCCGAAGAACATTATCCTGATGATCGGCGACGGCATGGCCGGCGCCCAGGTGAGCGCCGGTATTTACTGGAAAGGCGTCGGCAAGTCGGTGTGGGAGCGGTTTCCGGTGGTGGGTTTTCACAAAAGCCACTCCTTCGACGAACGCGTGACCGATTCGGCAGCTGGGGCCACGGCTTTTTCCTGCGGACGAAAAACGAAAAACGGCGCTATTGCCGTAGTGCCGCCCGACTACGAGCCCTGCACGACCATCCTGGAAGCGCTTAGCGGCATGGGCTACGCTACCGGCATGGCCGTCACTTGTTCGGCCACGCACGCCACGCCGGCGAGTTTTATCGCCCACGTCGACATTCGCGCCTACACCGAAGCCATCGCCGAATACTACCTGCGCACGCCGATCGACTGTTTCATCGGCGGCGGCCAGGGTTATTTCGACGACCGGCCCGACAGCCGCAACCTGCTCGACAGCCTGCGCCAACGCGGTTACATCGTGCGCTCGGGCGAAGCTTTCGGCCGGCTGCCCCTCGACGGCTCGGCGCCGTTCATGCTCTTCACTGCCGAACGCGAGCCCGAAGGCGCCTCCGTGGGGCGGCATTACCTGCCCAAAGCCACCGAACAAGCCTGTCAGTTTTTGAAAAAAAGGAGCAACCGCGGGTTTTTCCTCATGGTGGAAGGCAGCCAGATCGACTGGGCCCTGCACTCCAACGACGCCCGCTGGCTGCGCGCGGAAATGCTCGACTTCGACGCTGCTGTGTCGGCTGCCCTGCGCTTTGCCGAAGCCGACGGCGAAACGCTGGTGCTCGTTACCGGCGACCACGAGTGCGGCGGCACGGGGCTCAACTCCGCTTCCAAAGGCAAAAGTTTTAACCCCGGGTTCACCACCCGGCTCCACTCGGCAGCCATGGTTCCGGTGTACGCGTTTGGCCCAAGGGCGGAACTGTTTAGCGGGGTGTACGACAATACTGCTATTTATTTTAAAATGTGGGAAGCGCTGGGCTTGCAAAAGCAGCCGTCCAAATAAGCGCCGGTTGGGCAATTTTACCTACTTTCGCTGTTGAAACGGAACAAACTGGCACCAAATTCGCAGTCGTTCCTCCGCGCCCCAGTAGTTTTTGCCATCATCCTTTTTTCCGTCTGGTTTGCTGCTCAAGTTTTTTGTACTAAATCGGAACCGACTTTGCCACTGCTCAAAACCATCTCCGGCTTCCGGGGCACCATAGGGGGGCGCCCGGGAGACAACCTCACCCCGCAAGATATTGTCGAATGCACCGCCGGCTTCGGCCAATGGCTGCTCGACACCACCGGCAACGCCAAGGTGGTGGTAGGCCGCGACGGCCGTATCTCCGGCGACATCGTCAGCAGTCTGGTCGTCAGCACCCTGCGCAGCATGGGCATTGCCGTGATCGACCTGGGACTCAGTACCACGCCCACCGTCGAAATCGCTGTGCCGGAAGAACAGGCCGGCGGCGGCATCATCCTCACCGCC